>CAYNSH010000107.1:0-9969 GCA_964399775.1 uncultured Verrucomicrobiota bacterium
TTTTTAACCCTTCGGACGATTTTTCCCAGCTTGGCTAAGGATTCGGGATGCCAAGCGAAACGCGAATGAGAAGCAAGGAGACCGTGCCCGAGGTCCGAGGTCCGAAGTCCGCAGAAGATTTCAGCTACGGATCGACAGGATGTTACGGATTCGATCCGGGGGGAACCTATGGTTCGGATCCGTACCATCCGTATATTCCGCAGCTGGCTGCTCCGGCTGCTTGGCGCCCCGACGCCCCCGTCGGGCAACTGTTCCTGCTGTTCCTGGGTTCCTGCTCGGTCTCTGTGCCGAGGCTGCGGCCTTCGATCCGCCGCGCCCAGCGGGCGCGGCTACAGCTTGCGGGACGAGGGCGTCCCGGCTCCATGTTCCAGCCGCCTCCCCTTTCGCAACTTTCGCGCTTCTTCCGCCACAGGCGGGCAGGCGCAGTCGGCTGTTCCTCCACCATCCGTGTCCATCCGTGTTCATCCGTGGTTTGCTCGCCGGTTCTCCGCTGTCCGGCTCCCACATTCCCGGCAACGACCCATCCACCGACGGGGTCACGGGTTCAGCGCGGCGCCGAGGGTGCGGTACAGGAATTGCCGGGGGCGATCCAGACCCAGGGCGCTGGATGCGTTGGCCAGGGGCTCGGTGACGGAGACCCAGAAGGTGCGCACCGGACCATAGGGCATGTGCTGGTTGTTGCGATGCAGCGAAGCCGCATTGAGCATCAGGGCCACCGCATAAAACACGAACAGCGCACCCCACGCGCGGCGCAGCGGAATGGCCGGGGTCGCGAATCGCTCCGGCTTCTGGAGCGCTCTCGTTTCTTCGGGGCTGGCGATTGTTTTCATGCGATGGTCAGAACTCCCGGGTTAGAACTGGAAATAGATGAAGGGGGCGACGCCCTCGGGTCCCAGCGACAAAATCGCCGTCAGGACAATGGCCGCCACGGCCGCAACCGCCCAGGCCGGACGGGTGGAAACGCGGCGGATGACACCCCACAGGTGACCGCCATCAAAGAACTGCGTGGCGAATCCAACCGCCACCATGGCGATGGGCAGCGCGCCCCAGAGGGTCACCTCCGCGACGCGGCTGCGCCAGGCGACGATCCCCTCGAGCATCGCCGCGACATTCTCCATGCGCCCGCCGCGGAAGAGAATCCAGGAAAAACAGACGACATGGAAGATCCACAGCCGCCCGAGGAACGCCACCAGTCCGCGGGTCGGAAGGGCGCCGCGTTCGGGAATATGCAGTCCTTCGCGCACCTTGCGTTCGATGGACAGATAGAGACCATGAAACGCGCCCCAGAGGATGAACGTCCACGCCGCGCCATGCCACAGGCCGCCCAGCAGGAAGGTGATGAACAGGTTGACATAGGTCCGCCGGGCGCCATGGCGCGAGCCCCCGAGCGGGATGTAGAGGTAGTCGCGCAGCCAGGTGGACAGCGAGATGTGCCAGCGCCGCGCCGATGGCGATGTCGGAATAGGCGGAGAAGTCGCAGTAGATTTGCAGGGCGTAGCCGTAGACGCCCAGGAGCAGGTCGGGGCCGCTGAACCGTTCGGGCCAGGCGAACACCGGATCGGCCAGGCGCGCCGCCAGCCAGTTGGCCACCACGATTTTCTTGAACAGTCCGATCAGAATCAGAAACACGGCCCGGGCGGCCTCGATGGGGTGCTCGCGGCCGGGCATGTCTTCCATCTGGGGCACGAGGGTTCCCGCACGCACGATCGGGCCGGCGACCAGTTGGGGAAAAAAGGCGAGGTAGTTGGCAAAGTCGATCCACGACCGCGCCGGCGATACCCGCCGGCGATACACATCCACCACGTAGCTCAACGCCTGGAACGTGAAGAAGGAAATGCCCACCGGCAGGACGATCCGGGCCAGCCACGGATAGACCTCTTCCTGGATCCGCACCAGGGCCCAGACGGCTTCGGACCCCAGGGCCACGCAGAGGGGGCGCAGCAGCGGAAAAAGCGCATCGGCCACCACGAACCCCGTGTATTTGAAGAATCCCAGCAGGCCGAGGTTGAACGCCACCACCGCGATCACGAGCCGGCGGCGGCGGCGGGACGACGCGGCATCCTCGCCCAGACGATCCATGCGCAGGGCCGCGGCATGGTTCACCCAGGCCGACCCCAGCAGCATCAGGGCGAATTTCCAGCTCCAAAAGCCGTAGAAGAACAGGCTGGCGCAGAGCAGGAACGCCTTGCGCGCCCGCGGGCGACCCGCCAGCGCCCAGTGCAGGTTGAACACCAGGAAGAAAAAAACGGCAAACGCAGTCGTGGGAAACAACATGGCGGCACCGGAATCGTGGATTTACCGGGCGGCAGGCATGGCCAGGGTCCCGTCCGATTCGAGCAGATAGAGGCGCGGAGTCACCCAATCCTCGTCATCCTCTTTCTCGGTGGTCTGGGAATGCCACAGGTACACCTTCCACTCTTCTTGCAGTGGCGGGATCAGCACGCTGCCGAACGGCATCTCGCGCAGGAGGATTTGTTCGCCGGGGCCCGGCAGCAGGTGGTCGCGCACCTCGGGACGGACCACGAGTTCGCCGCGCGATTCTTCGCCGGCGCGCGGCACGTTCCAGAGCGCGGCCTCGCTCGCCAGCACCAGCACCGTGGCCGGGTGGTCTTCCAAGGCCGCCGAAAGGGCGTCGAGCCAGGGCTGCTTGGGAGGCGTGCGCCGCTTCAAGACCACGCCCGGCAGGCGGTGCCGCCGGATCAGGTCGACCACGCGGACGGGATCGACATCCCCGTCATAGGACAAATCCACCCCGGGCATCAGGCGGATGCGGTGGAACGCCGTGAACATGCGCAAGGTGCCGGCATCGTCCGGCAGCGCCGTCGGCAGGGTCCCATCCGGATTCTGGAAAAACCACGCCGGCACCAGGGCGGAAATGGATCCGGCATGGGGACGCAGCGCCACCACCTGCCGGGATGGGTCGCCCGGGGGCACCAGGACCAGTTGCGTGGGATCCGGCTCGCAATCCATGCGAATGATGCTGGCCCGCGCGATGCCCAGGTCGAACGCAAAGGGCGCAATCCCCCACCAGCCATAGGCCACATCGGACGGGATCTCCACCGGCCCGTCGAAGATCTCCAATCCGTTGACAAACCCACGAATGCCGTCGCCGCGAACTTCCAGGCGCATGGTCATGCTGCCCGGCGGCCGGATCCAGGGCCGGGTCGCATTGGCCACGAGGTCCCCTTCGCGCCAGGCTTGGAGATGAATAAAGCCATCCAGATCGAAGCCAAAGCGGACCATGGCGCGGGAACTGCGGCGCGCATAGATCCAGAAGAATCCCTGCGTTTCGTCCAGGATGACCTCCAGCACGCCGTCGCGCATGAGCTCGGAACGCCGCAGGCGTAGATAGGTTTCGGCCTGGTCGATGGCCGCGCGCAATTCGTAACGGCCTTGCGACAGGCCCCGAATGCCGCCCGATGCAATCCAGCCATCGGACAACTGGCCGGAACTGAAATCGTCGGTGATGCGGTTGGTCAGCGGCAGGAAGCTTTCGTATAACTCCCGCTGCCGGGTGGACTGTCCCCGGTCGGCCTGGTCGCGGATGTAGCCAAAGAGGGCCGCCGACTCGGGGAAGGTCAGGATTTCGTAGTTCAACAGGGATTGGCCAAACGGAATCTGAGAGTCGGGCGAGCGCCCCAGATCCAGGATCCCCAGCATGGTGCGATAGCGCTCACCTGGGTTGTCGAGAAGATTCAGGAGCGCAATCCGTGCCGTGAGGTTCAGCGGAGCCTCGCGCACCAGGGTCTCCACCATGGCGCGCGCTTCCAGGCGCCGATGGCGTCGCCGCAGCCATTGGGACTGGGCAATCAGAATGTCGGGGTTTTCGGGAAAAACGCGCGCGTACAGATTGAGCTGTTCGCGCGCCTCGTCGGTGCGCCCCATGCGATCAAGCAGCTCCGCGCGGCGGATGGCCATGTTGATCTGGCCGGGGCTGATCTCCAGGCTGCGCGTCAGGTAATCCAAGCCCTCATCGAGGTCGCCTTTCTGGATCCAGGCCTGGGCAATCAGCGACAGGGCCTCGGTATTGTCCGGATCCAGCTCGAGCCACTGGCTCCAGTGCTCGATGGCCCGGTCGAAATCGCCCTCTTGATAGGCCATGTACCCATCGCGGCGGCTGGCCTCCAGCCGGGCCTGCGGGGTCAGGGCCTCTTCCGACAGGGCCCGGGCGGCCAACTGGTAGAACAGGCTCAGGTGCATGTCGCCGGGAGGCAGTTCGAGGGTCTCCGCCACGACCGCTTCCGTCTGGACCGCTTCGAGTTCGTCGGCGCGCTCGGGGGTTTCGACCGCGATCAGGGCGCCGGGAAACATCGCGGCGATGGACGCGAAGGACGCCAGCCGCGCGACGGAGGCGGGAAAATGAATGGCCAGTTTCATGTCATGATCCTTTATGCGTTGATGGACCTCCTGGAGCCAGGGGACCAGCACATGGATCTGGTCCTGGGGCACCTGGTGGCAATCGAAGAAGATCCCGTCCACCGACATGGCGCGCGCTTCCGATGCCGGCAATTCGGGCGGGATCTGCAACGCCAACTCGGCGTTGCGCAGGGTGATCCGCGGCAGCACCAGGATGCTCCGCATGCGCGCAAACGTACGCACGGTCTCGTCATCCCATTGCGGCAGCACCAGGGGGATGGAACTCATGGCATCCAGCCAGGGGGGGCTCACGGCCGCCAGTCGATGGGCCTGGTCATGGAGTTGGCGAATCAAGAGCGCCATCGGCACGTGCTCGCGGGACGACCAGGAGAGCAACACCCGCCCCGGCCGCGGAAAATCCAGTTCCAGGATCTGCGTGGCGGCCACGCCCGGTGTGCGGTCCCAGACTTCGAATCCGAACAGGCCCGGGAGACCCTCGCCCATCAGGTCCAGCGGCTCCTGAAGCAACATGTTCCCGTTCAGCGTGGCAAACAACGTCCGGTCCTTCAGCGACAGTTTCAGCTCCTGCTCGCCGCCGGGACGCGTGCCGAGATGACGGGCCGTGGCCTGGGTGAATTCCTCGGCGCCGTACAGTTTCTGCTTCACCCAGACGTTCCCCGTGTCGTCAAAGAGAATCCGGATGCCTTCTTCGCCGCCCGGACGGGCCCGCATCCGGATGCCGAACTGTCCGGCTTCCACCCGGAAGCGCATCCGGAACACCAGGTCGCCGAAGAGATCGCTGCCGACCATCCAGGTCAGCGCGCCTGTCGTGGGAGGATGCGCCTTCGGATCCGAATCCGCCGGGATGGCGGTGATCCAGAAGCTGCCATCCTCCGGATGCTTCACCAGGCCCCAGTCGGTCATCCAGCGCGCGGGCGCCAGGGGATTCGTCAAATGCCACGGCTGGACCGCGCGCCCCGACTCGAGGATATCGATCAATTGCTCGGGGCCCCAGTCCGGGTTGACCAGCAGGCGGTTGAGGGCGCGCGGGTCGGTATAGCGGGTATTCAACAGGAACGGGCCCAGGCTGAACCCGATGGCGTAGTGGCGGTCCACTTCGGCGAGGTTGAACACCCGCACCGGCACCGCCCGCGGATCGTATTGCCCATAATCGCCGTACGGGAAGGCAAACGCCACAGGCGCCTCGCCCATCCCCTCCTGGAACTCCGCGACCATTCGTTCGTGCTCGGCCCGGACGCGGTTCTTGAATTCCTCGGGCGTTTCCAGCCGCTGCTCGGTCGCGATCCACATCGGCGACGCAAAGAAGTTGCCCGTCTCGCCTTCGGGCCCGGCGGGAATGCGGCGAAAGCCGCCGAAGGACTGGGCGCCGATTTCCCAGACGCCCGAGCGCGCCATGTCGCGCAGGATCGGCCAGCGCAAGGCGCTGGGATCGTTCTGGCGGATGGTATCGCCCCGCACAAACATGACGGCCTTCCAGCGCTCGGATTGCAAAATGGCGCGGGTTTCCAGATAGGAGTTCCGCCGCCCCTGCTCCATGGTGATCAACACCGCCCGGCGCGGCAGCAACTGCCCGTCCTCGTAGAAGGCCCGGACGTCGGAGAGTCCGATGGGGTTGTAGCCCCGCTGCCGCAACGCGCGGATATGCTGCTCGAACTGGGCCCGCGACACTTCCTCGGGGCCGCGCACCGTGCCGGCACTGACGCCCCCATAGGCCAGGGCAATGAAGGTATCCGCATCGCGCACGCCCATCGCGACGGGCCGGTAGCGAATGCGCTGGTAGATGGCGCGCACGGGAACCCACAACGCCACCAGCAGGAACAGGCCGGCCAGAAAAACCATCCAGGCCCGGATGTTGCTTTCCTGTTGAACGGGCCGGGGACGGACCCACGTGACCGTCTGCGGGTCCTTCGCGATCGGTTCTTCCGGCGGGGGCGCCCCCATCGGGGTGTCCGCCAGGGCTTGCGGATCCAGTTCCTTCGACTCCGGTTCCAACTCCGCCATGTCAAACGGCGAATCCTCCGGCGCCCTTCCGCGCCCGTTCGGAAGGGCGCTCGGCGGGAACTTTTCGTCGCGGTCGATGGGTCGTTTCATCCGCGCGTCCCCCACTTGCGCCCCCTCAGGGTCGCCAGGGCCCAGTAAATCTGCCAACTGAAAAACACCATGTAGCTGGCGGTATAGAGGAACCCTGTCCACCAGTCGCGTCGCCCGGTACGCTCCCAATAGTGCAGGGTCCACACCGCCGTGATCGCGGAAACGCCGAGCAGGTACGAAGCGCCGATATTGCCGCTGCCGGTGATCACGGCCACAATCGGAGCCACGATCAGCGCCGAGGTGATCACCACGGGTTCGATGATCGGCATCCACATCATCGCGTACCACGACAGCGCCGGCACGGGGTGCTTGCGCCACATCCAGCGGCCGACCTTCATGATTTCGCGCAGATAGGAACGGGCCCAGCGCGCCTGTTGGCGCACATATTGGCCCCACCGGTCCGGCGCGATCGTCGTGGCCAGCGCCCGGTCGTCGTACAGGATTTTGTAGTCGCGCAGGATGTAGTTGGTCAGGCTGCGGTCATCGCCGAAGTTGCCATGCTCGCCCATCACGGTGGCGTTCAGCCACTCGTCCAAGACGTGCAAGACGCACACGCGGCGGTAGGCCGAGAAGCATCCCGGCAGGCAACTGACCGTGCCGCTGACGCTTTCCGCGGCTTTCATCACCTTGTAGGAAAAGAAGTAGCGGACGTCCTGCATGCGGGTCAGCAGGTTGTTTCGCGAGTTTTCCACGTCGCAATGGCCGCTGATGCCCCCCACCGCCGGATCGGTGAAGCCCTGCATCAGCTTTTGCAGCGACCCCGGGAAAATAAACGTGTCGGAATCCACGCATACGATGAATTCGCCGCGACCCAGCAGAACCCCCACCGCCCAGGCGTGGCTCAGCCCGCGGTTCTTCTGGAAATCCACCACCACCAGGTTGGGATGCCGCGTCTGGGCCGCCCGCATCTGCTCCAGGGTGCCATCCGTCGAGCCATCGTTCACGCAGACCACTTCCAGCTTGTCGTCCGGATAGCGTGCGCCGAAAATGCGCTCGATCGTCTGGCGAATCACCGCCTCTTCGTTCATGCAGGGCACCAGGACCGAGATCGTCGGCTCGTATCCATGGTCCCGCGGGGGCACATACATCGAAGCGATCAGGAATCGCGACACCACAAACAAACCAGCGATCAGCGAATAGATGCTGACCAACGGCTGATAGAAGTAATTGCCCGCGCTGCGCAACTGCATGAAGACCGCCGTGGCCAGCATGAGCACCGCAATGGTCAGGATGAGCGTCGCCAGCCACTTGGGAGGACGCCGGTACAGCTTGGCCATGCGGGCGCGAGCCTCTTCCAGGGACGGGAACGCCACTTCCTCGGCAAGCGGCTCATCCGTCTGCTGCTGTTGCAGCGGGCGCTGGCAGTAGGGGCAGGCCAAGGGGGCCGGCGTGCCGTGCACATGCACCGTCAGTTGGCAGTCGTCGCAACGGCACTGGGTGATCTTAACCCTCTGTGGCCTGGTCTCAAATGGCGATGGTTCCATCATAGTCTCAAATCGTCATCCCGCCGGAAAAATGGAAACGGTGGGAATACCCAACCGCTTCATTCTCGGCCTGAAGTTCAACACCTTAATCGATATTCTGGAGTTTGTCGCAAAATAATTTCAAAATTCCCCAAAAAAGTTGTGCGGGGTCAACATCACAACCGCATTCTGCCCTTCGCGTTAAGATTGCGTCAGCGCCCGCCATCGGTACAATTCCATTGGTGCTGTATAAGGTTTGGTTTGATTTTTGACAACACCGCTGTCGTCCGGTAGGTTTCCATTTGGAATTCATTCATTTGACCATCGGAGCACCGCTTATGGCACGAATTTTGATAATCGACGATGATGAAGCCGTCCGGGAGTACCTGACAACTCTGGTCACCCGCCTGGGTCACGAAGCGTCCCCCGCCGGCACCTCCGCGGAAGGATTGGCCAAGATGGCCGACCCCGCCATGCAAGTCATTATTGCCGACCTGTATCTCCCGGATGTCCCGGACTTGCAGGAGTGGGTCAGCCAACTCAAGCAACACGCCCAGGGACGCCCGCTGATCCTGATTACCGGCGAGCCCTCCGAAGAATTGGCCGAGCGCGCCCAGGGCGGCGAGATCACCGCGTTCCTGACCAAGCCCTTCGAATTGGGATTCATCAAGAGCTTGCTCGCCCGCGTCAGCCCCCCCCCGCCCCCGGCCACGTGAACCTCCCGGATTCATTCTCATGATCGACAAGACCAGGCTCGGCATTCCCCTCTTTGATCAGCATTTCGGCGGCATATATCGCCACCGGGCGGCGCTGTGCATCGGCCGGCAGGGCAGCGGCAAGACCGTTGCCGCGCTGCAGATCCTGATGCAAAGCGTGAAGGAAGGCGATCGCGGCCTGCTGCTTTCGGCCTGGCACGCCAACGACCTGGCGATTGTCGCCCAGCAAATGGGCCTGCCGCTGGCCGCCGCCGTCGCCAAGGGACAGGTTAGCGTCCTCGAGTATGCCAACATCATGCCCACGCCGGAGTTCGAGAAGAACCTCACCCTGCCCCCGGGCAGTTTCATGGAGTTCCAGGAAATCGTCGAATCCAGCGGCATCCGCCGGGTCGTCATCGATACCGTCCTGCCCTGGGTCGCCATCCACCAGAAGGAGAAACTGACCAAGCACATCTACTCGTTCATCCAGGCGCTGGAGCGCATGGGCGTCACCGCCATCCTCACGCTCCCCAAGCCGGTCTCCCCGCTGGCCTTCATGCTGAAAAACCGCATCGAAGAGCAGGTGCCGATCGTGTTCACGCTGGATGTCGATGAATCCGGACATCATCATCTCCTGATCAATAAGTACCTAGGCGAGACCTCGCTGCCGCCCCCCCTGCCCTTTCAGATCGTGCCCGGCCAGGGCATCGCCGCCATCCCCGACGCCACCCCGACGCTTTCCCCCGGGAACGCGGCCTCCCGCGGACCCGCCGCGAACCCCGCCCGCGCGCCCCAATCCAACGAGCCCATTCGCTTTTCTTCCGCCCTCCGTCGCTGATCGTCCATCTCCTTGACCGTTTATGTATGCCGCCTACTGGAATCTGAAGGATAACCCGTTTTTGAACGTGGTGGACCAACGGTACCTGTTTTCCGGCGAGCAACATGAAGAGGCCATGGCGCGGCTGAGTTTCCTGGCCGAGAACGGACGCCTCGCCGGAATCCTGACCGGCCCCTACGGAGTCGGCAAATCCACCGTGCTGCGCCATGTGGCCGCCGCGGCTTCCAGCCGCCAGCGCATCCCCGTCATCTACATGGATGTCATCCCCGGGGGCCAACTGCCCATGACCCGGCAGATCCTGTCGTCCATGAAGATCGAGGGCCCCACGCAATCGCTCCCCGAGGCCTTGATGAATTTCTGGCTGGCCGTGCAGAACCGCCCCGAGACCCTCGTGCGCACCCTGCTGTGCCTCGACGAAGCCCATTACCTTTCCACCGACGACGGGCTTTACCTGGTTCACTACCTCACCAACCTGCGCCTCCCGCCGCGGCGCAATCACAGCGAG
>CAYNSH010000108.1:0-9881 GCA_964399775.1 uncultured Verrucomicrobiota bacterium
CCTAATCCCCTCTCTCTCTTCTGATTGTCGGCATTAAAGACACAGCCCTGGGTCGCAGGCCTTGACCCAGGCCTTGACGTTTGCCACATAGCGTTTCACTCGACGGTCACTCGACGGCTTGCCGAGCATTTTCGTCCAATTGACAGGCAACGGCCTCACCCCTATATTCGGCCGAATGCTAAACACCAGAGGAAACATCACCGCCGTCTTGCTTTTACCCCCCTGCTGGCGAGTGGAGATGACCCGCATGACCGCACCGGGTGCCCTCCCGACTCGGCTCAACCCATGATCCCATGTCGATGGATTTGCCTGATGCTCACGTTCTGGGCGGGTGCGGGAGGGTTAGGGCTGACTGTTCCCGTTGCCTCCGCGCAATCCGAACGGATGGAGTATGACATCACCTGGATCGGGGTATCGGTGGGCACCATGCGCGTGCAGAGCGAGACGCTCGAGGATGGGTCCGTCCTTCGCTCCATCCGGGTCTGGAACCGCCCGTGGATCGCCAAGGTCTACCCGGTGGACAACACGATCGAATGCCGGATTGAAGCAACGACCGAGGGCCCTCGCCACACGCTGACCAAGCAGATGTCGGAGCGGAATTTTACGCAGGACGATGTCCTCGTGCTGTGGCCGGAAACCGGCCGGGCGGTCTGGAGCAACGCCGTCAGCAATGTGGTGCATTCCTTCGAAGTCCCCCCCGGGACCCGAGACTATGTTTCCTTCTTTTTCGACCTGCGTGACGCGGCCGCCAATCAGTCTTGGGCGGTGGATGGGGATTATCAACTCGTCATGGACGGCGATGTGCATGCCCTCGAACTGCAGGTGGGCGAATCCACGCGCATCCGGACTCCCCTGGGACGGCGCGATGCCATCCCGGTCAAAGCGATCTCCAGATCCCCCACCCTGTTTTCGCGAAACCAGCCCCGATCCGTGTGGGTTTGCCCGGTACGGCCGGTCGTGCTCTCCGCCGATGTCGTCACCCGCTTCGGGGCCGTACGCGGCACCCTGAGCCACTGGGAGATCGACGGCCAACCCATCGACCTCGAGCCATCAGAATGAGACAACGCGGTTCATGCGGAATCGAGGGGTTTTCCATTGTCTTGGAGTCGATTAACTCAAAACTGTTACAATGTACGGGCTGACCCCTTTTTAGAAGAGGAGCCAGTGGTCGCGGCGGATGCGGTCCATGCGGTCGCGGGCTTCGACGGCGGCGGGCACGCCGGAGTCGGCCACGCGCCGGTAGATGCCGGCCGCTTCGCGCCAGTTGCCGGCGCGTTCCTGGAGGGCGGCGGCCCCAAAGGCCGCACGGGTGAACCACACCGTGGCCTCGGGCGGCGGACCCGCCTCTTGCAGGAACGCGTAGGCGACTTCCATGTAGCGGTCGAGGGCCGCCGGCACCCGGCCCATCTTCTCGAGACAGCGCCCGATCTTGTAGCCGGCCTGCAGGCGCAAATCCACCGGTGCCGCCGCGTTCTCGTGGAGCATCCGATACGATAGCAAGGCCTCCTCGTAACGGGCGGGATTGTCCTGGCCGAGGGTATATTGGCAATCGCCCTTTCGCCCCCAGGCCATCAGGGCTTCCGGGGACTGCGGAAAGCGCAGGATGACTTCGTCAAAGGCCAGGATGGCGGCCGCAAACTGGCCCAGTTCGCTGAGGACATCGCCCTGGGCCAGGAGCGCCTCGGCCAGGCGCGAACTGTCGGGATAGCGCGTCATCAGGGCATTGTAGTGCTCATTGGCCGGCAGGTAGGCCCGGCGAGCCGTGGCGGCGCGGCCGGCCCAGAACAGGGCGTCCGCGGCGCGCGGGCTGCCGGGATGATCGGTGGCCACGCTCAGGAAGCGCCTCTCGGCGGTTTCATAGTCGGCATGATTGAAGGCCTGTTCGGCCAGCCAGAAGAGAACATCCGGAACAAAGTCGGATTGCGGGTAATCCACGAGAAATTGTTCGCAGACCTCGAGGGCTTCAGCATTTTTTCCGAGGAGGTAGAGACACCACCCGTGCATGAAATAGGCCTGGGCCGCGGGCGGGGTTTGGGACAGCTCTTTGCGGATGCGCACGAAGTCGTCGAGCGCGGACTGGAAGGCACCGGTCCGGTAGCGGATCATTCCGCGGGCCAGCAGGGCCTCGGCACAGGCCAGGGCATCGGTGCAGGCGTCGATCAGGCGTCCGTACTGCTCCACGGCGGTCTCCAACGCGCCCCGCTGCTCATACAGCGCGCCGAGACGCTGAATCGCGGCGCGGGTCGTGGCGGTTTCCCGGCGCGAACGGCTCAGGTCCAGCAGGCGGATTTCACCCGCTTCGGTCTCCCCCAGCGCCAACTCGGTTTCGGCCAGTTGAAAGCGGATGCGCTGACCTCGATCACTGTCGGGGGACGCCGGCTCCAGCACCCGTTGGTAGGCGGCTTTGGCTTGGCTGTGTTGTCCGCTGGCAAAATGGGCATCGGCCATTTTGTGCAGCAAATCCTGGCGCGCCTCCGCGCCCTCGGTCGCGGCGGCGGCCCGTTCGAAGGCGCGCGCGGCCTCGGCGAAGCGCTCGGCGCCCCAGAGCGCCCACGCCAGGCCGGTCAAGGCCTCCGGCGTACCCGTGGCCCCCTCGAAGGCATCCAGCCAGGCCTGGTATTCGGCCGCGGCTTCGGACCAAAGCTCCAGAGTGGCCAAGGCGTCCGCCAGTTCCAGATGGAGTTGTCCGGCACGCGCGGGATCCGGAATCTGGACCACCACCGAACGAAGCAACGCCGCGCCTTCGGACAACTGCCCGGACTGGATCAACAGCCGGGATTGGACCATCTGGCTTTCGAGCCGCTGGGCAGGATCGGAGGCAATGGCGATTCCACGCTCGATCATGCTCAACGCCGCCTGATAATTGGTCTCGGCGCCGAGGGCCTGGGCGACGATTTGATAGCCCTGCGCGCGCGTTGCGGCTTGGAGATTGGTATTGCCGACCAGCGCCTGCAACCGGTCCAAGGCCTGCGGGCGCTCGCCGTGGGCCAGGAGCAGTTCGGCGTTTTGGAGGGCCGCCCGTTCGCTCCAGAGTTGACCGTCATAGGCGGTTTCAATGCGCTGGAGCACCGTGCGCGCCTCCTGGACCCGCCCGGCCTCTCCCAGGGCCGCGGCCAATTCGAGGCAGGCCGCCCGCGCATCGGGATGCCCGGCATGCTGCGATTCCAATTCCTGGCAGACCGCGCGGGCTTCGGGCCAGTCTTCTTGCGCCGCGTAGGCCTTCGTCAGCAGGCGCAAGGCGGTCGGCACATTGTCGTGGCCGGGAAACCGCTGGGCATAGCCCTGAAGGACGGATGCGGCATCGGCAAACTGCCGCAGTTGCAGAAGGGCCTGGGCGCGGGTCAACAGAATATCGGAGAGCAGGGCCGTCGCCCGAACCGGTTCGGCGTGGGCATCCAACACCTCGATGGCCGCCGCCGGACGGCTTTCGGCCAGCCGGACGCGCGCCAGCCAAAGGGCCGCTTCCGCACGGCGCCGGGAATCCGGGGCCCCGGAGAGCACCTCTTCGAGCCGGCGGCTGGCCAATCGAAGCAAGCCGTCTTCATAGGCGGCGCGACCGGTCGCCAGCAAGCGGCCGGCCTCTTCGATGCTCAACCGTCCGGAACCGGTGTCTTCCGCAACGGCTTCTTCACCGGCCGGCTCGGTGGCGACGGCGCCCGCCGTCAGCAGCAGCAGCATTCCGAAGATCCAGCCCGCCTTCATGACACCTTCCGGGTGCGCTTGGCACGTTTCGATGGGGTGGCGGGTTCGAGCGCTCCGTTGAGCGCGGCCTTCAGGTAGGCGCCCGTGTGCGAGGCCGGATTACTGGCGATGGCCTCGGGCGATCCACAGGCGACAACCCGCCCGCCGGCATCGCCACCTTCCGGGCCCAGGTCGACGATGTAGTCCGCCGTTTTGATGACATCGAGATTGTGCTCGATGACAATCAAGGTATTGCCCGCATCGCGCAGCCGCAGCAACACCTGCAGCAGTCGGTCCACATCGGCGAAATGCAAACCGGTGGTCGGCTCATCGAGCAGATACAGCGTGCGCCCGGTATCGCGCCGGGCCAGTTCCGCGCTGAGCTTCATCCGCTGGGCCTCGCCGCCGGAGAGCGTCGTGGCCGGCTGGCCCACTTTCAGGTAGCCCAGGCCCACTTCGCTCATGGTCTTGAATTTGCGCGCGATGGAGGACATCGGCAAGAAAAAGTCCAGGGCTTCGTTGATGGTCATGTCCAGGACATCGGCAATGTTCTGGCCCTTCCATTTCACTTCGAGCGTTTCCTGGTTGTAGCGCCGGCCTCGGCACTGCTCGCAGGTCACGTAGACATCCGGCAGGAAGTTCATTTCAATCTTCAGAATGCCATCGCCCTTGCAGGACTCGCAGCGCCCCCCCTTGACGTTGAAACTGAAACGCCCGGGCTTGTAGCCGCGCAGCTTGGATCCGGGCAGTTGTGCGAAGAGATCGCGAATGCCGTTGAAGGCGCCGGTATAGGTGGCGGGATTTGACCGCGGCGTGCGACCGATCGGCGACTGGTCGATCACGATCACCTTGTCGAAGTGCCCCGCTCCGCGGATCCGGGCATGACGCCCGGGTCGTTCCTTCGACGAGTAGAAATGGCGAAACAGGGCCCGGCGCAGGATGTCATCGATCAGCGTGCTTTTGCCGCTGCCGCTGACGCCGGTCACGCAGGAAATGGCGCCGACTGGAAAGCGGACATCGACGCCCTTGAGGTTGTTTTCGGCCGCGCCCAGGATTTCGAGCCAGGCCGTGCCGGGTTCCTTGCGCTGATGGGGAACCTGGATCCGCCGATCGCCGTTCAAGAAGGCGGCGGTCAGCGAGGTTTTGGATTTGAGCAATTGCGGGACCGTTCCGGCGAATACGACTTCGCCCCCGTGAACGCCGGCGCCGGGCCCCAGATCAATGACATAATCGGCCTCGCGGATGGTTTGCTCGTCGTGCTCGACCACGACCACGGTATTGCCCAGGTCCCGCAACCCCTTCAGCGTCCGCAGCAGTTTCTCGTTGTCGCGCTGGTGCAGGCCAATGCTGGGCTCGTCCAGGACGTAGAGCACGCCGACCAGCCCCGCCCCAATCTGCGTGGCCAGGCGGATCCGCTGGGCCTCCCCGCCGGAGAGGGTTCCGCTTTCGCGGTCCAGGTTCAGGTAGCCCAGGCCCACATCGCACAGGAACCGCAACCGGCGCGAGATTTCCTTGAGCACCTCCCCGGCGATCTTCGACTCCTGCCGGGTGATCTCCAGCCCGGCAAACCAGGCTGCGGCGGCATGGGCCGACAACTGCATGACTTCCATGATGCCCTTGCCGGCGATCCGGCAGGCCAGGCTTTCCGGACGCAGGCGGCGGCCTCCGCAGGCATCGCACGGGAGGCGGCTCATGTAGGCCGTCAGTTTCTGGCGCATGTACTCGCTTTCGGTCTCCTCGTAGCGGCGCTGCAGATTGGGCAACACGCCTTCGAACGGCTTGGTGTACTTGCGCCAGGCCCCGCCGCGCCAGAAGCCGAAATCGATCGGTTCCGCGCCGGAGCCGTTCAGGATGATGTCGCGGATCGGCGCGGGCAACTCCTGCCAGGGCGTGGTCAATTCAAAGGCGTAGTGCTTGGCCAGGGCCCGCAGCAGGCCCTTGCGATAGATGGCCTCGCGCCGGCCGGACGGCCGCCAGGCGGCAATGGCGCCCGAGTCGATCGCCCGGGTGCCATCCGGGACCACCAAATCCGGATCGAAGATCAGGCGCGTGCCGATCCCATGACATACCGGGCAGGCCCCGTAGGGGCTGTTGAACGAGAAGTTCCTGGCAAGCAGCGCTTCAAAGCTGATCCCGCAATCCGCGCACGCGCTTTTTTCGGAGAACAACTGCGGGGCGCCAATCTCGGCGCCCGGTTCCTGGAAGAGGGCGATCAGGACGCCGTCGCCCTGCTTCAGGGCCAGTTCCACGGAGTCGGTCAGCCGGCTGCGGACCTTGGCCGCCATCACCAGCCGGTCCACGACGACCTCGATCGAATGCTTGCGTTTCTGGTCGAGCTTGGGGGGCGATTCCAGTTCAACCAGGTCGCCATCCACGCGGACCCGGGTAAACCCCTGCCGGCGCGCCTCTTCAAAGACCTCCACATGTTCGCCCTTGCGCCCCGCCACCCGTGGCGCCATCAGCACCACCTTGGTCCCTTCCGGGCGCGACAGGATCCGCTCCACCATTTCTTCCGCGCTCTGCCCGGCGATCGGCTTTCCGCACCGGTGGCAATGCGGGTGGCCGATGCTGGCATAGAGCAGCCGCAGATAGTCGTGGATCTCCGTGGTCGTCGCCACGATCGAGCGCGGATTGGACCCGGCCGTCCGCTGCTCGATCGCAATCGCCGGCGAAAGCCCGTCGATGCGGTCCACGTCCGGCTTCTGGAGCTGCTCGAGAAACATCCGCGCATACGACGACAGGCTTTCGACATACTTGCGCTGCCCTTCGGCATAGAGCGTATCGAATGCCAGCGACGACTTGCCGCTGCCGCTCAGACCCGTCACCACGCAGAGCGAACCGCGCGGAATCCGCACGGTGATGTTCTTGAGGTTGTGCTCCCGCGCACCCTCGACCCAAATGACCTTTTCCGGCATGTCTTTCCGCTTTCCACAGAATGGCGCAGAGTAGCATGGCTCCCGCCCCCCTGCAAATCGCGAAAGCAAAACGGCATCCGGTCGACCGGATGCCGTTGCGCGAGAAGGAACGGGAGGCGGCTACTTGCCTTCCTCGCTCTTTTCTTTCTTCTTCTTCTTCGGCTGGGGCACGAAGTCGACCCATTCGAGGATGCACATTTCGCTGCTGTCGCTCATGCGCTTGCCCAGTTTGACCACGCGGGTATAGCCCCCGGCGCGTTCGCGCATGGCGGGCATCACCGCGCCAAACAGCTCGGCGACGGCTTCCGGCCGCTTCAAGAGCGACAGGGCATGGCGGCGGGCGGCCAGGGTCTCTTTCTTGGCGATGGTGACCATCTTGTCGGCCATGCGCTTGGCGGCACGGGCTTTCGGCAGGGTGGTCGTGATACGCTTGGAGAGGATGAGATTCCCGACCAGGCTGGACAGCAGCGCTTCGCGCTGAGCCGAGTTCCGGCCAAGTTTAACGGTATTCTTGCGGTGTCGCATGGGACGCTCCTATCTGCCTTACTCTTCGGTCGGGGCCATCTGCAGCAGGTCGGCATCAAAGCTCATGCCCAGGGACAGGCCCATCTCGACCAGCTTCTGCTTGATTTCATTGAGCGACTTCTTGCCGAAGTTGCGGTACTTGAGCATCTCGGCCTCGCTCTTCTGCGCCAGCTCGCCCACCGTGGTGATGTTCGCGTTGTTGAGGCAGTTGGCGGCGCGGACGCTCAATTCGATTTCGTTGACGCTGATGGCCAGCTTCTTGGCCAGTTCCTCGCGGGCCGGATCGACGCTCTTTTCGCTCTCCTGGAACTCAACGATATCCTTGTCGTAATTCACGAACACATCGAGGTGGTGGCGCAGGATCGCCGCCGAAAGCGTCAGGGCTTCGTCGGGGTTGATGCGACCATCGGTCCAGATGTCCAGAATGAGCTTTTCGTAGTCGGTGCGGCGCCCCACGCGCGTGTTTTCCACGGAGTACTTGACCCGGCGCACGGGAGAGAACAGCGAATCGATCGGGATCAGACCGATCTCCTGGTCTTCTTTCTTGTTCCAATCGGCGGGGCAATAGCCGCGACCGATCTTGACTTCCAGCTCGGCGTCGAACACGCCATCGGCATCCAGCGTGCAAATATGGTGGTCGGGATTCAGGACTTCCACGGCCGGATCCGTCTGGATATCGGCGGCGGTGACGTCGCCGGCCCCCTTGACCTTGATGCGCAGCAGCTTGGGCTGGCGGGTATAGAGCTTGAAGAGCACGCCCTTCAGGTTGAGCACGATGTCCGTGACGTCCTCGACACAGCCCTTGAGGTGGCAGAACTCGTGCTCGGCGCCCTGGATGCGGACGGAGGACACCGCGGCGCCCTCGAGCGAGGAGAGCAGGACGCGGCGCAGGGAGTTGCCGATGGTGCGGCCATAGCCCGCCTCGAAGGGCTCGGCGATAAACTGGCCGAAGGTGGGGCTGGCCGATGCTTCGTCCTTGATGACGAACTTGGGCATTTCGAACCGGTTGAGTCGGGTATTCATCATGATGTCTTTCCTTCCAGTCCCGGGCGTTAGCCGGAACGTATGGCGGGTGGGGGGGCTTACTTGGAGTAGAGTTCAACGATGAGCTGCTCGTTGACCACCGGCGCGATTTCCTCGCGGGTGGGCACGTGATCAACCACCGCCTTGAACTCCGACTTGTCAACATTCAGCCAGGACGGCCAGCCGCGGCTTTCCGCGGCCTCGAGGTGGACCTTGGCATATTCCCGGGCGCGCTTGGAGTCGCGGGCCTGGATCACTTCGCCGGGCTTGACCTTGTAGGAGGGGATGTCGACCTTGACGCCATCCACCCGGACATGCCCGTGGCGGACATACTGGCGGGCGGAGCGGCGCGACGGCGCCAGGCCCATGCGGTACACGAGGTTGTCCAGGCGCATTTCCAGCGCTTGCAGCAGGATTTCGCCGGTGACGCCGCGGCTGCGCAGGGCGCGCTGGAAGAACAGGCGGAACTGCCCCTCCTGCATGCCGTACATCGTGCGCAAACGCTGCTTTTCCTGCAACTGAATGCCATAGTCCTTCAGGCGGGGACGGCGCCGGGCGGCCTGCGGGCCGGGAGGCGGATGCCCCTGTTCAATCGGGCACTTGGCCATGTAACAACGGTCGCCCTTCAAAAAGAGCTTCATGCCCACCCGACGGCAACGCTTGCAAGCCGGTCCAGTATATCTGCCCATGGTCGATTCCTCTCTCTTGAAACTTATACGCGGCGGCGCTTGCGGGCGCGGCAGCCATTGTGCGGCACCGGCGTGATATCCTTGATTCCCGAAATCTGCAGCCCGGCGGCCTGCACCGCCCGAATGGCGGACTCGCGGCCGGAGCCGGGCCCCTGCACGCGGATTTCCACTTCGTTCAGGCCATGGCCCAAGGCCACCTTGCAGGCCTCCTGCGCCACGATCGTGCCGGCGTAGGCGGTACTCTTGCGCGAGCCCTTGAAGCCGCAGCGACCGCCATTGCTCCAGGAAATCACGTTGCCCCGCGGGTCGCTGATGCTGACCGTGGTGTTGTTGAACGAGGCCAGAATGTGCACCACGCCCACCGGGATGTTCTTGGAACCCTTGATGCGACGGCGGACCACCTTGGCCTCGCCATCCGCGGCCTCGCCCGCGGGAGCGGCGACCGGCGCCGCCGGGGCGGCCGGCGCCGCGGCCTCGGGGGCCGGGGGGGCCTTCACATCGTCTTTGATTTCTTCAGCCATGTGTCCATCCTTCCCTTACTTGGTCCCGGACTTGGCGGCGGACCGGGCTTCCTTGCCCCGAACGGCGCCGACGGTCTTGCGCGGCCCCTTGCGGGTGCGGGCATTGGTGCTGGTGCGCTGCCCGCGGACCGGCAGGCCCTTGCGATGACGAATGCCGCGGTAGCAATTGACGGCGATGAGCCGGCGGATGTTGCCGGACACTTCGCGCCGCAAATCGCCTTCCACCACATACTCTTCCTGCAGCATCTTCGACAGCGCGGTGATTTCCTCGCCCGTGAGATCGTCGGCCTTCTTGGCCGGATCGATCTTCAGCTTCGCCACCACTTCCTTGGCGCGGGTAGGCCCCACGCCATAGATGTACCGCAGGGCGTATTCGACGCGCTTGCGGCCCGGAATATCGACACCAATCACTCTGGGCATTGCTCTGATTCTCCTTAACCTTGGCGCTGCTTGTGGCGCAGATCCGTGCAGATCACACGCACCACTCCCTTGCGACGCACAATCTTGCATCGCTCGCAAATTCGCTT
>CAYNSH010000109.1:0-9786 GCA_964399775.1 uncultured Verrucomicrobiota bacterium
GGAACCGCTCTTTACCGTGATCCTGGCCGGCACCCCCGAACTGCTGCCCGCGGTCCAGGCCGACCCCTCCCTGGCCCAGCGCATGCAGATCGTCTACGACCTCTCTCCCCTTACTCCCGCCCAAACCACCGGCTACATCCAACACCACATGCGCGCCGTCGGCGGCGACCTCTGGGTCTTCAACCAGGAGGCCCTCGACGCCCTTTACCGCTACTCCCAGGGATTGCCCCGAAAGATCAACCTGCTCTGCGACGTCTCCCTCATGCTCGGTTTCGCCGCCCAGTCCCGCCAAGTCACCGCCGCCATTGTCGGGCAAGCCGCCCATGACACCGGACTGGCCACCTCCGCCACGCTGAAAGCCCCGAAAGAAGTGACGCCATGAACGAACTGATTCGCCTGATCTCCAATCCCATCACCATCATTGCCCTCGTCCTCGCCGGGTTTTTCATCCTGATGGCCTTCCTGCGCAACAAGGGCCCCCGTCCCCAGGACGGCGACGGCCGGGCAAACAACGAAACCGCCCGGCGCTATCATGTCACCGATCCCTACGCCATGCCGCGAACGCCGGAAGAACCGCGCCCCCCTCCCCCGGGCCCAAGCCTGGCCACCAAGACGGCTTCGCCCCAACATCCGGAAACCGAACAAGGCCGGAAGTATTTTCGTCAATTCGGCTCCGCCCCGGGTGGGAGGGCTGGCCCCGGTGGCGATCCCGACGGCTATATCTGGGAGTAATCCCATGCGGTGTGCCCGGCGCCTCCTTCTTGGCCTAGCCATCGCCTGCCTGTTGCCGGCCGCCACCTCTGCGCGCGAATGGCTGGCCCTGCGGGCCGACCGGGCCGTCCCCGGCCCAGATGCCCCAGTCGTCCAGCCCCACCCCGGCGGGGGGCTGCGCCTGCCCGTCCCGTTCGCCAATCCCCGGATCGATCGCGTCTTCTGGGATTTCGACGTGCGATCCCCCGACCCCGCCGCCACCGCCATTGCCGTCGAACTGGAGTGCGACGATCCGGCCGCCCTGCGCGCCGTGACCCTTCACCTCCAAAGCGGGGGCCACTGGCTGTCCGCTCAGGCCGACCTCGATGGGCCCGGGAGGCGTACGCTCTATTTCTCCACCGCGGAATTCTCGGCCGAAAGCGGCCAACCCGACTGGCGCCGGGCCTCCGTCGTGCGATTATCCGCCTGGAAGGGCGCCGGTCGCGATGCCGAACTGATCCTTCATTCCATCCGCGCCCATGTTCACGCCGTCGCCATTTTGCGCGGCGGGGATCAAACCGCCCCCGGCGAAACCGCCTTCGCCGCGCAATGCGCCCAGCGCGCCCGGCACCTCTTCGAACAAGCTGGCATCCCCGCCGCCATCCTCCCCGAGGAAGACCTGGCCTCCACCGATCTGCGCCCTTTCCGTTGGCTGGTCCTGCCCTATAACCCGCAACTACCACCCGCCGAATTCAGAATCCTGGAACGCTATCTGCGCCGGGATGGACGTCTCGCGGTTTTCTATCAAGCCCACTCCGGCCTGGCCAAAGCCATGGGCGTCCGGGTCCGCCCCTATGCCACCCAGAATGAGGATTGGTCCACGATTTCCTTTGACCCCGATGTCATTCCGGGGCTTCCCGCCGGCATGCCCCATCGCACCCGCCACCTCCTGCCCGTGCAAGCCGACTCCCGCAAGGCCCACACCCTCGGCTGGTGGCGATCCGTCGATGGGATCCCCGATCGACAACTCCCCGCCGCCGCCGGTTCCCCCCGGGGGCTTTGGTTCTCCCATGTGCCGCCGCTCGCCACCCCGTCCGCCATCCAATGGCTGGCCGCGTCCATCGCCGCTTCCGATGCCCGCTACCAACCCGAACTCCAGCGCCTTCGCCAACAATCCGCCCAGCGCGATCAACAGGCCCGCGAGTTGCTCGCCGGGGCCGCCCCGCCCGAGAAGGAAATTCGGGCCGTCTGGGCATTGCCCATCCCGCCGCGCCTTCGCCGGCCCACCATGAAGGATCTGGCCGCCCGCGGCATCAACGTCGTCTATGAACACCTCGGCACCGCCGGTTTTCTCCATTACCCCGTCGACGCCGATGGCCCCCGCCAGGCCTCCGACCTCGGACAGCGACGCTCCCGGCGCTTCCTGCAAACCGCCATCGATATCGCCCGCGAAGAATCCATCTCCCTGCAGGCCTGGATCGTGTGCTGGAGCCTGGATGGCGTCCCGGACGCCCGGATTGCACCCCTGCGCGCCGAAGGCCGCTTGATGCAGGATGCCCACGGCAACCACCTGAATTGGCTGTGCCCCTCGCATCCCGACAACCGCGCGTTTCTTCTGGATGCCCTCCGCGATCTGGCCCGCCAAGGCGTGGATGGCATCCATCTCGATTATCTCCGCTATCCGGCCCGAACCGGATGCTTCTCCCCCGCCACCCGTATCGCCTTCGAGGCCTTCCTCGGACAGTCCGTGCCCGATTGGCCCGCATCGGTCCAACCCGGCGCCCGGCAGGCCGACGCCTACGACCGCTTCCGCCGCGAGGAAATGAGCCGTTTCGTCCGGGATGCCCACCACGCCGTCCGCGAAATCCATCCCCCGATTGTCTTTTCGGCCGCCGTCTATCCCACCCCGGAATCCGCCGCCGAAAACGGCCAGGATTGGCCCCGCTGGCTTCACGAGGGCTGGCTTGATCATGCCGCCCCCATGCTTTATGAGCGCGATGCGGACCGCTTCGCCGACCGGCTCGAACGCGCCGTGGCCGCCGCCCCCGCCCCCGGCCGCATCCTTCCCGGCATCGGCACCAGCGCCGACGAATCCCAACTCGACGCCCTCGCCACCGCGGAGCAATGGCTCGCCGCACACAATCGCCGCACCGCCGGCGTTGCCCTCTTTCAGCTCGATTCCGACCTGATCGACAGAATCCTCTTCCCCCGCTGACATCCTTCCCGCATACTGCCGGGTGTCATGTATAGGCTGGTTTTTCTATCCGGACGCTATGAAGGCCGGCGGATTGTCGTTCGCCAGGCCTTGACCCGCCTCGGCAGCGACCCCCAGTGCCATCTCGTCCTGTCCGACGACGAACACGTCGCCCCGGAACACGCCCTGTTGGAGGAAAAAGGCACCGGTGTTTTCCTCTCCAGCCTCGCCCCCGGTTCAACCATCCTGCTCAACGATGTCCCCTTGGCCGAAGCCACCCGCCTGGCCCATAACGACCGGCTGACCTTCGGACAAACCCGGGTCCAATACCAGGAAATCATCGCCCCCCATGCCCGCTACCGGCCCAGCCGCGGCCTGCTCCAACCCACCACCATTCTCGCCATCGTTTTGATCCTGGTCTTTCAGATCGGCCTTCTCGCCTTCCTGGTCAACTGGCAACAATGGATCATCCGGCCGGAAACCGAAGCCATCGACCTCCAGCGCGTCGAAGCAATCCGCGCCGAACGCGAAGCGCCGTCCGCCGACTCCCAGGCCGCCGCCCCCGCCTCCATCGTGGCCCGCCCCGGAACCACCCCGCGCCCGGTCCCCGCCACCTCGACGGGGGCGCCCGGTACGGAATCCGCCGACGCCGAGACCCAGACCCAACCCGAACTGCTCCAGATGCTGGAAGTGGCCGATTTCACCCCCGCCGACACCAATCTCCTGCTGCAAGCCACGACCCATGCGTCTCCCCCGCCCCGCGATTCCCAGGAAGTCCAACTCATGCTCGAGCGGGCCATCGCCGCCGCCGGGTTCGCCGATCATTCCAGCGCCTTCCGCATCCTGAACCAGATCCACCACATGGAACCCGAATTTCTTCCGGCCCATGTGGAGCATGCCCGAATGCTCGAAAAACGCGGCGACCTCGATGCCGCCCAGTCCCGCTGGAACCAGGTCCTCGACCTCGATCCCTCCCATCCCGAGGCGCGGGACCGCGTGGATCGCCTCATGCGCCAGCGCCAACTCCAAAGCCAGCCCACCCCGAGCCCGCGCCCCTCCGCGCCCGTCGCCGCCACCCATCCCATTCGCATCGTCTCGCCGGAAATCAAGCGCCTGCCCTCCGACGACACGATCCAAGACATGCGGGTTCTCTCCGCCACTTTGGAGCTTCCCGCCGGTCAGCGCCTATTCAGCAATGCCCTTGTCCAGGTCTTCATCACGTTCTATGACTCCGCGGACGGCGAAACACCCCGCCCCACCCGGGCCAACACGCCGCCGTCGCCCCTCGTCTTCAAGGGGCCTTTCACCCATCAGCCCAGCATTCCGATCGAAGCCACCTACGTGGCGACGCGCGACCTGCGCAACAGGGAAACCGCCGAAACCGGCCAAACCTATCGATATGACGGCTACACCCTGCAGGTGTATCTCGGCCAGGTTCTGCAAGACACGGTCGCCCGGCCCGCCCGCTTGAACGAATTCCTGCCGCAGTCCAGAAATCTCAAGGCGCGCGAAGCCGCCGGGCCATAGAGCCAGTCCTCCCACGTCTCGAGCGCAAGGCCCCCCCCATGAACGTCGCCATCCCTCGAGCAAGAAAGCCCTGATCCCAAAACGCACGCTTCAATTGTAGGCTTGCCCTGCAGCCCACCGCGGCGGGGTGGCGGCTGTTCGCCGCCTACCGAATCAGCGCCAGAAACTGACGCGGATCGAAAACCGGACAAGCGGCCTTTGCAAAATCCTTTGGATTGCGCGTGACGACGGCATCCGCGCCGGCTTGGCGCGCTGCGTAAACCAGCACGGCATCCTCAAAATCGGCCATCTCGCTTCGCAAGGCGCCTTCGATCACGGGCCGCGTAACGGGGGCGATATCGAACAGGCGCAGCAACCGGGCAAGCACGGAACGGGAATCGGGCCGCCCAACGGACTGAGTCAACAGATAATCCAGCGTGGTCAGCGTCGTGGCGCAGAGCAACCCCGAAATGGTCCCCTCCTCCACCAGGCGGAAAATCCGGGCCGAATCGTCGACGTGCGGCTTGCGGTCGAGGAGCACGTCTAGAATCACGTTCGTGTCGAGGAGCACGTTCACAGATGCTTCTCGCGCAGATGGCGCTTGTAGGCGCTTACGTCCACCGGTTTCTCGCGCAGAACCCCCAGCAGACTGGCCGTGACGGGCGGAACCTCCTTACCCGCCTTGGCCCTTTCGCCCAGCGAGCCGAAAAACTCCGCCACCATCTGGGACACCGATTTCCCGCGCTTCTCCGCCGCCCGCTTGGCCTGATGAATCAGCGCCTCATCCATCCGCAATGTCAGCTTCGTGTTCATGACGTATACATATACGATACTCATACGTCATAGTCAATTCCTCCAACCCGCGCCAATCCGCCCCCCCGGGGGGGCATACACAAATCCGCACTGTAGGCCACCGCGCCGAGTTGGCCGGCTGTTCGCATGCCTGCGGCTTGCCAAGCCTTGGGAATTGGACATTTCTTGTTGGATAGTGGACATGGATCTCCCCCGTTCCGCCCCCCATCCGTGTTCATCCGTGGTTGTTTCCCGCCCCCTTCGCTTTTTGCTATTTTCGCAATCCCGGTCAAGAATCCGCCCTCAACCCGTGGTGTACTGGAACCGAACAAAGGGAAATCTCCGATGGACGCGGATCAAATCAATGCGGTGAAACGGATGCAGGACTTCATTGAAGCCCACCTGTCCGAACCCATCACCCTCGCCGGGCTCGCCCGCGCCGCCCGGTATTCCCCGTGGCACGCCGCGCGGCTGTTCAAGGAATACACCGGCCGTTCGCCCTTCGAGTACATCCGCCAGTTCCGCCTGTCCGCCGCCGCGGACCGGCTCTGCACCGACCCCGGCAAGGTGATCGACGTCGCGTTTGATTTCGTCTTCGACTCCCACGAAGGCTTCACGCGCGCGTTCACCCGCCAGTTCGGAATTTCACCCCGCCAGTTTCGCCGGAACCCGCCGTCCGTCGTCCTGTTCATGCCGGACCGGATGCGCAGCTACTACCCGCCCAACCCCAAAGGAACCGCCCCCATGAAAACCAGCAAGGAAAAACCCAAATCCCAGGTCGTCTTCGTCCAGATCGTCGACCGACCCGCCCGCAGAATGGTCCTCAAGCGCGGCAAAAAAGCCGCGCATTACTTCGAGTACTGCGAAGAAGTCGGCTGCGATGTCTGGGAAAAGCTCGGCCAGATCAAGTCCGCCATCCATGAACCCATGGGCCTGTGGCTGCCCAAGCACCTCCAGCCCCGCGGCACCTCCGTCTACGCCCAGGGCGTCGAGGTCCCCGCCGAGTATTCCGGACCCGTTCCGGAAGGGTTTGATCTCATCGACCTGCCGCCCTGCAAACTCATGGTTTTCCAGGGCCCGCCCTTCGACGAAAAGAACTTCGAGGAAGCCATCTTTTCCCTTTGGGACGTCATGAAGACCTACCAGCCCGAACTCTACGGCTACGAATGGGCCGACGAGGACGCGCCGCGCTTCCAACTCGAACCCGTCGGCTACCGCGGCTACATGGAGGGCCGGCCCGTCCGCCCCGTCAACAAGGCGAAAACCCAACCGGCCCGCAAGAAAAACCCCGCCACCCCGCACCCCTCGCAAAAATCACCTCCCAAGCAACGAACCCTCCAACGGTAGGATCGTCCCGCTTGCCGGCCGTAGCCTTGGCGAAGGCTGCGGCACCTACTTGAAATTTGGATATTCCTTGTTGGATATTGGATATCGAGATTCCTCCTTCCCCCGCACATCTCTCACCCCAACGCCGCGTGGACCAGCCCCAGCAGCACGGCACACGCCGTATCACTCCTCAGTGCCCGAGGTCCCCACGACACCGCCTCGAATCCATGCGCCGCCAGCAACGCCAGCTCGAACAACGTCCAGCCCCCCTCCGGCCCCACCGCCAACAGCATGCGCGCATCTTTAGGCAACGTCGCCAGCGGTTCGGACGGAAACGCCCCCTCCCCCGGATGCGCCACCAGCCGCGCTGCATACGGCCCGAACCCATCCAACTCGTCCTCCACCAGCTTCTTGAACTGCCGGTGCACGCTCACCCGCGGCAGGCGCGTATCCCGCGCCTGCTGCAAGCCTTCCACCAGCCCCCGCCGCACATGCCCGGCCTCCAGCACGTGCGTATCGAAGTAGTTGCGTTCGGTCTTCCACGCATTGGAAATGAAGATCCGCCCCACCCCCAGCGCGGCCAGCACCGGCCACAAGCGATTCATCACCTTGGGCCGCGGCATCGCCAGCAGCAGGTCCACGCGGGGAATTGGCTGCGTTTCCCCACACCAGTCGCACTGGAGATGGATGTCCTTGCCGGCCTCATTCACCGTGGCCGTGCCCAGCGGCCCATCGATCACTCCGACGCGGATGGAATCCCCCGTGGCCGCCTTCAGTACGTCGCGGACATGCCGCGCGCGCAGCCCGGCCAAAATGGCCGTGCCATCAGCTTGAATCTCGTTCGGCTCGAGCAGGATCAGATTCATATCGAAACAGCCCGAGGGCGTTGGCCAGGCCGCCCAACCTGAATACCCTTTTCGCGTTTTTCGCGAATTTCGTAGTTCCGGCGGCTTGGCTGTTCAGGCCATCTGAACGTCGTGCTTGGCCTCAAACGCGGAGATTTCCGCCTCGTGCGACAGCGTCAGCCCGATGTCGTCGAGCCCGCTCAGCAACTTGTCTTTCACATCCGACGTGATCTCAAACGAAAACACCCGCTCTTCCGCCCCCCGGACGGTCACGGTCTGGGCCGCCAGATCCACCGAGGCCTCAAGCTGGCGACCCTTGGCCGCCTCGAAGATCCACTGCACTTCGTCGCTCGACAGCTCGATCGGCAGCAGCCCGTTGCCATAGGCGTTGTTCCGGAAAATATCCGCAAATCCCGGGATGCGCTTCTCGCCGCTTCCGCGCCAGGGCGCAATCACGGCCTTGAAGCCGTACTGCTGCACCGCCCAAACCGCATGCTCCCGGCTCGATCCGCACCCGAAGTTGTTGCCCGCCACCAGCACCGACGCGCCCGCGCGCAGCGGATCGTTCAATTCAAACGCCGGATCCGCAGACCCATCCTTCAGATAGCGCCAGTCAAAGAACAGCGCCGGCCCGAATCCTGTCCGCTCGATCGACTTGAGGAACTGCTTGGGGATGATTTGATCGGTATCCACATTGGCGCGCTCCAGCACCGCCACCGTTCCCGAAAAGGGTTTGAATGCGTCCATCTCAATGGCCTCCTTCCAGCCAAGTGCGTACATCCACGAAGTGTCCCGCCACAGCCGCGGCCGCCGCCATCACGGGGCTGACCAGATGCGTCCGGCCGCCCTGCCCCTGCCGGCCCTCGAAGTTCCGGTTCGAGGTCGACGCCGCGCGCTGGCCCGGCTGCAACCGGTCTGGATTCATGGCCAGGCACATGCTGCATCCCGGGCTTCGCCACTCGGCGCCAGCATCGAGGAAGACCTTGTCCAGCCCTTCCACTTCCGCCTGGGCCTTCACCTGCGCCGATCCCGGCACCACCAGCGTCTGGACGTTCGGGGCGATCCGGCGGCCCTTCAGCACGCCGGCCGCTTCTCGCAAGTCTTCGATCCGCCCATTGGTGCAGCTTCCAATGAAAACCACATCCACGGAAATCTCGGTCAGGGGCGTTCCCGGCTTCAGGTCCATGTAGGTCAGGGCCTTTTCCACATCCTTGGGCTGCACCGTCGGGACATCGTTCAGGCCCGGCACCACCCCGTCGATATCCACCACCATTCCCGGACTCGTGCCCCAACTGATCTGCGGCGCCAGAGTCGACGTATCAATCGTGATCTCCCGGTCAAAGACCGCGTCCTCATCGCTGCGAAGCGTTTTCCAGAAGGCCATCGATCGCTCCAGCGCTTCTCCGCGGGGCGCATGCGGCCGGTTCCCGCTGGCTATGTATTCAAACGTCGTCTCGTCCGGCGCAATCATGCCCGCCCGTGCGCCGGCCTCGATCGACATGTTGCAGATCGTCATTCGCCCCGACATCGGCAGCGCCCGGATCGCCTCCCCGGCATATTCCAGCACGCAGCCCGTTCCGCCGGCCGTGCCGATCTCCCGGATGAGCCGCAGGATGAAATCCTTGGCCGTGATCCACTTCGCGGGGCGGCCATTGAACGTCGCCCGCATCGAACGGCTCTTGCGCTGCCACAGCGTTTGCGTCGCCAGCACATGCTCCACCTCGCTGGTGCCGATTCCGAACGCCAGCGCGCCAAACGCCCCGTGCGTCGCCGTATGCGAATCGCCGCAGACCACCGTCAGCCCCGGCAGGGTCAACCCCAGCTCCGGCGCCATGATGTGCACGATGCCCGTCGTCGGCGATCCGATCCCGTGCAGCGTCAGCCCAAACTCCTGGCAGTTCTGCTCGAGCCGTTCGATCTGCGCCTTGGCGATCCGGTCCATGATGTTCTGCGGATTCACCGTCGGCACGTTGTGATCGATCGTCGCCACGTTCAGTTCCGGCCGCCGGACCTTGCGCCCGGCCAGCCGAAGCCCGTCGAACGCCTGCGGGCTCGTCACCTCGTGGACCAATTGGCGGTCGATGTACAGCAGCGTCGATCCGTTCGCCTCTTCGCGGACCACATGCCGCGACCAAACCTTGTTGTATAATGTCGTGCTCATGATTGGCCCCGGACTATACGGCCCCCCCCCGTCCCGCGCAAGCCCCGAGGAAATGCGCCGGCTGCTTGGAGACCCGACGCCCCCGTCGGGCGGCTGTTCGTGATTACTCAAAGGAGATCCGAAGTCCGAAAACATTTTCAGCTACGGATGAACAGGATTTTACGGATTCGATCCGGGATCGATGGTTCGGATCCGTGCGATCCGTATATTCCGTAGCTGGCTGTTCCGGCTGTTTGGAGACCCGACGCCCCCGTCGGGCGGCTGTTCCGGCT
>CAYNSH010000110.1:0-9744 GCA_964399775.1 uncultured Verrucomicrobiota bacterium
GATGCAGTTTGTCCGGCAGGAGGTCCATCTGGGTGTCGCAGACATCCAGATATCTTCGGTCGGCCATTCCGTAGTAGACCTCTCGGTCAAGCGGTTGCATGTAGCCTCGATCGTTGCTTGCCTACAGTCGGTCCCCTTCGCTCCACGCGGATTAGGCGTTTCTTCGCTACTATGAGACCGTCCGACTCCCGCCACAGCGCTTTCGCCATAAGCGGGCCTCTCAGGTTCCGCGAGTTGTCTTTCCCCACGCGCCATCTCCAGTCACCCCGGAGAGCTTGACGGCAGCATGTGAATGTTTCTTCACCGCCAATAGCAGGCTTCAGCCTTTTGGGAAGCTTGGCCACTCTCAAGTAGTGTAACGAGGCCGAATCGAGTTCACTTGCGTTACGGCTCGCGGGTTCGCCGTTGCGGGCTTCGGCTTGGGGATTACTCCTTTCACCGCCGCATTGGCTATCTGCTGAACATTCAATTAACAGATTCATCTCCTTTCATATGAATAGACAACTCCGACTTATCCTGACGCACCCAAAAACACTAAAAGACACAATAATGAATGGCCTTCTTTCCCCTGATCGAAATCCATGACAAAGTTTTACAGCCCATTTCAGGATCGGATCATTTCTGTTTAGGTGTCCCCTTTTTGTGGCTTCTCGTGTTTTTTTTGTGGCCAGGTTTCTTCGGTTGCGGCTTTGCCTCGCCAGGTGTTCTGTGGTTATCGGCTGCCCGATTTTTTCAACCACGGACGGATTTCAATCCTACTGGAGACCCGACGCCCCCGTCGGGCGGCTCTTGCGGCGCTGTCCCCGCAGAACGTCCATGCGCCCGTGCATGAAGATCTGACAAATGACCGCTTGACGTGATACCATATGGTGATATCATACGAGAAGAATGAATAAGAGGAATCAGCGCACCCTCGACAGGATTGTCGAACGACCTGATCGATCGGATATCCCCTGGAGCGATATCGAGAAACTCATCGTTGCTCTGGGTGGCGAGATGTCCGAGGGGCGGGGTTCCCGCGTGCGAATCTACCTGAATGGAGTCCGTTCCGTATTTCACAGACCGCACCCCAAACGGGTGACGGACAAGGGTGCCGTTACCTCGATGCGCAGGTTCTTGAAAGAGGCAGAGGTGATATCATGATCGAATATAAAGGATATATTGGACAAGTCGAGTTTGATGACGAAGCGAACATCTTCCATGGCGAAGTCATCAACCTTCGGGATGTTGTTACGTTTCAGGGGGCAACCGTACATGAGCTGCGGAAGGCGTTCCGCGACTCCGTAGATGATTACCTTGCGTTCTGTGCCGAACGAGGCGAAGCCCCAGAGAAGCCCTACTCCGGCAAGTTTGTGGTTCGAGTTGAGCCGGAACTTCACAAGGCGGTGGCCATGCATGCAAAAGTGGAGCACAAAAGTCTAAATGCATGGGTACACGACACGCTGGAACTCGCAACAAGATAGAAGGACACCCACCCCCGACCCCCACGGCCTCGCGCCGTGGGTTGAAGAAGGTCGAAACGGCAACGGAGCCACGTTGACGCCGTTCCGGCGTGGCGCATAGCTCCGATGCGCGCCCCACTTCCATAAATCATATATCAGCTCCAAGCCGCCCGACGAGGGCCCGCCGACGCCAAGGCTATGGCGGACAAGCGTCGGGTCTCCAAAGAAAGCCGATATCCGCGGAGGTGGAATCTTTCAGCTTCCCCTTCGGGACCGGCGGCTTCCAGCCGCCGTTGCTTTTTTCGCCGGCGGCAAGATGCCGCCGCTCCTTTCCAGGCGTTGTCCGATATATAATCCGTGCAATCCGCGAAATCCGGAGCTTGGCTATTTGGTTTCTTTCTGCGTGTTCTGCGTGTTCTGTGGTAAACCGGCCTTCCGGCTGCCCAGACCCCCACGGGCTTGCATGCCTGCCGGTGCCTTGGCAAAGGCTGGTCCCGTGGGTGAATCAGGTCGGAACGGCAACGGACGGCAGTGTTTCAGCTTTTCAGCTTTTTCCCCAAAGAGAACAGCCGGATTTATCCACAGAGAACGCAAAGAGCACAAAGAAGCAGCCGGGTATCGGGTTGTCGCTTCTGGCCACCTGTTTTCCACGCCATGGACCCGCCCGCGGCGGGTTCCACAGCATGGAAACTTTTTCGGCCGGGTTTCCACGCCATGGAAAACTATTTTCCACGCCGTGGAAAATCCCCTACTCGTCCAGGAGCTTGAACATCCGCACATACATCTCGTGATGCCGCGGATTCGTCCCGATCGGTGTCGGATCGCGCCAGACCAGCGCGACGGCGCGCCGTTCACCGGTGATCATGTCTTCGCTGGGATCCCACACGCCCACGCGGCCCGGTCCTTCCTTGATGGCTTGGGCAATGACCAGCACCGTGAACATGGTGTTGTTGGGATTGAACAGCCCCCATGTATTGCGGATCAAGGATTCACGTTCGTTTTTGTTCAGCCCTGCCGTAGCCAACTGGCCACTGCGTTGCATGGCGGGAACCCGCACCCAGTCGGAGCCATACATGAACGCTCCGCCTTCCGCGACGATTTGCTTGGTACGGGAGGCATCGATCATGGATCCCGCCAGCAGTTCAGCGTCATCACCCGACAGGGCATTCAGCGGCAGATCGGGGGCATTCGGCACTTCGCGCCGGGTCAGGCCCGCAAACGCGGCCTTCAACACATTCGTGCTGGTGGTGTTGGGGTTGATCGTCGCATTGGTATAAAAGGTGTTATACGGGCCTGTATTGATGGCTGTCAGGATGTCGCTGGTGGCCACCAGCCGCGACAGGAGCCGCGCGCCCCCCGCCGTGCATAGGTCAATCGTCTCCCAAGGCCTTCCGGTCGGGATGAATCCAAACTCGCCGGGGTTGACCATCGGTCCGTTCCGACAGTACATATAGAGTCCCGGTCCGCCCGAAGACTCGTACCCGGCGCGGCGCGCCGACGGGTTGATTTCCCCCATCCCGGCATTGTTGTCCGATTCCTGCCAGCGATCCGGATCGTAGCCCAGGCGGGGATCATCCACCTCGTACCATAGCTCCTCCCGGGGGTTGGCACTGGCAGATAAATTCATCCCGCGAACAACCGCGAACCGCATCTCTCCGACTGGTTGGCCGTCCCGCCTCATGACAATCGGACGATTGACCGTGATGGCAGGAACCTGGAGAGTATCCGTCTGCGCCAGTTCGACATCCGGATTATCAGGCTGCACTTCGATTCGATAGTTGATTGTGCCGCCCGCCTGGATGGGATTGCCATTGTTGAAATCCGCAGCAAAGGTGATCTGGAGAGGATCTGGGATGTTCCCGCCCATCAGGGTGACATTGGCCGGGCCACTACCGGTTCGCAATCGGCATCGCAGCCAAATATCCTCAGAGCCGCTGGGGGCAAATCCGCCCCCAATGGAGGGGGCCTGGATCGCATAGGTGCCGGATGGCGCGTTGTGGGCCGAAGGAAACGGATACCACACCTCGAATTGCACCTCGACATTCAAGAAAAGTCGCCCACCACCGGCCTGCCTGAACCCCGTGCCTTCCACCGCCCCGGGAACAAACTCCAGTTCGAAACTCATCCCAATCTCGTTGAACATCGGGTTGTTCTTGACGTTGGGATAATCCGTGCCCTGGGGATAGCGGTTGGTGCTGATGTAGTCCTTGATGACCTGAAGAGTGCTCTCTCTTGAAACCAATTGATCCCTGACTTGAAAAAGGATATTCGCGTCAAAGGAAACCCAATCCGTGTCCGTCCAGTCCGTCATTTGATCGCACGCCATCACTTCACCCGTCTCCCATCGGCCGGAGGCGAAATTGTACAGCCCCCGAATGGACGAAAGGCTGTAAGGCACCAAATCGGCTACGTTGGTCTTGTTCAGCGCCGGGAACCGCTCCACGCGGTTGTTCCGCCAGCGCTGGCCTGTCGGCGTCGTCGGATATCGCCCGAATGCAGGAGTATCACCGGTTTCAAATCCGGTCTGCCCATCGATGTAGTGCCCATCCGTTAGCCGAATGATCTCGGACAGGGTGTCGAAGCCGTGCCAGCCGGTACGCAGCCGCTTAAATTCGCCGGGGTCGATCGTCTCCGCCAAGAGAGGATTGGCATCCGTCCCCATACCCACCTGACGGACGCTGGGGCGGTTGGTGGAATTGCCCGCCCCGGCCACGCCGTCCGCCAGCGCAATGAAATTGGCGTCGATGCCGCCGCTCATGTCGAAGACCGCGTAGGCATAGCGGCCCAGAATGCGGCTGTTTGCGCCCGAGCCTTCGCGTACCATGACCCATTCGGCATCGGCCACCTTGTTTGAAACCGCCGTCGTCCGGTAGCGGGCGGGAATCCAGTCGTAGGCCTCGCCATCCATCAGATACACATCGTCATCGCGAAGGCGCCCCATGCTGGGCTGCCCCCCCGACCGCTCGGAGGTGAACACCGAGTAATCGACCGGCTCCAGCGGCGCCATCATGAACCGGTTGGCTTCGTAGAGTTCCGTACTGAATTCGTACATGGCCGCATTCAAGGCCGTCCGCACGATCTGCCGCCCGCGCTGGGCCTCGAGCGTGAAGTCCGCGACCAGCCGCTCCGTCCGCGCATGCATCACAAACGTCACGGCCAGCATGACCATGATGCTGAGAAACCCCAGCACGATGATCAGCGCCACCCCCCGGCGGGAGTCGCCGCTGCTGTAGCTGCGCTCGTTGAGCGCGGCGGCTGTTCCCCTGTAGCTGCGCTCGCTGAGCGCGGCGGTTCTTTGAGATCCCCGGCCCCACCGGGACCGGCTACAGAACAGCCGACAATCGTTGTGGTTCAGCCTCATGTCATTCCACCATCCCATCATTCCACTCTTCTTCTCCACCATTCCATCATTCCCATATTCCAACACACCAATCTTCGCCTTCCCTACGGATCCGTATAATGATTCGCCGGATGATGAAACTGCGCCGGCCCCATCACCGGAGACGCCCGACCCACCATCGTCGCCGACTCGCGGATCATCATGGCCCGGGCGTTTTGTCGAATGGAAGAATCACTGGACAGGAGGGCCATCCCGCCCTCCTCGGCCGCCTCGGGGCTGGTGATCTGCAGGTAGATGTCGAAGGAGGCCGGCGGCATGTGCCGGAATCTTTCCCGCTGGCCTGCCGGCACGCTCATTGGCCCCACCGTGCTATCGAAGACGTGCAGGCCGCTCATGGCACCCATCCAGTCCAGTCCATCCCAACCCAGACAGTAGATGTCGAATCGGACCACGTTGTCCGCCAGCATGACGCGCTCCGTCCCCCAAGTGTCTACATGATTCCACCAACGCATACCTTGCTCCATAACATCCACCGGTATCTTGCTCGGATTAAATGGCTGTTCATCATCTGCCACGGCGAAAATCCACACATCGCGGAACAGTTGATACCGCTTCCACGGCGCACCCAAGGCATTGGTTACAATAGCCTCGCGCACATAATACCGTCGCAATTGGTAGGCACGATCATCATCTTGGTCGCCGGAGGTGGTAATGAAGAAGGCCTCGTCAAAACCAAAGCCTCCCGAACCGGAATCCACGACGTCGGCTTCAATATAGCACGGCAGTCGTTCGTTGACGACCATGCTTTCGGTGTCCTTTAGAATGGTTTCCATGACGGTTTCAATGGTGCTGTTGCGCATCAGCATGGTGGTGCCGCGCCGGGTGATATTGGTCGCCTCCATGAACAACCCCGTCAGCGCCAGCACCAGAATCACCAGCACCGCCATCGACGCCAGCACCTCGATCATCGTAAAGCCCCCGCGGCGTATGGAGACCCGGCCCTGTTTGGAGACGGGACGCCCTCGTCCCGCTGCTTTCGGCGGTTGCACAATCGATAAAAACAATCCGGAATTGAAATCTCCGATCCCGGCACGGGGGCGTGCCGGCTCCAAAGAGAGCGTTTGCGCGGCGGTTGGGAGACGGGGCGCTTCTGTCCCGCTGTTTATTGCGGCGGAGTCCTTGATCCTCTGGCTTCTCATGTCAATTCCTCATCTCCCCGCCAGGATTTCGCGATAAAACACCCGGGCATTATCCAGGCTGCCCCGGACCTCTCCTGGCCAAACCCGCAGAACCACCATGCTCAAAACACCTGAAGTAATTTCCAAATCATAGGTAAAAGCCGTCGTCCAGAAACCGGCGACCCGGGCCGCCTCGTAATCCCCGTCACCAAGTGAATAATCCTGTGGAATCCAATAAAACACGTTTCCGGTCCCCGTTCGTAGAAGGGAGCCGTCTTCATGGTCTTCTGACAAAGCCCGGGTCCGGAGGGTCCGGGTCCCGCTTATGTTCCACCCCTCGCCATCCAGAGCCGCCGCCAGTTCAAGCGTGGTGAAGACATATTCCGAAAACATGCCAATTTCCACATCATCAACCGAAGCACGCGCGGCCCGCAATCCTTCCGGGAACAGCGCAAATGTCGCCGTTATGCCAATGGCCACCACCAGCAAGGCTAGCGTCACTTCTACCAGCGAATAGCCACTGCGAGTGTCCAGGCATCTCTTGTTCGGCATTTTCATGAACCCCTCTTCAATTCCTCTGGCGAATGGCCATCTGACCGCTCTTGGCACTAACCGTAATCATGACATTGGTGCCCGGCACTGAAACGGGATCGGCAAGGTTGTTTTCGAGTTTCTCATAGAACCTGGCCGAGGTGATGTGGATGATAAAATCCGGGTCTTGGAATCGCGGTCTCGTGCCGGACGTCAAGAAGTAGGCCCGGCCGTTCGGTTTGAAGAGAATAGGAATCATAGGCCGTGTGGGCGATCCCGGCCCGGGGCGAAGCGGATACTCATATACCGTCGTAAAATTGGCAAACAGCATGTTCGCGCTGTCACCGATCAGTGTGCGATCCGTTTCCTCCTCAAAATAGATGCCATCCTGGAAATACCTCCAGTCGGAGATGAACTCGAATTCCATGATACTGGGTATTTGGTTGGTTGCCGCAATGTGGTCCATGCGGTTGGTCACCGCCAGCACGGCGTAGCCGCGCAGACACTTGTCAAGGTCTTCGGGGGCGTAGTCACCCCCGTCCCGGGTTGGAAACACCACCAGGGTGAATTGCCGCTTGTTGACCGCATGCTGCCGGGCCAGGCGCATGGTCGACATAAATTGGAAGGCCGCTCGATCGGCATCTTTCCGCCCCATGTTTTCAAAGACGGGCATGGCCACGGCAAACAGGACCCCGATGATGGCAATCACCGCCAGCAGTTCGATGAGGGTGAATCCCGCTTTCAGCGGGACAGGCCCCGCCGTTGGCGGGACAAGTCCTGGTTGTTTGGTTCTCATTTTCATTGCTGTTTCTCGGGTAGGGCGCGTTGGCCCAACGCGCCGCGATTTGGTTTCCGGCGGGCTGGGCCAGCCCGCCCTCATGATCCGGTTTCCATTCGTGTCATTCCCTCCACAGGCGGGCAAGCGTGAAATTCGTGGTTAAAGTTGAAGGTTGAAGGTTGAAGGTTTCTTTCTATCCACAACTTACACCATTTCTGCGCGTTCTGCATATTCTGTGGTTGCGGGGTCAGTAGGCCTTAGGCGGAAGTCTGTAGGTGTCGTCATGTGGTCACTGGTTTGACGGTTCGCCGTCTAGCTCTTTTAACAGATCCAGAAATTCGATTCTTGGCTGTTTCATGTATTCCATTTAGTTGGATCCATTTCATTTCAATGGTATCCGCAGACAAATCCGCTCCACAATCCCATTCAACGTAATATCCACCATTGCGAACCTTGGTAAACGCGTTCCACGTCCGCAATGGCTGAAATGCTTCGCTGTCCATAAAGGGACGCACGTCGAATACACCGCATCGTCCGTCAACAGAGTATACCTGAAGCATGCCCGGTTTTACGGGCTTAATTGATGATATGATCATGAATCCAGTCCTCGAATTGGCAAGGGGGCCTGGCCATTGACGGCCAATTCCCAATTTGCCAGTAAATCCTCTTTATGAATTTCCATCCATGCGGCAACTAGCTTGTGCTTGTTAGGCATTAATTTGCCGGCCAAAACTTCACCATCCTGGATCGCATATACCGCCACCTCTCCTTGGTACTCGGCATGAATATGCGGCGCCTTGTGCCTTTCTGCGTCGTGAAAGAACATTCGGATCACAATCCCATAAAACATGGATATGGCAGGCACTGTCTTGTTCCTTAAATTGGTTTTGTTCCCATATTCGTTTCATTCGCGAGATTCGTGGTTACGGGTTGAAGGTTGAAGGTTTCATATTCCAGGTTATTCCGTTGTCTGGCTACTGTCCTCCGTCCTCCGTCTTCCGGCTAGTCCTCCGTAGCCTTGGCGAAGGGGGATGCCTTCCGTCCTCCGTCTCCCTTGTTCTCCACCGGCCTCGGACCTCGGACTTCGGACCTCGATTCTTCCCGTCCTCCGTCCTCTGTCTCCTGCCCACTGCCCACTGTCTACCGTCTCCTGTCCCCTGTCTCCTGACTACTGTCCCCTGTCTCCTGTCTTCTGTCCTCTTTCCTCATTCCTCCTATTCTCTAGTTCCTCAGGCCCCCACTGGGGTCAATTTGAAGACCCGTCCCTTCCGTGCCGCCACTTGGATATCTCCGCGTCGAAGGGCATTTCGGACGTCATCAAGCTTATAAGCATCTTCGAGGGACAGATAGGGTGCCCAGCCCGATTCGTCCTGCATGAGGACTACATCCACTTCCGCGACATAGTCGCCTTCGTGCACCAATTTGGTTTGCTGCCGTTTTGTCATTCGGATATTCTAACCTGCCCGGAATGTATCAGCTTTTTGATGCTTTCAAAGGTGCTTTCCATTTCAAAATCCTGACCACTGTCTACTGCCCTCTGTCTCCCTTGTCCGCTGTAGCCTTGGCGCAGGCGGATGCCTTCTGTCTCCTGTTCCCTTCCCTATTCCCAGCTTGTCACGTTATCCGCCCAGGTATCATAATTCTTGTCCGGCCCCGCCGACCAGGCCAGCGCGCGCGCGCGAATGGGATTCCCGCCCACGTCCAGGTTTGGATTGGGGATCTGCCCCGTTCCGGTCACGTCCAAAACGAACTTGTAGGGAGTACCCCACGGGTCCGCGAATTCGCCAGCGGCATTCAGGGCGCCACTGCCGGGCTGGAACAGGATAATGCGCTTGAAATTATCCGGAACGGTCGCGCTCAAACTGGGGTCCGGCGCCATGGTGTTAACCCAGTCGGCATCGGTCAGATCCCGGCCGTTCTGCACATAACTCCGCGGCCACCGGTTGTATTCGGCATGGTACTTGCCCATGGTTGTCACCACAATGCTCGCACCCGACCGGGCCCGGGCAACCGCCGCCCGGCGCAGGATCATCCCCGCCGCCGGCACCATCATCGCCAGCAGAATGCCCAAAATGGCAATCACCACTAGCATCTCGACCAGTGTAAATGCCGCTTTCAGCGAGACAGGCCCCGCCTTCGGCGGGACAAGTCCTAGTGGTTTGGTTCTCATTTTCATTGCTGTTTCTCGGGTAGGGCGCGTTGGCCCAACGCGCCGCGATTTGGTTTCCGGCGGGCTGGGCCAGCCCGCCCTACCTCCCAATCCGTTCTCATATTCGTGTCCATTCGTGAGATTCGTGGTTAGGGCTTGAAGGTTGAAGGTTTCAGGTTGCACGTTGCACGTTCCCGTTTTTGTTCGTTTTCCGACCACTGCCCACTGACTACTGTCCTCCGTCCTCCGTCTTCCGTCCTCCGTCTTCCTACTGTCTCCCTTGTCCGCTGTAGCCTTGGCGCAGGCGGATGCCTTCTGTCTCCTGT
>CAYNSH010000111.1:0-9699 GCA_964399775.1 uncultured Verrucomicrobiota bacterium
CGATCCGCATTGTCCCTCCCTGTAGCTGCGCTCGCTGAGCGCGGCTTCTTCCCGAGCCGACGCGCCCAGCGGGCGCATCTACAGCCGAACCAAATCAACCGCGCCCAGCGGGCGCATCTACAACAAAAAAAAGAGCGGCCTTTCGGCCGCTCTTTGCATCAACCCTTGCGGGTGATTTACTTCTTCATCTTGCGACGCAGCGCCAAGGCCAGCGCGCCCAAGCCCAGCAGGCTCATGGTCGCGGGCTCGGGGATGTACTGAATGTCGCCCGACATCGTCAGCTCGTTCAGCAGACGGGAGGAACCCGCTGCGGCAGGCGTAGCGGTGGGGGTGGCCACCTGGCCGCCCGTGGAGCGCAGGAACAGGGAATTTGCGCCTGCGTTGATCGTGCCCACCTCGACATCCGCATACACGGAGTTGGCCGAAGCAAAGGCAACTGTCCAGGCGGTGCCCACGTCCGTGCCAAAGCTTGTACCGCCGGCATAGCCCAAGGACCATTGCAAGGTGCCCGCACCAGTGTTGGAACCATTCAGCCCGCCGACGCCGAGCGTCGCATTGGCGATTTGATAGTAAGCCGCCACGGTGATGCCCAAGCTGATACCGTTGCCTTCCACGCCCCAGTTATTGCTCGAGAACTGGTTGGCAGCCGTGCTGGAGGTGCCCAGAACCACGCGGGTCAATTCACCAAACGTCACCTGACCGATGTTGGCCGCACCCGCTTCGGGCGTCACGGTTGATACACCGTCCGCAAACGTCCACGTCGCCAGCAGTTCGGCTTGCGCCACGGACGCGATCGCCACGATCACCAACGCTACCATCAATTTTTTCATTTCGGATCTCCTGTTTTGGTTCATTTATTTAAAACGCTGAGAAGGAGCACTTCTCCCTCAACATATAAACTTCTTCCTCATCACATGGGAGTTTATACCGCAGTCGCTGAACTTGGGTAAAGGTTTATTTTAATGATTCATTACAAACGTTTTACCTGTCGGAATATGCGGCATTTCACGAATCACGCCGATTCAGGCGCTCAGAACCGCAGCAGACGGATGCGCCTCAGCGCGGCTTCGGCCCCGGTCATCCCGGGCTCCAGATCCAGCGCCCGGAGCACACACGACTCCGCTTCCGCATACCGTCCCAACGCGGCATTGGCCATTCCCAGATTGTACCAGACCGCCGCGGTGCGGGGCCGACTCCGCACCGCGGCCTGGAAATGCGGCAACGCGGCCGCCGCGTTGCCCGCTTCGAACAACAGAACACCCAGATTGAAGTTCGCTTCCGGGTGGTTCGGAGCCAAATGCAGGGCGTCGCCGAAAGCGGTCCGGGCTTCGTCCCGGCGATCCAGCGCGGCCAACGCTTGACCGCGGTTGTTGTGGTAGTCCGCCTGGTCACCGCGGATCTGGATCGCCTGGTCCTGCCATGCCAAGGCTTCTTTGGCCCGGCCGAGCCGTAAGAGCGCGCTGCCCAGGTTGGCGGCATAGCCCGCCTTGTCCGGTCGCAACCGCACAGCGGTTTCGACATGTGCCAACCCTTCTTCCACGCGTCCAGTCTCGATCAGCGCCAATCCCAGGCTGTTGTGGGCGAAGTGGGCCGTCGGATCGACGGCGACCGCACGCGCGAAAACGGTCCGGGAATCCCGCCAATGCGGCAACTCCGCTCGCGTACCCGCCAGACACGCTGCCAACAACGCGCTGCCTGCGCCAGCGACCAGCCATCGCCGCCGCCGGGAATCCCGGCTCCATTCCTCCGTCGCCCAGGTTAAGGCCAATCCCAATCCGATCAACGGCAGATAGGTCCAGCGATTGGCGTATTGGGCCAATCCCATCCGCACGCCGCGCAGCACCGGCAGCAGCAACACCAGAAACCACCCCCCACCGACGGCGACGTAGGGATACCGTTGGCGCCAATGCCACAGTGCCCAAAGCCCGCCCAGCACGACGGCCAGCGCCGCAAGCGCCGCCGGCCAGACCACGACGTCGTTTTCCGGATAGAGAAGGCTCAGCCGGATCGGCGCCGCCGACAGCTTCAGATAGGCCAGCACGTTCGGCGCCAGCATCCCCAGCCGAGCCAGCGCCGACACGGGCGCATCGGCGCCGCGTCCGGTAGAATGGGTGCACAGGTTGATTCCGACGAACAAGGCCGCCAAGGCGATCAACGGCGCCTTTTCCGCCAGCAACCGCCGCCACTCGGCCCCTGCCCCTGCCCCCGGCCAGCGGACGCGGCGCAACGGCCACACGTCCAGCAACAACAGCAACGGAGGCAACGCGACCAGGATGGCTTTTGACATCAGCCCCGCCAGCATCGCGGCGAACGTCCACGCCATCCCGCGCGCGGAAGGCCGCTCCGCATAGCGCGCGTAGGCCGACAGCGCCAGCAGAAAAAACAATCCGCTGAGCACGTCCTTCCGCGCCGCGATCCACGCCACCGCTTCCACCCGTGTGGGATGCCAGGCAAACAACGCCGCTACGAATAGGCTGCACCAACGCGCACCCGTCATCCGCCGCAAGACCGCAAACAGCAAGGCCGAGTTCGCAGCGTGAAGCAAAACGTTCGTCAGATGATGGCCCTGGGGACCGCTGCCCCACAGCGCTTCATCCAGCAGATAGGAGATCCACAAGAGCGGCAGCCACCATTGCTCATAGAGGGTGGTGAGCGCTCGCCAAATCCCCGCCCACACCAGGCCATCCGCCAAAATGGGATTGTGCCGCACGTAGACGAAATCGTCCAAGCTGATTAAATCGAACCGCCGCGCCGGCCAGAACAATGCCAGCGTCACAGCAAACAGGATGACGGCCAGACCCCATTCGGCCCGGCCAGAGAACCGCAATCGATTGGACCGACCCTGCATGCTTGTTACGTAACCCCTTGAGGACCGGAAAACCAGCCCAATCCGCCACAAAAGGGGTCAGCCCGTGAATTGTAGCAATATCGTGGGGGGGGGGGGGCGGGAGCGGATCCGCGCTAGGCCTTGGGGCCGGGCGTTGCGACAGGATCCGCAAACAGCGGGCTGGCGCACCAGCCCAGCTTGGCCAGGCGGTAGGTTCAGGCCCACGCGGAGGCAGCCGAAGCCGTAACGGACGCTGCGGCGGAAGTTGATGGAGGAGGCTTCGGGAAAGTAGAGCGTGGGGCAACTGACTTCCGCGATGAACACTCCGCGCCAGAGGATCTGGGCCAGCATCTCGTTGGCGAAGACTCGGCAGTTCCCGGGCCATCGCCGCCGTCTCGTCGCGGCTGGCGTCGTCCACCACGATCACCCGGTCCACCACGCCCTGCGCCATGACCTCGTCGTAGGTTTTCCGCAACGTCTTCGCCGCGTTGTACGCCGGCATCACCACCACGATTTTCTTTCCATCGAGCATCTCCTTCACTCTTTCATTTGTCCTCCCCCCCTCCCTTTCGCCTCGCTTTTTGGCCCCATCTTTGCATGATGACGTTTGCGTGTTACCGGAAGATTTGTATGAACTTTGTCTTTGTTGTGGACAGCGATACAAGGCAAGGAAACATCCACCCATGAGTTCGAACTGGAATTTTCCGCCACCTCGAAGCGGGCTGGCGGGGGCCTGGGACCGGTTTGTCGGACCCGGCGCCACGCGTGCAGAGGCAGGTCTGCAGTCCATTCTGCCCATTCTGGCCGGCATCGCGGCTCCGTGGCATGCCGCACGTTCCGGCGTGGGCTGGAATACGGCGCAATATGCCGTAGGCGCGCTGTTGGCGATGGACCTCGCCGGCGGCATCGTCACCAACGCCACGTCATCCGCCAAGCGCTGGTACCATCGTGCCGGACAGGGACTCGGGGCGCATGTTTCGTTTGTCGCGCTCCACCTGCTTCACCTGTTGCTCGTTTCCTGGCTCTTTTTGCAAGTGGACTGGACTTGGGTGTTGCTCACCGGTGGTTATCTTCTCGCAGCCGCGACCGTCGTGTTGCTCGTTCCGCTCTATCTCCAGCGCCCCGTCGGCATGACCGCCTATGCCATCGCAGCACTCCTGTCGCTTTACGCCTTTCGCCAGCCGCCGGGTCTCGAATGGTTTCTCTTCCTGTTCTACTTCAAACTCCTGGTCTGCCACCTGCCCAGGGAAGAACCCTATCGTCCCGCCCGGGAGACTTCACCATGAACACCCGCGACACGCCCACCGACCGCCTCTATCGCGAATTCGCCCATCTGTGGCCCTTGATGAGCCCGCCCGGGGAATACGCCGCCGAAGCCGCCCACTGGCGCACCGTACTGGGAGAAAAGCTCGGCCCTGGCCGCCACCGCCTGCTGGAACTCGGGGTCGGCGGCGGGCATAACCTGTTGCATCTTGCTCCGGATTTCAACGCCGTCGCCGTGGACTTGTCCGATGAGATGCTGGCCCAGTGCCGAAAGCTCATCCCCGGCATCGAAACACATGTGGGAGACATGCGTTCGATCCGCCTCGGACAGACCTTCGACGCCGTACTCATTCACGACGCCATCAGCCACATGCGGACGGAAGACGATCTGCTCGCCGCGTTCCGGACCGCCGTCGCTCACCTGCGCCCCGGCGGAGTCTTCCTCACCTCCCCCGACCGCTATCGCGAACAGTTCCACTCCCCGGAAGCCGAAACCGTTACCCATTCCGACGGCCAGACGACGTTCACTTACTTCGAATACGCCTGGGATCCCGATCCCGCCGACACCACCATCGAGGTCCTGTTGACCTATCTGATTCAAGACCCCCAAGGCCTCCGGATCGAGCAGGACCGCATGGAATTGGGCCTCTTCCCCCGCGCAACATGGCTGCGCCGGATGAAGCAGGCCGGATTCGCCATCGAACCCCGCGCCTTCTCCCTCCCCGACTGGCCCCGCCCCTACGAACTCCTCGTCGGGGTCAGGCATTAAGATTTAAGATTTCAACTGCAACGTACTATTTCAGGGTCTGCCCCTGGCGCCGTCAAATCTTGGATCTGGAGGGGCGCCCTTACACGACGTACGTGGTAGAGGCGGTGGCGCCGCCTTGTCCGGTCCAGTTAGTGTGGAAGAATTCGCCGCGGGGCTTGTCGATGCGCTCGTAGGTGTGCGCGCCGAAATAATCGCGCTGCGCCTGGAGCAGATTCGCCGGCAGCCGTTCACAGCGGTAGGCATCGTAGTAGTTCAACGCGGTGGATATGGCCGGGATTGGGATACCCCCTTCCACCGCCGCCACGACGGTCCGCCGCCAGGCCTCCTGCGCCGCCGCCACCTTGTCCCGGAAAAACGGAGCCAACAGCAAATTGGCCAGGGTGGGCTCCGCATCGAAGGCCCGCTTGATGTCGCCGAGAAAGCGCGCGCGGATGATGCACCCGCCGCGCCACAGCAGGGCGATATCGCCAAAGTTCAGGTTCCAGCCATGCTCCGTCGACGCCGCGCGCAGCAACTGGTAGCCCTGCGCATAAGAGCAGATCTTGGCCGCATAGACGGCCCGCTCCAAGTCGGCAAGGAAGGCCGAACGATCCCCGGAATGCCCTCCCTTCGGCCCCGGAAGCTTGCCCGCGGCCGCCACGCGTTCTTCCTTGATCGCCGACAGGCAGCGTGCGAAGACCGCTTCCGCGATCTGCGGAATACCCACGCCCAGATCCAGCCCCGCCTGCGAGGTCCATTTGCCGGTGCCCTTCTGCCCCGCCGCATCCAGGATCACATCCACCATCGGCCGGCCGGTCTCGTCATCCGTCTTGGCCAGGATGTCCGCCGTGATTTCAATCAGGTAGGAGTCCAACTCCCCTCCGTTCCAGCGCCGAAACACCTCCGCCATCTCCGCAGGTGTCATGCCCCAGCCCTGCGCCATCAGATGATATGCCTCGGCCGTCAACTGCATGTCGCCATATTCGATGCCGTTGTGAACCATCTTGACGAAATGGCCCGCCCCATCCGGCCCCAGCCATTCACAGCACGGCGTGCCGTCGTCGACCTTGGCGGCGATCGCCTGGAAGATTGGCTGGATATGTGGCCAGGCCTCGGGGTGGCCTCCGGGCATGATGGACGGTCCCTTCAGCGCCCCTTCTTCGCCGCCCGAGACGCCCGCGCCCACGTAGAGCAGGTTGCCAGCCGCCGCGGTTTGGCAGCGCCGGATCGTGTCGGGGTAATGGCTGTTGCCGCCATCGATCAGGAGATCTCCCGGCTCCAGCAGGGGGGTCAGTTCCCCGATCAGATCATCCACGGGCCGGCCCGCGCGGACCATCATCATCACCTTGCGCGGACGCGCGAGCGCCGCGACCAATTCTGGAAGACGATGGCAGCCGATGAGGTTCTTGCCCTTGCCGCGACCGGTCAGGAAGGCGTCGACCTTGGCCGTGGTGCGGTTGAAGCACGCCACCGTGAAGCCATGGCTCTCCATGTTCAGGATCAGGTTTTCGCCCATCACCGCCAGGCCCACCACGCCGATGTCCGCTCTATCTTTCATGACTGCTCACCTTTCCGTTGCGCCCCGCGACGATTCTTCAAATCAAGCATCCCTTTTCGCCACAACCCAGCCGCCAGGCATGCCCCTCGCGCGCCAGCAGGTCATCGGCCTGCGCCGGTCCCCAAGTGTCGCGCGGATAGGTTCGCAACGGCGACAACTCCGGCGACTTGTCCCAGCCAAACAGGATCGGATCGATCAGCCGCCACGCCAGCTCGATATCATCGTTGCGCGAGAACAGGGAGGCATCGCCCTTCAGCGCATCCAGCAGCAACCGTTCGTAGGCGTCCGGGAGGGTCACATCCGGAAATGCCTCGCTGTAATTGAAGTCCATGTTCACCGATCGCGAATCCGCGACCGTGTCGGGCACCTTGGCCTCGAATCGAAGATGCATGCCCTCCTCGGGCTGGATGCAAATGGACAGCATGTTGGGTCGAAACGTCTTGTTGCGGGCCAGGCCGAACATCACATCCGGCGGCGGCTGGAATTCCACGATGATCGAACTGGTCCGTTCCGGCATCGCCTTGCCCGATCGCAGATAGAAGGGCACGCCCTTCCAGCGCCAGTTGTCGATGTAGAGTTTCAACGCCGCAAACGTCGCCGTTGGGGAATCCGGCGCAACCCGATCGGCCTCGCGGTAGCCCTCGTATTGGCCCCGCACCGTGTCCGCCAGCCGGATCAACCGGATATTGCCGATCACCTTGGCCTTCTCGTTGCGGATGGCGTTGGCCTCCAGCGAAGCCGGCGGTTCCATGGCCACCAGCGACAGCAGTTGCAGCAGGTGGTTCTGGAACATGTCGCGCAGGATCCCGGACTGGTCGTAATAGCCGCCGCGCGACCCCACATCCACATCCTCCGCCACCGTGATCTGCACGTTGGATACATAGCGCCGGTTCCAGACCGGTTCGAACAGCGTGTTGGCAAAACGAAGAAACAGGATGTTCTGGGCCGTTTCCTTGCCCAGGTAGTGATCAATCCGATAGACCTGATGCTCGCGGAAGGCGGCATGCACCTGACGGTTCAGTTCCGTGGCCGAGGCCAGGTCGCGGCCAAACGGCTTTTCAATGATAATCCGCCGGTAGCCGTCGGTTTCCGCCGTCATGCCGGCTCCTGCCAGCGCCGAGCAGGCCGGCCCGTAGAGTTCCGGGGCCGTTGCCAGGTAATACAGGCGGTTCGCGGGGCCTTCCTCCAGTTCGCCCAGGCGGTCCGCCAAAGCGGCATACTCCTTCGGCTCTTCCAGATCGGTCCGGACATAGTTGATCTTCTGGACGAAATCGTTCCAGGCTCCCTCGTCAAACCGCCCCCCGAAGCGCTGCACACCGTCTCGCAACCGGTCGCGGAAAAACGCATCCGTCCAGTCCCGGCGCCCCACGCCAACGATCCGTGTCCGGTCCCACAGCCGGCCTTTTTTTCGGTTGTGAAAAAGCGCAGGGATCAACTTGCGGTGCGTCAGGTCGCCCGTTGCGCCGCAAATCACAATCGTCGTCTGTTCCGCCTGGAGCGTCGTTGGATTCATGCCGGATCCTCTCCGGGGCAAGCCGCCCCGCCTGTCGATGCATTCAAGCGGGCCGCCGCGGTTCTGTCCACCATCCATTCCACGATCCCGCCGAATTCGAACACCTGCCGGGCCGGAAGCGGCGGGGTGCCCGGCACCGGCCGCCAAATCCGTTCAAGCACCCCCGCCTTGTCTTCGCCCGCCGCCACCACCACAACATGTCGGGCCCGGCCAATGACCGGCAGCGTCAGGGTAATCCGCTCCGGCGGCGGTTTCGGCGCCCTGCGCACCGCCGCCACCCGATGCCGTTGTTCTTGCAGCGCCGGATGCCCCGGAAAGAGCGACGCCACATGCCCATCCTCGCCCACGCCCAGGACGATGGCATCAAACACCGGCCACGCCTCTGGTCCAATAGCAAAGGCGCGGCCCAACTCCGCCTCGGCGGCGGCGGCCGCCACCTCCGGCCCGCCCGAGGCATCCACGGCATGGATGCAAGCCGGCTCCACGCCCAAGGGCGCCAGCAGGTCCCGGTGCGCCTGGCCGAAATTGCTCTGGGGATGATCCGGCGGCACGCAGCGCTCATCCGTCCAGAACCAGTGCCAGCCCGAGACATCCATTGGTTCCTCCGGCGCCCCCCGTGCCAGCAGCGCCACCACCGAGCCCCCGGGAATGGCCAGCATGAAACGACCTCGTTCAGCCAGCGCGTTCTCGGCAAGGTTCTCCAACCGCCTGGCCAGCGCCGCGGCCAGCGCCGAAGCGTCGGCCGCGATCTCCAGGCGCGGCATCATGCGTGGGGCTCCCCGTTGCCCGGCAGGGCGACACCACACCGCTTGCAATAGGCGGCATCCCCGTCATGATCGGACTGTCCGCACGCCGCGCACACGCGAGGCATCCGGTGGAATTGGCCGTGTGCACGTCCCAGTTCCACGCTCATGATCCCGGTCGGCACCGCAATGATGCTGTACCCGAGAATCATCACCACCGACGCCAGCATCTGTCCCGGCACGGTCTGCGGGGCGATATCCCCGTAGCCCACCGTTGTCAGCGTCACAATCGCCCAATAGACGCTGCGCGGGATGCTCGTGAAGCCGGCCTCCGCCCCTTCGATCAAATACATCAGCGTCCCGATCACCACCACCATCGACGCCACCGCCATCAGAAAAACGGCGATTTTTCGGCGCGCCGCCCGGACGGCCGTCCAGATCAGGTCGCCCGCCTCCACGTAGCGTCCGAGTTTCAGGATCCGGAACACCCGCACCAGGCGCAGCGCCCGCACGGCCAAAAAAGAGTGCGACCCCAACAGCAGGAGACCGGCATAGGTCGGCACCACGGCCAGGAAGTCCACCACGCCAAAAAAACTCGTCGCATAACGCAGCGGATGCTTCACGCAACCCAATCGCAGAACATATTCCACGGTGAAGAGAATCGTAAACGTCCACTCCGCCGTGCGCAACAGGCGCGGATGGGCGGACCGGACGGCATCCACGCTTTCCAGCATGACCGTGGCCACGCTCAGCACGATCAAGCCCAGCAGGAACAGGTCAAACAACCGCCCCGATTTCGTCCGATCCACGAACATCACGGCATGGAGACGCTGCTGCCAGGAGCGCTCGCCGTGATGTTCGCTGGCTTTCAACCTGGTATGACCGGCCATACGTGCATTCTCGCACACCACCGCCGGCACGTCCATCCCGGGATCGGGGATCGGGGTCAGACTCTAAATATACACTTTTTAAGTGTATATTTAGAGTCTGACCCCGATGCTCTGAAGCGGCGGATCAGCGCGGTGGTGGAGCTGTCGTGGGCGTGCG
>CAYNSH010000112.1:0-9685 GCA_964399775.1 uncultured Verrucomicrobiota bacterium
GGACGAACGGAAGTTTTCCACGGTGTGGAAAAAAGTTTTACATAGCGTGGAAAAATCCGAAAAAAGTTTTCCATACCGTGGAAAACCGGAGGAAGAGGACGGACGACACGGAGGTCGTCCCTCCATGGAGGGTCGGGTTCCATCCCGACCGGATTTGGTGCACCACCTGCGCCGTCCCCGCGCGGCGGTGCGCGCGGCATTGAAGAGCATCGAGACGGCCTGGCGGCGCGTGCCGGCGAAGAACCGGCCGCGGCTGGTCATCGCCCACTGCAGCACGGTGGACGAGATCGAATGGGTGGCGCGGATGAAGCGCCTCGGGCACGACGTCTGGGCCGAAACCTGTCCGCACTACTTTCTGCTGACCGAGGCCGATTATCTCCGGGTGGGCTCTCGCTATCAGGTGAACCCGCCGCTGCGCTCCGAAGAAGACCGCGCGGCCATCTACGAGGCGGTGAAGAACGGCGGCATCGATTTCGTCTCCACCGACCACGCGCCGCACCTACCGAAGGAAAAGGCCTCGGAGTCGCCGCCTTCCGGCATCGCCGGCATCGAATGGCTCGGGCCGATCCTGCTGACGCTGGCCAAGCGCGGGGAGATTTCCTGGAAGCGCTATCTGGAGCTGTCCGGCGGCAATGCCGCCGAATGCTACGGGATCGAGGATCGCGGCGGCATCCGCGAAGGCGCCTGGGCGGACCTTGTTTTTGCCGAGGCGGTGAAAAAGACCGCGACGGCCGACGAAAAGATCGTGACGCGCGCCGCCTGGCATCCGTTTCCCGATTTCGAATTCACCGCCCGCTTGCGCGCAGCGATGGTCAACGGGCAGCTTGCGTGGGCCGACGGCAAGGCGCGGAGAGGGAGACATGGGAGGGAAGTGTATGAGGGGGGCGGGTAGGAGTCAGTGTTCAGTATTCAGGAGACAGGATTCAGGAGTCAGGAGAATGGGGACAAGAGACAGGAGACAGAATGAGACAGCCGGCTAAGACATTTGAAGATCTGATCGTTTGGCAGAAGGCCCACGAGTTTGTGTTGGCTGTTTACCGCATGACGCGGGATTTCCCGAAGTCCGAAATCTACGGATTGTCGTCACAATTCCGCCGTGCAGCTGTATCCATCGCCGCCAACATCGCCGAAGGGTTCAGGAAGAGAAGTGACGCAGACAAAGTTCGATTCCTCAATATCGCCCAAGGATCACTTGAAGAATGCCGCTACTACCTGATCCTTTCCAGAGATTTGGAATACGGCGATGTTTCCGGAGCTTCTGTCATTCTGGTGGAAGTGAGCAAGCTGCTGGAGGCATATTCTCAATCAATCCTGTCCCACTCCTGAATACTGAATCCTGACTCCTGAATACATTGGGCTCAAACATATGAATCCTGACAAACTGAGTTTCATCCAATTCTTGGTTGCCAGCGGCTGCCTGAAGTTTGGCGATTTCAAGCTGAAGTCGGGGGACCGCTCGCCGTTTTTTGTCAATCTGGGCAATGCCGACAGCGGGGCGAAGCTGGACGAGTTGGGGCGGGCGCTGGCGGGGGCGGCCGGGAAGGTTTTTCCGGAAGCGACGCTGTTGTTTGGGCCGGCGTACAAGGGCATCGCGCTGGCGGCGGCGGCGGTGGCGGCCGCGTGGCGGCACGAAGGGCGCGACCTGCGGTTTTTCTACGACCGCAAGGAAGCCAAGGCCCACGGCGAAAAGGGACTGTTTGTCGGGCATCTGCCGGAGCCGGGCGAGGCGGTGGTGATGGTGGACGACGTGCTGAGCGACGGCGGAACGAAGGTCGAAGCCGCCGCCGCGATAGAGGCCGTGTTCGGCACGCGGCCGGTCGGCATCGTGGTGGCAATGGACCGCCGCCGCCGCGCCACGCCGATCCCCGCCGGCCTGCCGCTGGTGGAGGCCGTCGTGCGGTTGCCGGACCTGATCGATTATCTGGCCGAGACCGGCGACGCGGAACACGAGGCGGCGCTGCGGGCATTCTACGAAGGAGAAACGTGATGGCGGAAAAAGAGTATAAAATCATCCCGGCGCTGGACGTGACGGACCTGGATGCCGCGCTGCGGCTGGTGTGCCGCACGGCGGGGCGCAGGAGCGTCTATGGCTACAAGCTCGGCTTCGCGCTGGGGCTGTCGCACGGGTTGCCCGAGACGGTGCGGCGCATCCGCGAGTGGACGGACAAGCCGCTGATCTACGACCACCAGAAGGCTGCGACGGACATCCCCGACACGGGCGCGCTGTTCGGCGACATGATGAAGACGGCGGGCATTACGGAAGTGATCCTGTTCCCGCACACCGGGCCGCGCACGCTGGAGGCGTGGGTGCGGGCGATGCAGGAGCGGGAGCTGAAAACGATCGTGGGCGCGGTGATGACGCATTCGGCGTATCTGGTGTCCGAAGGCGGGTTCATCGCCGACGCGGCGGCGGCAGCGATCTACAAGCAGGCGGCGGGTCTTGGCGTGGCGGCATTCGTGACGCCGTTGACCAAGCCGGACGTGGTGGCGAAGCTGGCGGCGGAGGTGCCGTTCACCACCGAGCAGGAATTCTATTCGCCGGGTTTCGGCGCGCAGGGCGGCGACCCCGGGAAATTCCCGGCGCTGAAACGGCATTATTTGATCATGGGCCGCGCGCTGATGGGCGCCGCGGACCCGGCGAAGAAACTGGCGGAAGTGGAAGAGAGCCTCGGAGTGGGAGATTAGACAGGATTACATGATTGTTCAGGATTTACAGGATTGGGACATGGAATACCCGGATCGGAATCCTGTGAATCCTGCGAAATCCTGTTAATCCTGTCTAAAAGGATCTAAATGAAAAAAGACCTCATCTCGATCGACGATCTGGACCTCGAAGATGTTTTGGCCTACCTGGACCTGGCGGCGAAGGTGGAGGCGATTGCCGATGCCGACAAGAGCGGGCTGCTGGCGGGGAAGTTGCTGGCGACGCTGTTTTTCGAGCCGAGCACGCGGACGCGGCTGAGCTTCGAGTCGGCCATGGCGCGTCTCGGCGGGCGGGTGGTCGGGGTTTCGGAGACGGCGACCTCTTCGACGGCCAAGGGCGAGACGTTCTCCGACACGATTCGCACGGTGGAACAATACGCCGACATCATCGCGGTGCGGCATCCGAGGGAGGGCACGGCGCGGCTGGCGGCGGAGATCGCGGCGGTGCCGATCATCAACGGCGGCGACGGCGCCAACCAGCATCCGACGCAGACGCTGCTGGACCTGTACACGCTGCGGAAGTTCTTCGGCAAGATCGCCGGGCTGAAGATCGCGCTGGTGGGCGACTTGAAGTATTCGCGCACGATCCATTCGCTGTGCCGGGCGCTGCTGCTGTTCGAGGGCGTGCAGATCGCGCTGGTGTCGCCGGAGAGCCTGCGGCTGCCCGCGTATTTGACGAAGGCGGCGGCGGGGACGACGACGACGTTCCGTGAGACGGACAGCCTGCCCGACGCCTTGCGCGAGGCGGACGTCGTCTACATGACGCGCATCCAGAAGGAGCGCTTCCCCGATGTGGTGGACTACGAAAAGGTCAAGAACGCCTATGTGCTCGACGCGAAAATGCTCGAAGACGCACCGAAGCATCTGAAGGTGCTGCATCCGCTGCCGCGCGTGAACGAGATTTCGCCGGATGTGGACGCCACGCCGCATGCGGGCTACTTCCAGCAGGCCCGCAACGGCGTCATCATGCGCCAGGCGATCTTCCTGGATCTGATGGGAAAGGCCAACGCCATTTAACCCGAGCCGAAACTACGAAATGCGCGAAAGACACGAAAAAGGGATCGGAAGGGTAGGGCGGTCTGGCCCAGACCGCCGTGATCCGAGCCGCCCGGCGGTCTCGGCGAGACCGCCCTACCTAGGCAGAGCCGTTCAGCAACGCTTATCAAGGAGCCCACGATGAGTCCGCACAACCAGCATTTGTTGATACCGAAAATCGAGCGCGGATTCGTGATTGACCACATCCCGGCGGGGTACGGCGCGCAGGTGATGGCGCTGATCGGCCGCCGTCCGGAGCTGGAGGAGGCGGTGGTGACGCTGGGGCTGAACTACCTGAGCACGCGCATGGGCCGCAAGGACATGATCAAGCTTCAGGCCGATGCGCTACCGTCGCGCTTGATGCAGATGCTGGCACTGGTGAGCCCCGGCATCACGATCAAGCGCATCGCCAACTTCGAGGTGGTCGAAAAGGTGGTGATCCAGGTGCCCGAGCTGTTCGACAACCTGGCGCGGTGCATCAATCCCAACTGCATCACCAACGCGGAGCCGCACGTGCCGACGCGGTTCAAGCGGCTGGAATCCGGCTCGCGCCACTTCAAGTGCGCGCATTGCGAGCGGGTCTGCACGCTGGACGAACTGGCAAAACATCTCAAGGCATGAATCCGCTCGCCGTCCAGATTGCGGGGATCCGGCTCGAATCGCCGCTGGTGCTGGCGTCGGGGGTGCTGGGCACGACGGCGTCGTCGCTGCGGCGGGTGGCGGAAGCGGGCGCGGGGGCGGTCACGACCAAGTCGTGCAGCCTGGCGCCGCGCAAGGGGCACCCCGCCCCGTGCATCCTGCCGTGGAAGGGCGGGATGCTCAACGCGGTCGGCCTCTCCAATCCGGGCGCGGAGGGCGCGGCGGAAGAGATTGCCGAATTCAAGCGGACGTGCGCCACGCCGCTGATCGCGTCGATTTTCGCGGACAGTCCCGAAGCGTTCGGCCGACTGGCGCAGATCATCGCAGGGGGCAAGCCGGACCTGATCGAGGTCAACGTATCGTGTCCCAACGTGGAATCCGAGTTCGGCACGCCGTTCGCGGCGGATGCCGAGGCGCTGGCCGCCGTGACGCGCGCGGTGAAGGAAAACGCCGGGAGCATCCCGGTGGCGATCAAGCTCTCGGTGCAATGCGCGTCGATCGCCCGGATGGCGGAAGTCTGCGCGAAGAACGGCGCGGACGCGATCACGGCGATCAATACGGTGGGGCCGGGGATGGCGATCGACACGGGCGCGGGGCGGCCGGTGCTGTCGAACAAGGTCGGCGGGGTGTCGGGCGCGGCGATCCTGCCGATTGCGGTGCGGGCGGTGTACGAGATCCGCAAGGCGGTGGATCTGCCGATCATCGGTACGGGCGGGGTGTCGTGCGCGGACGACGCGTTGCAGATGATCATGGCCGGGGCGGATGCGGTGGGGGTGGGCAGTGCGGTTTATCAGGGCGGGATGGAGCTGTTCGGCGAGATCAACCGGGGGCTGGCGGAGTGGATGAAAGCGCGCGGATTTGAGGGGCTGGGGCAGGTAAGAGGGTTGGCGCACACAAATTCACCAATATTCAATATTCAATCCTCCTTCGCCAAGGCTACGGGGGACAAGTATTCAATATTCAATGATCAAGGGGGCAGCCAACAGCCGCCCGACGAGGGCGTCGGGTCTCCATGCCAAACTGATTCACCCCTGGCACCCACCTACGCCAAGGCTACGGTGGGCAAGCAAGGCCAGGGGGGTCTTAAGACCGCAGGACGGGGGCTTGCTGGCGAGATCGAGACGCTGCCGGTCGAGGACGTTGTCGTCCACAACGATTCGCTCAAGAGTTTTACCTTCCGCCAGACGTTCGACGTCGAGCCGGGGCAGTTCGTGATGCTGTGGATTCCGGGGGTGGACGAGAAGCCGTTTTCCGTTTCCGATGTGCGCGACGGGATGATCGAGATCACGGCCAAGGCATTCGGGCCGTTTTCGCAGGCGTTGATGGCTGTGAAGCCGGGCGATCTTCTGGGGGTGCGCGGGCCGCTGGGGCGCGGGTTCCGTCCAAGGGGGCGGGGTCTGATTGTGGGCGGGGGGATCGGGATTGCGCCGCTGCGGCATCTGGTCCATGGCATGGAACGCGACGGCATGGAGTTCAAGACGGTGCTCGGCGCGCGAACGGCCAGCGAGTTGATTTTCGCCGATGATTTTGCGCGATTGGGCGCGCAGTTCGCGACGGACGACGGCAGTTTTGGCGTGAAGGGCTTCGTCCTGCCGCTGGCGGAGAAGCTGTGCGCGGCGGAGACCTTCGACGTGATTTACGGCTGCGGGCCGGAGGTCATGCTGGTGGCGCTGAAGAAGCTGGCCGACCGGGTGGGCTGCGACTGCCAGCTTTCGCTGGAGCGCCACATGAAGTGCGGGATCGGGGTGTGCGGGAGCTGCTGCGTGGACGGGAGCGGGATCTGCATCTGCCGCGAAGGGCCGGTGCTGGACCGGGCGGAGTTGGAGCGGGTGGCGGATTTCGGCCTCCCGCACCGCGATGCGACGGGGGCGCGGAAACAGCCCAAGACATTTTAGACAGGATTGCAGGATTTGCAGGATTGATGGGATTGGACCCTTTGCGGCTTATCCTGTCTCACATGTTTTCCTGTCTTGGCCGGAATTGGGGGTTGGTTGGATGGCCGGATTTGGTTACGGTTCCGGCATTGCAGTGGACAAGCAGGACGAGAAGGGAGTGGCAATGATGCGCAACATCATCGGGTTGATGCTGGGGGCCTGGCTGGGTTTGGCGGCGGGGGCGCGGGCTCAGTACGCGTTCATGACAAACGATGACTCCTCGCTGAAAATCCTGGCGTACACCGGTGCGCTGTACACGGTGGAGATTCCCGCCAGCATCGACGGGCGGGAGGTGACGATCATCGGCGAGGAGGCGTTCCAGAACCAGGCGTTGATCGAGAGCGTGACGATGCCGGACAGCGTGGCGATCATCGAGGACCGGGCGTTTCGCGGGTGTGCGGGGTTGACCTCGCTGGTATTGGGGGCCGGCTTGCGCAGCATCGGCGTGGAAGCGTTCGCCACCAGCGGCCTGCCCCGGGTTGAACTGCCCCACAGCGTGACGGGGATCGGGATGCGGTCGTTTGCGGGCAATCCGGTCGAGCATCTCCGCGTCGGGGACGGCCTGGAGAACGTGCCGCGGTCGGCGTTTGATTTCACGCAGTTGCGGAGCGTGCAAACCGGCAATGGCCTCCGGCAACTGGGTGGTTTTGACGACGTGGAGAATCCCGGCACGGGGCCCTTGACGTTTGATGGCGCGGCGATGATGACGCAGGCTCTGGTGGGCGGGGGCATCACCAGCATGGGATACCGGGCGTTTGCGGACTGCGCCAAGCTGCCGGACCTGACGGTGCCGGACAGCGTGGTGGAGATCGGAATGGATGCCTTTTACCAAACGACGGGGTTGACCAGCGTCTGGCTGGGCGCGGGCGTCAAGCAGATCGGCAGCAGCGCGTTTTACAACAGCGGCTTGCAACGCCTGGAGGTGCCCGGCGGGGTGGAAATCATACAAAGCTGGGCGTTCCACGGTGCGACGAGTCTGGCGCATGTGGCCATTGGCGGCGGCGTGACCCAGATCGGGGTCTCGGCGTTTGGGAACACGGCGATGACGCAGATGAACATTCCGGGCAACGTGCAAACGATTGGAGCCGAGGCGTTGATCAATGCCAAGGCGCTGCGGCATGTCGTCATCGGCACGGGCACGACGGTCATCGGCCAGGGGGCGTTTCGCGGGACGGTCAGCTTGACGAGCATCTGGGTTCATGCCGACAACCCGGCCTATACCAGCGAGGATGGCATCTTGTTCGACAAGGAACAAACCAAGCTGGTTCAGTACCCGGCCGGCGCCACGTCCGCGGCCTATTCGGTGGGCGCGACGGTTGAGACCATCGGACAGGACAGCTTCCAGTCCGTGTCCCATCTGGAGCAGATAAACATTCCGGGCAACGTGCGGACCATCGAAAGGTGGGCGTTCCCGTTTTCCAGCAATCTGCGCCGCGTTGGCCTGGCCGAGGGCGTGGAGTCCATCGGTTCCTACGCCTTTGGGTGGACCGGGCTGGAAAGCGTGGCGATTCCCGCCAGCGTGACGGACATCGGGGATCACGCCTTCCACCGGACGCTGCTCAACACGCAATTCATGGTGCATGTGGACAATCCGGCGTATAGCAGCGTGGACGGGGTGTTGTTCGACAAAAGCCAGAGCACGCTGATCCAGTATGCGCTGGGGCTTGCGGGTTCCTATGCGGTACCGACCAGCACGGCGGCCATCCGCCCGCGCGCCTTCGAGGGGGCCGGGCATCTGACCCAACTCGCCATTCCCGATAGTGTACTGAACATCGGCGAATCCACGTTTCATTCCTGCACCAGCCTGGCGAGGGTGGTGCTGGGGAGCGGCATCACGAACATCGGCAACAGCGCCTTCAGTTTCTGCCGCAGCCTGACCAGCGTGGTCATTCCGGCCAGCGTCGCCCGGATCGGCAGCCAGACCTTCTTTTACTGCAGCAGTCTGCGGCATGTGGTGTTTGCCGGCAACGGGCCGGTGACGTCGGAATGGGCATTTGAGAACGCGCCGCATGCCACGATCTACCGTCACCCGGACAGCACGGGCTGGCCGGAGCCGGGTGAGCCGTTTGCCGGAAGGCCCGTTCAGGTCGGGTTGCCGCCGATGGCAACCGAGGGCCGCATGGGGATGACGGAGGGGCGATTCGAGTTTGATCTGGGCTGGGCGGCGTCCATGCCCGTGGTCGTCGAAGCCACCCACAGTCCGACCGGGACCTGGCAGGCGGTCTGGACGAGCGCCCCGCCCAAGGCCACCGACCGGTTCATGGATCCGTCCGCCGCGATGCATTCGCAGCGCCTGTATCGGGTCCGCTGGCCGTAGACGGAAAAGCCGCGCCCGAAAGCGGACAAGAGCTATTGGATGTTCAGGATGTACCGGATCGCGACCCCTGCGGGCTAGTCCCGCAGGTGAAGAAGGCCTGTGTCACCGGCATGACATAATAAAGGCCTCTGCCAACTCTCATCTGGGTTCATCGGTCCCGACGGGCGCACGACCGGATTCGGAAATCCATTGGATTGCCGGGGATTTTACATCACCCCGCATATTCACCTGCATATACTATGCGTTGGGAGTGATCGAATACCGCACCCGACAGCCAAGAGAATGGAAAAACATCTGTACCACGGATGCCTCCAGCGGCCCACGGATGGGAAACCATTTTAAATGCCATCCGCGCATGGGAACCAAGCCCAAGCAACGCTCCTTCTTTCCTGCTTCATATTCTTCATCCGTGGGACGCCCCAGGCATCCGTGGGGGGATCCTTTTGTTTATGAAGAATCTTGTCTTGCGTCCGGTCCCAACTCTGCAAGAGGTCGGGATCCGTGGTTGACGGATTGTGCCTGTTTTCCTGGGTTTCCTTAGTTCCTGCTCTGTATCTTCGTCTCTGATTATCCCCCGCCTTCGCCTTGGGAATTCTGATTACAGGATTTACAGGAGCGGGTAGGATGGGAAAAATGGGAACATGAAGCTGAGAAAAATTGTGTCGGGCGGGCAGACGGGGGCGGACCAGGGGGCGCTGGCGGCGTGCGTGCAGAAGAAGTTTCCGTATGGGGGGTGGGTGCCGAAGGGGCGGCGGTCGGAGAAGGGGAAGGTGCCGGCAAAATATCGGCTGCGGCAGCATTGGAGCCGGCATTATCCCCCGCGCACGGAAAAGAACGTGGTGGACTCGGACGGCACGGTGATTTTCACGTTCGGCCAGCCGGATGGGGGCTCGTTACTGACGATTGATTTCGCGAAGAAGCACAGGCGGCCGTGGCTGGCGGTGGACCTGAACATGCCGCCGGAGGCGGCGGCGGCGAAGGTGGTGCGGTGGGTCAAGCGCCGCCTGCCGGACAACGCCGTGCTGAACGTGGCGGGTTCGCGGCGCAGCAAGGCGCC
>CAYNSH010000113.1:0-9395 GCA_964399775.1 uncultured Verrucomicrobiota bacterium
GAAAATTCCTTCAGGTGCCCGCCCGCCGCGGGCGGGTACCTGAGTAGTTACGAAATATTCAATGTTCAAGGGAACAGCCGGAGAAGTTTTGACAGGATTTACAGGATTTACAGGATTCGGATCTGATTCGTGTGCATTCGTGTGCATTCGTGGTTCATGGATTTAGGGATCGGTACTTGAACCCGGAGGCGGTCTCCGGCGGGCTTTTTCGTGCCGGGCAACGAACCGGGGGATGGCAGGGAGGGCCGGCTGGGTTTTGGATGGCGTAATTCGTTTGCAGGTGATGAATTGTGTCCCAATAATCCACATTCCATTGTTGTCTTGACAATTAACAGCCACAATTTGTTGGGGTGGTATAGATTATTTGTGATTTTCTCCTCAAGGGCGTTGCCGGGGGGGCTGGAATGGCCTTGAATGGTCTCAAACGGTGCGGGACCGCTCTGGTCTTGTACCGTGTTGGTTTTTTCGGCAGGTGGACGCACGGCAGGAGGAAGGAACATGAGCACGGTTCAGGCAACGACATTCGACGGTTTCCGCAAACGCGATGGCCTGGTGGTTCCCTTCAGCCGAGAGAAGATTGTCCGGGCCATTTCGCGCGCCGCCGAGGAGGTGTATCGACGCGACCATGTCGAGGTGGGCGAAACCATGCCCGACCAGATGGCCAACCTGGTGATCCAGCAGCTCTCCGATCCCCGCAGCGAATACCATGTGTCGCCCGATGAAGAGGGACGGCGCGTTCCGCATATCGAGGACATGCAGGACCTGATCGAGATCGTCCTGGCCGAGCAGGGCTATGCGCCGATCGTGGCCGCCTACAAACGCTTCCGCAAGCACCGCCAGATCGCCCGCGAGCGCATCCGCGTCCGCAACGCCCAGCGGACCCCCGACAGCGGCAAGCCGGTCGATCTGACCGATGCCAGCATGCTCATGGTGGAATCCGTCGCCCGCGGCAGCACGCTGCCCTGGGACCGCAAGGAACTGATCGACACCCTCATGCAGCACACCGACCTGAAGGAAGAGATCGCGCTGAACATTGCCAAGACGGTCGAAAATCAAATTATCTCCAGCGGCATGCGCAGCGTGGACAGCACCCTCATCCGCGAACTCCTGAACAACGAGCTGGCCCAGCGCGGCTACCGCCACCAGCTTCGCGACTTGTCGGTCTACGGCGTCTCGCGCCAATTCGTCGACCGCTTGATGTATGCCAAGAGCCTCGAGAACAGCAACATCGTCAACAACAACCCCGAAGCCGTGCAGCTCGGCATTGCCGAGCTGGTCCTGAAGCAGTGGGCGCTCGACACGATTTTTTCCTCGGATCTCAAGCACGCCCACAACACCGGGGCGATTCATCTGCACGACCTGGGCTATCCGCACCGGGTCTATTGCTCGTCGCACTCCGTTGAATATGTGAAGAAATACGGATTGAAGGGCCTGAACAACCTCAACAACGACAGCGCGCCGGCGCACAGCGCCCACGTGCTGACCGGCCACCTCAACACGTTTCTGTCGTCCATGCAGGCCAACTATGCGGGCGCCCTCGGGCTGGCCTATATCAACATCATGTATGCCCCGTACCTGCGCGGCAAGAGCGCCAGGGAAATCCGCCAGATTGCCCAGGGCCTGATCTTCGGCGGCGCCCAGAACGCGTTCTCGCGCGGCGGCCAGACGATCTTTCTCGACTTCAACATCCATACCGGCGTGCCGGGCTATCTCAAGGAGGTTCCCGCGGTCGGGCCGTCCGGCCGCTACCTGCTGCAGCGCGCCGACGGCGAGGGGACGCCTTTGGAAGAAGTGACCCGCCCGGAAATGGATGCCCACGGCAACCGGATGATGGAGTTGTTCGTGACGGATTCCGACGGAAGCCGCCGCTGCGTGCTGCGCGAGGTGGCCGATGCCAAGCACGGCCAGGTCTATGATGCCGCCGTGCAGAAGGAACTGGCCGACCGCGGCGAACGCATCCTGACCTATGGGGATTTCGAGGAGGAAGCCCGCGAACTCACCCGCGCCCTCCTGGGCGTCTGGGAGGAAGGCGATGCCAACGGACATGTCTTCGAGTTCCCCAAGTGCGATTTCCACGTCAGCGCCGAGACGTTCTCGGATCCCGCGCAGTTCGCCATCTACCAGCGCGCCTGCGAGGTCGCCAGCCGGAATGGCTCGGTCTATTTCATCTTCGACCGCGACGAGGTCACCCTGTCGGCCTGCTGCCGGTTGCGCACCACCATCCAGGATAATTTCATGCTCCGGCATCCCGAAAGCATGCGGTTCTGCGGATTCCAAAACGTCACCATCAACATTCCCCAATGCATGTATCGCGCCGCCCGCGCGGGCTCGCGCACCTACGAGGCGCTGGTGGCGGAGGTCGACGCCATGATGGATCTGGCCGTCAAGGCCCATGAGCAGAAGCGCGCGCGCATCGCCGAAATGATCAGCGCTCCCGGCTTCCCCCTGTGGCAGATCGGCAAGATGGCCTGCGATGGCAAGCCCTATGTCGAACTCGACAAGGCCACCTATATCATCGGGCTGATCGGCGTAAACGATGCCATCCAGTTCCTGGCCGGCAAGGAATTTCACCAGAGCGCGGATGCCCTGCGCCTCGGCGAAAAACTCATCGCCCACATGTTCCTGCGCTGCAAGAAACTCTCCGTGAAGCACAAGATGAAGCTGACGCTGGAAGAGTCGCCCGCCGAAAGCGCGGCCCGCCGCCTGGCCAAGGCCGATCTGGTCTACTACCGCGACGAGGCCCTGCAGGTCTACAAGGGCGGCAGCGAGGACGTGGCGTACTATACCAACAGCATCCACCTGGCGGCGGATGCCCCGGTCTCCCTGGTCGAACGCATTCGCCAACAGGCCAAGTTCCACAGCCTGATCGAAAGCGGCGCCATCACCCATGCCTTCATCGGCGAGGAGCGCCCGTCGCCCGAGGCCATCGCCACCTTGATGCGCGAGACCTTCTTCCGCACCCAGTCCGCCCAAGTGACCCTCTCGCCGGAGTTCACCTATTGCCTCGATTGCGGCCACAACATGCGCGGTCTCCGCGATGCCTGCACCACTTGCGGCTCGACCCATGTGGAGGGCGAAACCCGCGTCGTGGGCTATTTCAGCAAGATCAACAACTGGAACAAGAGCAAGCGCGCGGGCGAGCTGCCGGCGCGCCAGCGCGGCATCTATGGCGTGGAGGCCCCCGCGGAGCCCGCCCCGGAGGTACCGGTTGCCGAACCCCAGCCCGTGGAGGCCTGACGCCATGTCCAAGACCTATCAAATCCATGTCTTTGGCAAGCCCGCCTGCGACAAGTGCCATACCCTCAATGGACGCCTCGATGATCTCTTGCAGGAGGCCGACTGGGCGGACTTCGAAAAGGTCTACCACGACCTCGAGACCGAAAACGGCCTGGTCGAATTCTGCGAGGCCGAGTGCCTGAACCCGCAGCGGGTCCCCGGATTCTATATTTCCAAGGCCGATTCCATCACCGGCGAGCACAAGCCGCTGCCGAATCCTTCCCCCGGCGCCCCCGATGCGCCCGGCGGCTCCAGCGCGCTCTATACCTGGGTCGGCCTGCAGACGGATTACACCCCGGCCGGCCGCGGAATCCTTACGCCCCGGCTGATCGAGGCTGTCTTGCGCCAGGCCCGGGCGCTTTGATAGTCTGATCGTTCATGAGCACGAACGCGACGTCTTCTCCCGTATTCCGCATCCTGCCCAGCGCCTCGATGGTGGACTATCCCGGCCGGATGGCCGCGGTCGTCTTCCTCCCCGGCTGCAATTTCCGGTGCGGATTCTGCCACAACGCCCCGTTGATGGGCCGCGGCGATGCCCCCACCATGCGTTGGACCGATGTCGAAGAAGCCTGCCGGAAATTCCGCGAAAACTGGGTGAAGCATGTCGTGGTCACCGGCGGCGAGCCCACGCTCCACCCCGGCATCTTCGACATCGTCGCCAAACTGCGCGAATGGGAATTCACCGTCAAGCTCGACACCAACGGCTCGCGCCCGGATGTGCTGGAGCGGCTGCTGCCGCAGGTGGACTATGTCGCCATGGATGTGAAGTTCGCCCCGGCCGACTATCCGGAGCGCGCCGGGTTTTCGGATGTCGACGCGCTGACCCGTTCCATCCGGATGCTGATGGCCGGCGCCCGGCGATACGAATTCCGCACCACGGTCATCGAGGCTTGGCACACCGAGGATGGCATGCGCGCCATCGGCGAATGGGTTCGCGGGGCTCGCCTGCATGTGCTTCAGGCCTTCGTGCCGCGCGACAACCTGCCCGACCCCGCTTGCCGCGCCATGCCGGAAACCTCCGCCGAGGCCATGCACGCCCTCGCCGATGTCCTGCGCCACTATGTCGAGCGCGTGGAAGTCCGCGGGGAGTTCTGAATCGGGCGTGAACCTCGAGCGCGTAGAGACTCCGGCGCAGATCGCGGCCGTCGCCCGCCTGGCCCGGGAAATCTGGACCGCCCACTATGTGCCCATCGTGGGGCAGGGGCAGGTCGACTACATGCTCGGGAAATTCCAGAGCGAGCCCGCCATCGCCCGCCAACTGTCGTCGGAAGGCTACGAATACTACCTGGCCCCCGAACTCGGCTACCTGGCTCTGGTTCCGAATCCGGCCGCCGGAACGGCCCTGCTGAGCAAAATCTATGTGAAGCGCGATACCCGACGAACGGGCCAGGGCCGCGCCATGATCGAGTTTGCCGAACATCGCTGCCGCGAACTGAAGTGCCGCAAGCTGTGGCTGACCGTCAACAAGCACAACACCGGCTCCATCGCCTTCTACGAACGCCTTGGCTTCCGCATCACCGGGCCGCTCCTCCAAGACATCGGCAACGGCTATGTCATGGACGATTGGCGCATGGCCAAAACCATCCCGGCGCGCTCCGCTCCCTGAGGCTTGCCCCACGGGCCGCCTCGTTGCATGCCTCTTTGCCTGTCGCACCTTTGGTTTGCATTCCCGCGGGGACTGGCCTATACCTCGACGACGGAGGTGCCACCATGCCGGATGATCCAATCCCCAATGCCCCGACGGGCCCCGCCGCCCGGAATCGAAGCCCTCACCGATTCGGCTGCGGGCATGTGCTGCTGTTCATGGGACTGGCGGTGCTCCTGACGGCCGCGGCCGGCCTCGTCCTCTATCGCGTCTACCTGCATCCCCGCCCGTTCAAGCCTGTGCATCTCAGCCCCCGCGAAGAACAGGTGCTGCAGCGCAAGATCGATCGGATCGACGTGGACCGGACCCCCACGGCGCCGGATGCGGCCTCAACGTCCGGCGGCCTGCAACCGGAGCCCTACAGTGAAGAGGGGGCCAGCCGGACCCTCCGCTTCACCGAGCGGGAGATCAACGCCCTGCTGGCTAAAAATACCGATCTGGCGGACAAACTGGTGATCGATCTGTCGGAAAACCTCATCAGCGCCCGGCTGCTCCTGCCCTTGGATGAGGATTTTCCGGTACTGGGCGGCAAGACGCTGCGCGTCAAGACCGGCGTGGAATTCCGCTATGCCGACGGCCGGCCCGTCGTGATGCTGCGGGGCGTCATGATCATGGGCGTGCCCCTGCCAAACGCCTGGCTCGGGGGACTTAAAAACATCGATCTGATCCGTGAATTCTCCGGCGACGACGGATTCTGGAAAACCTTCGCCGATGGTGTGGAAAGCCTGCGCATCGAGGACGGCGCCGTTGCCCTGACGCTAAAAGAATAGGCCCCGGAACACGTGCCGCTAATGCGAAGTCCACCCTCAGCATTCGAATGACACTCACGAAACGCTTGCCCGGGTTATTGGCCATGAGACATTTCGTTCTATTTCTTTTGCTGGTCCTTCTGGCCTCTGGTGCCTACGCTGAATTGTGGCGCTTCACGGCCAGTGGTGTGGTTGACGGCATGGGCAATGCCTCCGGCCACCCCGGGCCTGAAGGAATCGAGCTGGGTCACATAGCCTTTTCTGAATGCATATTTGATTCGTCGGACACGCCACTAGGCACCACGAGCAACACCTGGTACATCAATGCCATCCTGTACGCCCGGATTTCAATCGGAGCCTACACGTGGCGATACATTGGGCGAGGCGACAGCAAAATCACCTGTAGCGACAACCATGGATTCACCCAGGACCAACTGATCTTCGCCGGACATGGTTTTGATGACGAACTCTTTCCGCTCGCACATGGCGGACATTGGCAAATCATGCCCTTGAATGCGATTGATCAAGATGGCTCGATGGACATGATGACCAGTCCCTATATCTCCGATTTGCCGGCGTCCTTCCGGCCCGAAAATGCCGTTTCCATCGTCGGGAATATTCGATCGGACTTGAACACCAATCCCCGCTGGTATGTGCGTTACTCGATCCACCCCTCATCGATCGAGTTCACGCCAGTGGCACGCCCCGTATCAAGCCGTCTTCTTCAGTCCGACAACTCGCTGTCGTTGACAGTCGAAAATCTGACGCCCAGCCTTTCGTATGTCGTGGAATCTGTCGCGACGATGGCGGATACGAATTGGCAACCGGTCGCTTTGTTCCCGGTGATCTCGAGCTTTGGTCTGTTATCCGTCGATTTGCCCAGCCACGAAACCACAGGCTTTTTCCGCATCCGCATTCCGTAATCTTCCGCAAGCCTGGCGTGCGACCATTCGCCCAGGCGTTTTCCGATGCACTGTCGCCGCGCCCGCTGGGCGCGGAGATGGACCCTCAAAGCTGTTCGAGGTTCGCGTTTTCGCGCAGGTGGAGCAGCGCGGCGATCTTGGGGACGTACATCCGGGTTTCGGCGGGCAGGCGGTCGTGGATGTCGTTGAAGCTCGTGCCGCCGGTCTCGCGCAGGTTTTTGGAGACCCGGCCCTGCCCGCAGTTGTAGGCCGCCAGGGCCAGGGACCAGTCGCCAAATCGGGCGTGCAGTCGCTTGAGGTACTGGGCCGCCGCCCGGGCGTTCTTCAGCGCGTCGAGCCGCTCATCCTCCGGCGTCAGGCTCAGGCCATACTCCCGGGCCGTCGCGGGCATGAACTGATACAGCCCCACCGCACCCGCCGGACTGCGGGCGGCCGGATTGAAGGTCGATTCCGCCTCGGCCTGCCAGACCAGCGCTGGCGGCACGCCTTCTTCGCGGAAGATTCGCTTGAGATCCGGCAGCAGCGCCGCCGCGCGCCCGGGCGTCGCCCGCCCGGAGAGCTTGCCGATCCAAAGCTGCTTGTTGTCGGCATAGTGGTTTTTTCCTGGCGCGGCCACGGCGGGAGTCGGAGCGGCCGGGGGCGGCGCCGGAACGGGCGCGGGATCCGGTCGGACGACCGTCGGCGGCTCGGCCGGATGAGCCGGCAAGGGCTTGGCGGGTGCCGCCGGATGCGGCGGCAGGTCGGGGCGTTGGGGCGCGGCGGGGTGGGGCACCAGTGGCCGCGCCGGCTCTGGCGGCGTGGGCTGGGCCGGATGCGCCGGAAGCGTCGGCGTCACCGGCGCCGGTGTGGGGCGGGCCTGCTCGATTTCCGCCGCCATGTCGAAATAATCCTTCCGGGCTTCCAGCCAATCGGCATAGCCCTGGGTCTGGGGATTGGCCCGCAACGTGGCCAATTGCTCGCGGACTTGCGGTTGCATGCGCGCCAGATCGGAAAAGTCCATCCCCGATAGCGCGGTCTGGACCGGCCCGATCCAGGCCTTTAGCTCTTCCGCCGACAGGATCTCGTATTCTTCCTTGATGGATTCCGGCGCAAAGCGATCAAACAGCACTTGGCCGGTTTCGGAAATGATCTCGGCATCCAATTCCCACCGGTCGAGGAACGCCCAGGCGGGCAGGGCGATCGGCAACAGCCCCGCGAGGGCCAGGCACCGGTTCAGGCGGTTCAGCGAATGCGGTAGTTTGGCCATGGCGTAAAGGCGTTTTCGATGTGGCGAATCTCGGGTGGATTATCGCCGGGCCGCCCGACAATTTCAATCACATCAAATCGGATTCGCGCCGGGTGCGCGGACAGGCGCCGGAGATAGTGGTGGGCGGCGCGCCCAAGCGCGCGGCGCTTGCCCCGGTCGACGAAGTCGATCGGGCGGCCATGGGTTTCGCTGCGGCGGGTCTTCACTTCCACAAAGACCAGCGCTTCGGGCGACGGGGAGCGGGCCACGATGTCGAGTTCGCTGCGCGAGCCAAAGCGGACGTTGCGGCCCAGGATCCGATAGCCCTTCTGCTTGAGGTGGTCGGCGGCGAGGGCCTCCCCCCAGGCGCCGGCGCGGTGGCTCTCCGGGTGCGTGCGCGCCGGTTTCCGCCAGAACGAAAACAGCCAGGACCAGGTCATGCGTCGAATTCCAGGGTCAGTTGGGCAACGGGCCCAAAGGTTCGGCGATGGGCAGGACACGGGCCCCAGCGCCGCAGGGCGTCGAGATGTTCGCGCGTGCCATAACCCTTGTGACGCTCGAACCCGTACGATGGATATTGCCCGGCCAATTCAATCATCAGCCGGTCCCGCGTGACTTTGGCGATGACGCTGGCCGCGGCGATCGACAGGCTGGCGGCATCCCCGCCGACGATCGCATGGTGCGCCACGCGGAGCCCCCGGACCGGCAGGCCATCCACCAGCGCCAGGTCCGGCGGCGGCAGCAATGGGTCCAGCGCCCGCCCCATGGCCAGGTGCGTCGCGCGCAGAATGTTGAACTCGGTGATTTCGTCGACCGAGGCCTGGCCAATCCCGACCTGGATCCGGTCGTCGGCCATGAGCCAGTCATAAAAATACTCCCGGCGCTGGGCCGGGAGTTGTTTCGAGTCGTTGAGGTCCGCCAGGTCGCGCCGGGCTTGCTCGCGCAGAAACGATGGATCAAAGACGACCGCGGCCGCCACCACTGGCCCCGCGAGGGGCCCCCGGCCCGCTTCGTCTATTCCGGCAATCCGGGCATGCCCCTGTGCCCAGAACTGCTCCTCGTGGCGAAGCCTGTCGGCCGAACGGGTCAGGCGCGCTCCTTCAGGCGGCTTTGCTTGCTGGTGCGCTGGCGCAGGTAATACAGCTTGGCGCGGCGCGTCTTGCCGCTGCGTTCGACTTCAATCTTGGTCACATAGGGGGAATGCACCGGGAATACACGCTCCACCCCCTCGCCATACGAGATCCGCCGGACGGTGAAGGTTTCGTTGGCCCGGCCGCCATCCCGGGCGATCACCGTGCCACTGTAGACCTGGACGCGCTCCTTGCCGCCTTCCTTGATTTTGACATGGACGCGGACGGAATCGCCGACGCGGAAACTCGGCGTTTCTTCCTTCAGTTGGCTTTGCTCGATCTTCTCTAACAGGGCAGTTTTCATGGGGCTTCCTTCATTCCTTAAAACGAGCGGGCATCATAGGGGTTTGCCGAACGGCGTCAAGGGCGGATTCGGCCCCATCCGGTCGGGGGGCACGGCTGCGTCAAGAAAGCGTAAGCGACGGGAAGCGGCGCAAGAAGAGCGGG
>CAYNSH010000114.1:0-9272 GCA_964399775.1 uncultured Verrucomicrobiota bacterium
GCTGGCGCGTCGGCGGCGCGGGGCGGGTCGGTGGCTGGGTGGCTGGCGGGGCGGCTTTCTCCGTCGAATCTGGGGCGTTTCCAAAAGTGTTGACGGTCTGTTGACAAACTCGGGGCTTAAAAGTGCCATTATGCGCCAAAACTGCCCCTCTCCCGAAAACGGCTATATTCTCTAGGAATATCGCGTTTCTTCAATACAGGCTTGGAGATTCGTCAACGGGCTTGGTGCGGGTTTGGGGTGGCCGTCGCGGTTTAGGAAACCGCCGCTCTGTCCAACTGAGCTACCGGGGCTCCGTCGTGTGTTCTTCAACCACAAAGGCGGCCGGCTTTCAAGCACGGCCTTTCTGCAATCCCTTCCGCCGGGCCGGATCTTGAGGTCGGGCGCGGCGGTGTAGCACTGAATCCGAGGCTGCCATGACCATCGCCTATATTCCCGTTGCTTCCCAGTTGCACGATCCGGCATCCATGAGCCGGCTGGCCGCGGATGTCGAACAAGCGCTGGCGGATATTGGCATGGCTCGCTATGACGGGATGGTGGCGGATGGCGATGCCGTGGCCTTTACCCTGGTGCTGACGGGCGGGGTGGAAGCCGAAGCGATTCGGCGCTATCGCTCGCGCGTGCAGCAGGGCAAGCCGCCGTTGGCGCTGTTGATTGCCCATCCGGGCCACAATTCCCTGCCGGCGGCCTTGGAAATCCTGGCCCAGGTTCGACAGGAGGGCGGCCAGGGGCGGATCTTTCTGTTGCGGGGTCCAGCCGACGAGTCCGCAAAGGCCGCGATTCGGCAAACGGCCGATTGCCTGGCCGCCAACCATCGCCTGGCCGAGGATCGAATCGGCTTGATCGGAGCCAGTTCCGACTGGCTGATTGCGAGTTCGCAGCGGGCGGAAATCGTGGCCAAACGACTGGGCACCCGCGTGCTGGCGCTGGACGTGGGCGAGTTGCTGGCCTTGATCGCCCACCTAGAAGTTCCCGAAAGCGGGCCCGAGTTCACCGTTTGGGACCGGGCCCGATCCCGGCATCAGTTGGAGCCCGTGGCCTTCGCGCGGGCCGTGGCGGTTTATCGCGCATTGAAGGAGATGATTCGCCTACACCGTCTCGACGCCCTGACGCTGCGTTGTTTCGACCTGGTTGAACGCGGGGCGACGACCGGATGCCTGGCGCTGGCGATGCTTACCGATGAAGGAATCACCGCCGGCTGCGAAGGGGATGTGCCATCCGTATTGATGCTGAGGTGGCTCTGGCATCTGACCGGCCAAGTGGCCTGGATGGCGAATCCCGCGGATATCCGGGAGGCCACCGGCGAATTGCTGGTGGCGCACTGCACGGTGCCCCTGAGCATGACCCGGGAGCATGCGCTGAACACCCATTTTGAATCCGGCCTGGGCGTGGGCATTGATGGAACGTTTACCCCCGGCCCGGTCACCCTTCTGCGACTGGGGGGCGCGGAACTGGACCGATGGTGGGGCGCGGAGGGGACCCTGATGGAAAACCGCCATGGAGCCGACGCCTGCCGCACCCAGGCCTGGATTCAGGTCTCGCCGGAGTCGGCCGGGGACCTCCTGCGCAACCCGCTGGGCAACCACGTGGTTGTGGTGGCGGGCCATCAGTTGGCTCGATTTCGGGAGGCCTTTGCGTTGAGTCAGGCGGCGGCCAAGGCGCGATCGTAATCATGAGGCCCCGCCGGTGGGCGGGGGCGGGCTGCACCGGCTGCAATGCGGCCACTGCAATGCGGCCACCAAAATGAGAATTGCGCACATGGGGGCAAAGAAGTAGGCTGGGACCATGAAGCGGATTCTATGCATTTTCACATGGGGCTGGACGCTGAGCGCGCTGGCCGTGGTTCCGCAAGCCCGTCCGTTTGCCGACTATCAGATCATCCTCGACCGCAAGCCGTTCGGCGCATTGCCCGAGCGGGTCCCGGAACCGGAACGGGTGGTGCCGGTGCATGAATCCTTTGCCGCCCAGATGGTCTTGTCGGGGATTTTTGAATTGAATGACGGCCAGTTGCGAGTGGCGGTGGTCGATCGAAAAGACAACAGCTATTTCACACTCCGAGTCGGCGAGAAGGATGCCAACGGAGTGGAACTGCTGGATGTCGATTACGATAACGAAGAGGCGGTTCTGCGCAAGGGCGACGAGAGCGTCGTGCTGCGGATGAGCGGGACGGCGGGCACGCAAGTGTTGACGACCTCCGAGCAACAGGATCGCTTGCGCCAAAGCGAGGAACGCCGGATGTCCTACGCCGAGCGTCGCCGGGAGCGACAACTGGCCCGCCAGCGCCCCTCCGAACCACCGCGACCCATCTACACCGGCGAGGAACTGGAGCAGCACCTGCAAAACTACCAAATGGAAGTGATTCGCCAAGGGCTGCCGCCCCTGCCGGTGCAACTGACGCCGGATCGCGATGCACAATTGGTTGCCGAAGGGCTGTTGGCGCCTGTCGACGAGTACGGCTACGAGATCGAATACGAACCGGACGAGTTCATTTACGGGTACTAGGCTCCCGCTGGGCCGGCGCCTTGGACGCCGACCCACCCGATCCGCGAGCTATTTCCGGTCCTGCTTGTCGAGGATCTGGATCGCCTCGATGGCGGTGCGGATGGCTTCTTCCACGCCGACCTTGGCGATGATGGGCTTGTCGTCGTAGGTCAGGCCGATCGTCGCCATCACTTCGCCGGCGCGGACGCGGCGGATGCTCGACACGACGAACAGCGCGGCGGATTCCATCGACGTCGAAATGACGTTCGACTTGTACCATGCATTCCACAGGGCATCGATCTCCTCGCGGATGGGGATGTTTTTGTCTTCGATGAAGAAGGCGTCCTTGCAGTGGCCGATGCCGGTGTGGGCGGCGATCTTCAGCTTCTTGGCGGCTTCGCGCAGGGCGAGGGTCACGTCGAGGTCGGCCACGGCCGGATAGGACAGCGGCACGTACTGGCGGGTGGTGCCTTCCTCGCGCACGGCGCCGGTGGTGATGCACAGGTCGCCCAGCTTCACTTCGCGCTGCAAGGCGCCGCAGGTGCCGATGCGGATGAACGTGTCCGCGCCGCACTTGACCAGCTCTTCCACCGCGATGGCCGTGGAGGGGCAGCCGATGCCCGTGGAGCAGCAGGACACCTTGATGCCGGCGACCGTGCCCGTGTAGGTGCGGTACTCGCGGTTGAACGCCACTTCCTTCGCGTTGTCGAAGTACGACGCGATCAGCGGCACGCGCCCCGGATCGCCGGGCAGCAGGACGTAGCGGCCCACGTCGCCGGGCTTAAGGTGCACGTGGTATTGCATTTCAGCGGCGGCCTTCTTCGAGGCCTTCTTGGCTTTCTTGGTCTTTTTTGCGGTCATGGCGGGTTCCTTTGTTGGAATGATGGAATGATGGAATGGTGGAATGGTGGCAGAACAGCCCCCGACGAGGGCGTCGGGTCTCCATTCCGAATGGAGCCGGCACGCCCTCGTGCCGGGGCTTTGCGTCTAGAGGGTTTCCTTCGCCAGTTCTTTCCAGAACTGGAGGGTGAGTTTCTTCATGCCGGCCATGGCCTTTTGGGAGGTCTCGAAAACTTCCGTATGGGTCAGGGCCTGGTCGAGGATGCCGGCGGCCATGTTGGTGATGCAGGAAAGGCCGACGACGCGCAGGCCGCAGGCGTTGGCGAGCATGGCCTCGGGCACGGTGGACATGCCGACGGCGTCGCCGCCGAGCGTGCGCCAGGCGCGGACTTCGGCGGGCGTCTCGTAGGTCGGGCCCGTGCCGGCGAAATAGACGCCGCGGCGCAGGGCGACCTTGGCCGCTTTGCCGGCGCGCGTGAGCGCCGCGCGCAGTTTCTTGTCGTAGATGAACGACTGGTCGGGGAAGCGCGGGCCCCAGAAGGGGTCGTGCGCGCCCAGCAACGGCGTGACGCCCATCAGGTTGATGTGGTCCTCGATGATCATCAGGTCGCCAGCCTTCCACTTGGGATTCGTGCCGCCGGCGGCATTGGTCAGGAAGACGGCTTTCGCGCCGAGGCTCTTCAGCAGGAAGAGGGGGGTGGCGACGGCTTCCCAGCCGACGCCCTCATAGACGTGGCGGCGGCCCTGGAAGACAAAGGTCTCGATGCCGGCGGACTTGCCCCACAGCAGGCGGCCGGCATGGCCGACGACGCCCGCCTTGCCCAGGCCGGGGATCTTTTCGTACGAGATTTCGCCGAGCTTTTCGAAGGCATCGGCGATTTCGCTCAGGCCCGAGCCGAGGATCATGCCGAGTTTCGGCTTGGCCTTGGGGAAGGCCTTTTTGACGGCGGCGAGCGAGGCTTCGAGGGGTTTGCGGTTGATCATGGGTGGGGGCTCCTATGGAATGTTGGAATCATGGAATGATGGAAGAATCAACGGGCGATGAGAAGAAAGTTTTCCACATGTGGTCCGGCCGCCGCCGGATTTTCCATAGCGTGGAAAACTTCGGGAAAAATTTTCCATGGCGTGGAAAAATCAGGCCCATTTTTTCCACAGTGTGGAAAACTTTTTTCCACACCGTGGAAAACCGGCCCGAGGATTGCGATCCCGTGGGTAGGGCGGTCTCGCCGAGACCGCCGGGATCGGACGGGCCGAGAGCCGCGGCGCCCTGGGCCAGGGCGCCCTACCGGTTGATCCGTATGATTGGGAATGTTGTCCATCATGGTCCAAGGACCCGGGTTTTCCAGCAGTCCGGGTCGCGATACAGGTGCATGACGGCCATAATGGCAATACAATCGGGCCTGATACGAAACAACAATCCAAACGGGAAGGTGTGAACACGGCACCGGCGAACATCCCCTTCCACCAACGCATACAGTTCAGGGTTGAGCAGGATGCGATTGAGGGCATCTTGAATCTCGGAGAGGAAGCGCTTCCCAAGGCCCGCTTGTTGCCGTTCATACCAAGCGGCGGCCTGAACCATTTCCGCCTCGGCGTCTGGATGGTATCGGATGGCCTTCATCCAAGCGATGCATAGGCCTTGGCAAAAACGTCGGCGGCCTCCCGCAATTCGACGGTTCCGTGATCCATTTCCCGGCAACGCTTGCACACCTCTTTCCGCCAGGCCGGGGAAAGATCTTCCGCCGGATCCGCATCCAGGCTCTCGATCAAGCGTTCAGCGACAAACGCCCGGGCTTGAGGCGCCAACAAAAGCGCTTCCATGACGATTTTTTCTGCGGTGGTTTCCATGGCGATATCCTACTCTTGGGTCGGGGACGGGTCAATTCACCCCGTGATGCGGGCCACGATGGGCTTGGGGGCGGGGACGGGTTGTTCCGCAATCTCGAAGGCTTGCTCGACGTAGGCCATGGCCTGGGCGAGTTTTTCTTCGGAGTTGGCGTGAACGACGACGAGCGGCTGGCCGGCTTCCACCTGGTCGCCGATCTTGGCGAGGCCGGAGGTGCCGACGCCGTAGTCGATGACGTCGTCGGTCTTCTGGCGTCCGCCGCCCAAGACGAGGACTGCGCGGCCGATGGATTCGGCGTCGACCTTGGCGAGGAAGCCCGCGGCGGGGGCCGGGTAGGGCTTGACGATGGAGGCCTTCGGCAGCTTGGAGAGGTCGTCGAGGGCGGAAACGTCCGCGCCGTGCAGGGCGGCCATTTCCTTGAATTTGGCGAAGGCGGCGCCGGAGGCGATGATCTGCTTCAGGATGCCGCGGGCTTCGTCCACGGTCGCGGCTTTCTTGCCCAGCACGAGCATTTCGGCGGTGAGGGCCATGGTGATGTTCATCAGGTCTTCGTCCGCGTATTGGCCCTGGAGGCATTCCATGGATTCGATGATTTCCAGCGCGTTGCCGGCGGTGCGGCCGAGGGGCTGGTTCATGTCGGTCAGGAGCGCGACCATGCCTTTGTTCATGGCCTTGCCGACGCGGACCATGGACTGGGCGAGGGCGGTGGCGTCCTCGATGGTGCGCATGAAGGCACCGGTGCCCCACTTGACGTCGAGCACGAGCGAGTCGATGCCTTCGGCCATCTTCTTGCACATGATGGAGGCGGTGATGAGCGGGATGGAGGCGACGGTGCCGGTGACGTCGCGAAGCGCGTAGAGCTTCTTGTCGGCCGGGGCGATCTCGCCGGTCTGGCCGATCATCGAGAAGCCGCACTTGTGAATGGTGGCGATGAATTGCTCTTCGGAGAGGTTGACGTTGAAGCCGGGGATGGACTCGAGCTTGTCGAGGGTGCCGCCGGTAATGCCGAGGCCGCGCCCGGAGATCATCGGGACGGCGAGCCCGGCGCAGGCGGCGAGGGGGGCGAGGATCAGCGAGACCTTGTCGCCGATGCCACCGGTGGAGTGCTTGTCCACCTTGGGCAGGGTGATCGACGAGGTGTCGACCATCGCGCCCGAGTGCATCATGGTGTCGGTGAGGACGGCGGTCTCCTCGGGGGTCATGCCCTTGAGGAAGATCGCCATGGCCATGGCCGACATCTGGTAATCGGGGATGGTCCCCTTCGTGTAGCCGTTGAGGAAGAAGCGGATTTCCTCATCGGTGAGGATGTGGCCGTCGCGTTTTTTTTCGATGATCCATTGGGGTACCATGGGGAGCTCCTTGGGGGATTGGAATAGTGGAATTTTGGAATGTTGGAAGGAAGCCTATACCAGCCCGACTCGGCGGGTCCCGACCTCCGGGAGAGTCGGGATCGCCCTACCATCGATCCAATGGTAGGGCGAACCCTCCGGGTGAGGCGGGATCTGGGCATTCACATCCTCACACAAACGATGCGCCGCGGGGAATGGCGGGGATGCCGAAGAAGCGGGCGAGGGACTGGGCGATGTCGTAGAAGCCGCGGCGGATGCCGAGGTTTTCGACGGGTTCGCCGGGGCGGTAGACCAGCAGGGGGACGTACTCGCGGGTGTGGTCGGTGCCCTTGAAGGTGGGGTCGTTGCCGTGGTCGGCGGTGAGGATCAGCATGTCGCCTTCCTTCACCAGCGGCAGGTAGTTCGCCAGCCACTGGTCGGTCAGCTCGAGGCTCTTCGCGTAGCCCTTGGCGTCGCGGCGGTGGCCGTAGACCATGTCGTAGTCGATGAAATTGGCGATGATCAGCCCGCCGTCCTTCTCCTGCGTCCATTTTTCGACCAGCGCCTGCGAGTCGGCGTTGTTGCCGGTGTGGACGGACTCGGTGATACCGCGGTGGCAGTAGATGTCTTCGATCTTGCCGACGGCATAGACGGGGACGTCCCTGGCGACGAGGCGCTCGAGGATGGTCTTTTCATTGGGCAGGTAGGCGAAGTCCTTGCGGTTTTCCGTGCGCTTGAAGGCGCCGGGCTTTCCCACGAAGGGGCGGGCGATGACGCGGCCGACGCGCAGGGGGTCGCAGAGCCGGCGGGCGATGTCGCAATAGCGGTAGAGTTCGGGGACGGGGACGACGTCCTCGTGGGCGGCGATCTGAAAGACGCTGTCGGCGGAGGTGTAGCAGATCAGCGCTCCGGTCTGCATATGCTCTTCGCCCAGCTCATCGAGGATGGCGGTGCCGCTGGCGGCCTTGTTGCCGATGAGCTTGCGGCCGGTTTCCTTTTCAAAGGTGGCGATCAGGTCGGGGGGAAACGAGTTTTCCAGCGGGAAGTTGTGGAAGCCGGGATCCACTTCGAGGCCGGCGATTTCCCAATGGCCGGTGATGGTGTCCTTGCCGTCGGACATTTCGCGCATGGCGCCCCATGAGGCGATGGGGGTTTTCTCGGCGGGGACGCCTTCGATGGTCTCGGCGGGGCGGTGGTGGAGCAGGCCGGGGATGTTGCCGAGGCCCATCTTCTGCAGGGTCGGGGCATTCAGGCCGCCGGAGGCCGCGGCGAGGTGCGCGAGGGTCGAGGCGCCGACATCGCCGTATTCGGCCGCGTCGGGGGCGGCGCCGATGCCCACGGAGTCGAGAATGATCAGGATGGCTTTCATCTTCGGCCTTCTTTCTTTGCCGCGCGGGGCGCGGCGGGGGTTGAGGAACTCAATATTCAATATTCAATATCCAATATCCAATCATCAGGGGAACAGCCGCCCGACGAGGGCGTCGGGTCTCCATTCCGGATGGAGCCGGATCGCCCCCGTGCCGTCCAAGACTGAAAAACCCCGTTTTCACGGGGTTGGGCTTTCGTTGATCTCGTCCACGATGCCGACAATCACACTTCGCACCGGCCCGTCTGCGGACTCGAGGACCTGCCGCGCTCCATTGCCTTCATCCAGGATCAAGACCGTTTCGCCCACGCCGGCCCCGGCGCGGTCCACCGCGACGAGATAGCCGGAAGCCGTCTTTCCGTTGGGTTCGATTTTTTCGACCATCAGCAACTTCTTGCCGTCGTAGAACGGGTGGTTGATGGTGGAGTGGATATTGCCGATGACCTTGCCGAGGATCATGCCGGGCCGCCTTTCCATTGGGGGGCCTCGACGCCGTCGACGATGCCGACGATCGCGTGGTCCACGGGAACGAACGAGGGGGAGAGGGTCATGGCGGCTTCGCGTCCGCCTTCGTAGTAGACCCGTTCGCCGAGGCCGGCCATGCGGGTGCCGTCGGCGCAGACGACGGGGGCCCCTTTCTCGGCGCCGTCCTTGGCAAGGGGCTGGACGAGCAGCATGGGGCAGCCCGCCAGGCCTTCGTAGACCTGCGTGGAGACCACAGTTCCAATGACTTTTCCTAGCAGCATGGCGGTTTCCTTGTCGGTTAGGACGCGGTTTCTCCTTCGAGTTCGAGGGGCTGGGCGAGGTCGAAGCGGGTGGAAACGGAGATCTGGGCCAGGAGGGCGTCGTGGGGGGAGGTGAGGACGCGGTGCTGGGCGGGAATGCCGCGGGTTTCGAGGGCGGAGAGCGCGATTTCCTGCGCGGCTTGGACGTCCGTCAAATCGCCTTGGACGATCGCGAGTCCGCGGCCATCCATGCGGGGGTCGCCGGCGCGGAATTCGATCAGGGCGACGGACACGCCTTTCATGGCCCGATCGATGGCCTGGATGTTGCAGGAGACGGTGGGGGTTTCAAGGATCCAGAGGGGGCCATCGCCCATCTGCCGCTTGCCGCCGAGAATGCCGTCGTAGAGCGCGGGATGGATGTCGGGCAGGAAACAGTCGTCGGCGATCTGCAGGCCACCATGGAACAGCGCCTCCTCGTGGGCCTCGGCGACGGACGCCGTGGTGCCCGCCAGCAGGATGAGGAAGCGTCCGGAGCCAATGGTGCCGGTGCGGATCATCCCGATGGGCGATTTTTTCAGTAGCGCGTCGGCGGCGTAGAGGCCGGCCGGCACGCTGTTGAATTCAATCGAGGCGAAGGCGGGGTGGGACTTCATGGAAGGAGGGATATTTCAGACAGGATGGTCGGAATT
>CAYNSH010000115.1:0-8927 GCA_964399775.1 uncultured Verrucomicrobiota bacterium
ACGCCGATCATCCGCGGCAGTGCGATCAAGGCGATCGCTTCGACCGATCCGAACAGCGAGGATTCCAAGTGCATCCAGGAGTTGATGGACGCGATTGACACCTTCGTGCCGGAGCCGGTGCGCCCGCTGGACCAGCCGTTCCTGATGCCGGTGGAAGACGTGTTCTCGATCGAAGGTCGCGGCACGGTGGTGACGGGGCGCGTGGAGCGCGGCATCATCAAAGTGGGCGAAGAAGTCGAGATCGTCGGCCTGCGGCCTACGCAGAAGACGGTGGCGACGGGCGTGGAGATGTTCCGCAAGCTGCTGGACCAGGGCCAGGCGGGCGACAACATTGGCGCGCTGCTGCGTGGCACGAAGAAGGAAGACGTCGAGCGCGGCCAGGTGCTGGCCAAGCCCGGGTCGATCACCCCGCACAAGAAGTTCAAGGCGGGCGTGTACGTGCTGAGCAAGGAAGAAGGTGGACGCCACACCCCTTTCTTCAAGGGGTACCGTCCGCAGTTCTACTTCCGCACCACGGACGTGACCGGCGACGTGACGCTGCCCGAGGGCGTGGAGATGGTGATGCCGGGCGACAACATCGACATGGATGTCGAATTGATCACCCCGATCGCCATGGAGAAGAACATGCGCTTCGCCATTCGCGAAGGCGGCCGCACGGTCGGCGCCGGCGTCGTGGCGGAGATCGTGGAATAAGGCGGACCGCGGAGCTGAAGCGGGGCGGCGCGGCGACGCGGCCGCCCCCGGATCCGCGAACCGGAGTATAAGCCATGCCCAGGGAAATCATCACGCTGTCATGCACGGAGTGCAAGCGCAAGAACTACATGAACAGCCGGAACAAGAAGACCAAGACCGAGCGCTTGGAGCTGAAGAAGTACTGTCCGGCGGAGCGGAAGCACACGGTGCACCGCGAGACGAAGTAGAGGCGGCGCAGGCGATCACGGCAACTCGACCACAGGCCAGTAGCTCAATTTGGCAGAGCACCGGTCTCCAAAACCGGTTGTTGGGGGTTCAAGTCCCTCCTGGCCTGCCACGTGGGACGAACGGGCCACCGGCAACAACAAAGGCAAACCAGACATGAGCAAGTTGGGAGAATCGATCGGCGGCTTTCGCGGATTTCTCGGCGAAGTGAACACGGAGCTGAAGAAGTGCGCGTGGCCGACGCGTCCGGAGCTGTTCGACTCGACGGTGGTGGTGATCATCTCGGTGGGGCTGCTGGCGGGGTTCGTGGCGGTGTGCGATGTGGTGTTGCGCCAACTGGTGCGCTGGGTGATTTAGGCGGCGGGACCGGGAGCGTCATGGAAAAGAAGTGGTATGTATTGCACGCCCTCTCCGGACAGGAGGGGAAGGTGCGCGAGAACATCGCCAAGCGGGTCCAGATCGAGGAGATGCAGGACTACATTGGCGAGGTGCTGATCCCGACCGAAAAGGTGTCGGAGGTGAAGCAGGGCAAGCGCATCACCCAGACGCGCAAGTTTTTTCCGGGCTACGTATTGATCGAGATCGCGCTGTACGACGAGACCAAGCAGCTCATGGAGAAGCCGTGGAGTTTCATCCAGGCGACGCCGGGGCTGATCGGGTTCATCGGCGGCGACCGGCCGGTGCCGTTGCGGCCGGATGAGGTGGACCAGATCCTGATGCAGATCGAAGAGCGGCAGGAGCGGGTCGTGCCCAAGGTGGTGTTCGAGCCGGGCGAGTCGGTCAAGATAACCGACGGGCCCTTCTTGAGCTTCAGCGGGATCGTCGAGGAAGTGGATCCGGAGCGCGGCAAGTTGAAGGTGTCGGTGTCGATTTTCGGCCGTACGGCGCCGGTGGAACTGGAATATTGGCAGGTGGAACGGGGCGAATAAGCCCAGGCGGAAAACATGGCGAAGAAAGTTACAGGCATCATCAAGCTGCAAATCCCGGCCGGCCAGGCGAACCCGGCGCCGCCGGTGGGGCCGGCCCTCGGCCAGCAGGGCGTCAACATCATGGGCTTCTGCAAGGAGTTCAATGCGGTGACCCAGAAGCAGGCCGGCATGATCATCCCGGTGGTGATCACGGTCTACCAGGACAAGAGTTTCACCTTTGTGACCAAGAGTCCGCCGGCGGCCTCGCTGCTGAAGAAGGCGGCGGGGATCGCCAAGGGCTCGGGCGTGCCGAACCGCGACAAGGTCGGCAAGGTGACCCGCCAGCAACTGGTGGAGATCGCCCAGATCAAGGCGAAGGATTTAAACGCGGACGACGAGGACCATGCGATTCGCATGGTGGCCGGCACGGCCCGCAGCATGGGCATTGAAGTGGAGTAGAGCATCATGGCATTTCATGGCAAAACATATAGGCAGGCGGCGTCCAAGGTGGACCGCGACACGCTCTACACCATCGAGGGGGCGTTGCGCTTTCTGAAGGACAATCCCACCGCGAAGTTCGATGCAACGGCGGAAGTCGCGTTTCGGCTGGGTGTGGATCCGACCAAGAGCGACCAGGCGGTGCGCGGGACGGTGACGTTGCCGCACGGCACGGGCAAGACGGTCCGGGTGCTGGTGTTCGCCAGCGGCCCGGCGGCGGATGCGGCCCGCGAGGCCGGGGCGGATCATGTGGGATTCGAGGACATGCTGGCCAAGGTCCAGGGCGGGTTCACGGAATTCGATGTGGCCGTGGCGACGCCGGACGCGATGAAGGAAGTCCGCAAGCTGGGCAAGGTGCTGGGTCCCCGGGGCCTGATGCCCAATCCCAAGACGGGCACGGTGAGCGACGACACGGCGGCCGCGGTGAAGGCGTGCAAGGCCGGCCGCGTGGAATTCCGCATGGATCGCCACGGCAACGTGATGGTGCCCTTCGGCAAGATGTCGTTTGAATTGGACGCCCTGCGGGAGAACTGCAAGGCGGTGGTGGATGCGCTGAACGCGGCCCGGCCCTCGGCGGCCAAGGGCCTGTTCATCAAGCGCGCCACGATTACGTCGAGCATGGGACCCGGCCTGCGGCTGGATCCGCGCGAAACGGCCTGAGGCCAAACCCGGAACGGGAGACAACGATCATGAGACCGGAAAAAGAAGCCATTGTCAGGGAGATCCGCGAGCACCTCTCGGGGGCGGCCTTTGCGATCCTGACGGACTACACGGGACTGGACACCGCCAAGGCGGCGGCGCTGCGGCGCACCCTGAAGGAAAGCGACGCGCGCTTTCAGGTGGTTCCCAACCGCCTGTTGCGCGTGGTGGTGACGGAGCTGGGCTACGAGGGCATCGAGCCCGGGCTGAAGGGCCCCACGGCCATGGTGTACGGCCCCGGCGATGCGGCGGTGGCGGCCAAGGCGCTCAAGGAGTTTGCCAAGGCCAACAACAAGATCCCGGCGATCAAACTGGGCCGGATCGACGGCCGGGCCTGGCCGGCGGAGGACGTGGACGCGCTGGCGTCGCTACCACCGAAGAAGGTCATGCAGGGCGTGCTGGTCGGAACGATCGCCGCGCCGATGTCGAATTTGGTTGGCGTGATGAACCAAAAACTGGCGAGCCTGGTGTATGTGCTGAAGGCCGCCGCGGAGAAGCAGAGCGCCGCCTAGGCACAGGGTGGGCGCACGAAGATCACGGATTTAGAAAACAAGGATGCAGGAGATCAATGCCATGAGCGATGAAGTGAAATTGGAAGGTAAGATGGCGGAGTTTGTGGACTGGATCGAGACGATCTCGGTTCTGGAACTTTCGCAACTGGTCAAGGCGCTGGAAGAGCGCCTGGGCGTGTCGGCGGCGGCCCCCGTGGCCGTGGCGGCGGCGCCGGCGGCCGGCGGCGCGGCGGCGGCGGAAGAGAAGACCGAATTCACGGTTGAACTGACGAGCGTGGGCTCGCAGAAGATCGCGGTCATCAAGGAAGTCCGCGCGATCACGGGCCTGGGGCTGAAGGAAGCCAAGGACCTGGTCGAGGGCGCGCCCAAGCCGGTCAAGGAAAACGTGGCCAAGGACGAAGCGGAGAAGATCCAGAAGCAGCTTGAGGCGGCTGGCGCCATCGTCACCATCAAATAGCCCCCTTCATGTTGTGACGGCCGCCCCGGGACGCATTTGGCGCACCCGGGGTGTGCCTGTCTTCTGGTGTTCGAGGCTTTCACCCTTAGCCCACAGGTGAACCGATGGTGGATAGAATTCAATTTGGTCAGTTGTCCGATGTAATCGAGTTGCCGGATCTGATCGAGATCCAGACCCGCTCCTACCGCGAATTCCTGCAGATGGATGTTGCGCCGATGAAACGGCGCCGCGTCGGCTTGCAGGCTGTTTTCAAGGAAGTGTTTCCCATCGAAAGCTACGACGGGAAATGCGAGCTGGATTTCGTGAAGTACGAGGTCACGCCGCCCAAGCAGACGGCGTTCGAGTGCCTGAAAGAAGGCGAGTCGCATACGGCGGCGCTGCATGTGACCTTCCGCCTCAAGACCGAGGCGGAGGTGCGCGAGGAGACGGTGTTCATGGGCGAGGTGCCGCTGATCACCGACCAGGGCACGTTCATTGTCAACGGGGCCGAGCGCGTCATCGTCAGCCAGCTGCACCGCTCGCCGGGCATCTGCTTTGAGCAGAGCGTGCATGCCAACGGGACGCTGCTGCATTCGTTCCGGATCATCCCGGACCGCGGCTCGTGGGTCGAGGTGCAATTCGACACCTCGGACATGTTGAACATCTACCTGGACCGGAAGAAACGCCGGCGCAAATTCCTGGCCACGACCTTCCTGCGGGCGCTGGGGTATGGAACCGACGAAGAGTTGCTGGGGCTGTTCTACAGCTTTGAAACCCTGCCGGTGGGCGGCGCCAAGGGGGAGTCGCTGGAACACCGCGTGTTGAAAGAGGATGTCATCGACGCCGACAGCGGCAGCGTCCTGTTCAAGAAATTCGAGCCGGTCACGCGCGAACTGCTCAAGCAGCTTCACGAAGCCGGCTTGACCGAGGTCGAGGCTGTCAACGTGTCCTGGGACGAAGGCCTGCTCCTGAAGAGCGTGCGCAAGGAAGCCCAGTCGGATCCGCCGGTGGTCAGCACGGATGAAGCGCTCAAGGATATCTACCGCAAACTGCGTCCGGGCGATCCGCCGACCACGTCCAATGCCCGCCAGCTCCTGAAGCGGTTGTTTTCGGATCCGCGCCGCTACGACCTGGGTCGTGTCGGTCGCTACAAGATCCAGCAAAAGCTGGGGCTGGATTCCAAGAATGAAAGCCGGGTGCTGGACAAGGAAGACTTCGTGGCGGCGGTCAAGTACCTCATCGGCCTGCGCCGGGGCGAGGGGACCATCGACGACATCGATCACCTGGGCAGCCGCCGGATCCGGACGGTGGGCGAACTGGTGGAAAACCAGTGTCGGGTGGGCCTGGCCCGTACCGAGCGCCTGGTGCGCGAACGCATGACGGTCTTCGACCAGCAGGCGGAAAAGCTGACCCCCCAGAAGCTGATCAATCCCAAGGCCCTGGCCGCGGTGATCCGCGACTTCTTCGGCCGCAGCCAGTTGTCGCAGTTCATGGACCAGACCAATCCGCTGGCCGAGCTGACGCACAAGCGGCGCCTGAGCGCGCTGGGCCCAGGCGGGCTCAGCCGCGAACGCGCCGGCTTCGAGGTCCGCGACGTGCATTCGTCGCACTATGGCCGGATTTGCCCGATCGAGACGCCGGAAGGGCCGAACATCGGCCTGATTTCGTCGCTTTCGATGTTTGCGCGTGTCAACGAATTCGGGTTCATCGAGACGCCGTACCGCCGGGTGGTGAACGGCAAGGTGACCGACGAGGTCGACTACCTGACCGCCGATCGCGAAGAGCACTTCGTGATTGCCCAGGCCAACGCCCCGCTGAATCCGAACGGTTCCTTTGCCCGCGAGACGGTGGCCGGGCGCTGGCGCGGGGAGTTTCTGGAAGTCGAGGCCGGGCGGATCAACTACATGGATGTGTCGCCCAAGCAGGTGGTGTCGGTGGCCGCGGGCCTAATCCCGTTCCTGGAGCATGACGACGCCAACCGGGCCCTGATGGGCGCCAACATGCAGCGCCAGGCGGTGCCGCTGTTGCATGCCGAGTCGCCCTATGTCGCCACCGGCATCGAGGGCCGCGTGGCGCGCGACAGCCGCGTGATGGTTCTGGCGCAGGAGGCCGGCAAGGTCGCCTATGTGTCCGCCGATTGCATCATCGTCTCCAAGGACGGCGCCGTGCCGAACAAGAAGACGCCCCAGGCGGAGTTCCAGCGCTATGAATTGCGCAAGTTCACCCGGTCCAACGCGGGCACGTGCATCAATCAGCAGCCGATCGTCAAGAAGGGCCAGAAGGTCAAGAAGGGCGATGTGCTGGCCGACGGCCCGTTGACCTCCGGGGGCGAGCTGGCGATTGGGCGCAATGTGCTGGCGGCGTTCATGCCCTGGTGCGGCTACAACTTTGAAGACGCGATCCTGATCAACGAGCGCCTGGTGGCCGAGGATGTGTTCACCTCGGTCCACATCGAGGAATTCGAGTGCGGCGCGCGTGACACCAAGCTGGGGCCCGAGGAAATCACCCGCGACATTCCCAATGTCGGGGAAGAAGCCCTGAAGAACCTCGGACTCGACGGGGTGGTTCGGATCGGGGCGGAGGTCAAGCCCGGGGACATCCTGGTGGGCAAGATCACGCCCAAGAGCGAGACGGAGCTGGCCCCGGAGGAGAAGCTGCTGCGGGCGATCTTCGGGGAGAAGGCCGCGGAAGTCCGCGACACCTCGCTGACGGTTCCGAGTGGGACCTACGGCATTGTGATGGACGTCAAGACGACGTCGCGCGACCTGCCGCAACGCACCAAGATGAGCGCCAACGAGCGCCGCAAGCAGCAGAAGCAGATGATCGAGGAGTTCGACAAGCGCGAGGAGGAGCTGACGGAAAGCCTGACCGATGCGCTGTCCAACATCCTGCTCGGCGAAAAGATCCCGCTGGACGTCGTCAACGGCGAGACCGGCGAGATCATCATCCCGGCCAACCGCAAGATCACCAAGACGCTGCTGCGCAAGCTGGCGGCGGCCTATGACGTGATTGCGATCGACCCGAGCCCGATCCAGCAGAAGATCAGCAACATCATCGGCGAGTACAGCTCGAAGTTCGCCCAGCTCAAGGACGACCGCGAAAACATGTCGCTGCGCCTGGAAAGCGGGGAAGACGCCGAGACCGGCATTATCAAGCAGGTCAAGGTGTTCATTGCCAGCAAGAAGAAGCTGAGCGTGGGCGACAAGATGTCGGGCCGCCACGGCAACAAGGGCGTGGTGGCGCGAATTCTGCCGGAGGAGGACATGCCCTTCATGCCGGATGGAACGCCGGTGGACATCGTACTGAATCCGCTGGGCGTGCCCTCGCGCATGAATGTCGGCCAGGTGCTCGAAACGCACCTGGGCCTGGCCTGCAAGATGCTGGGCCTGCATGCCGCCACCCCCGTGTTCGACGGCTGCCCCGAGAAGGAAATCTGGAAGTTGATGGAAAAGGCCGGCCTGCCCACCGATGGCAAGACGGTGCTGTACGACGGACGCACGGGCGAACCGTTCGACCAGCGCGTGGTCGTGGGCGTGATGTACATGCTCAAGCTGCACCATCTCGTCAGCGACAAGATCCACGCCCGCGCGGTCGGACCGTACAGCCTGGTGACCCAGCAGCCGCTGGGCGGCAAGGCCCAGTACGGCGGCCAGCGCTTCGGCGAAATGGAAGTGTGGGCGATGGAGGCCTACGGCTGCGCCTATGCCCTCCAGGAACTGCTGACCGTCAAGAGCGACGATGTATCCGGCCGCACGCGAATCTACGAGTCGATCGTCAAGGGTACCAACTCGCTGGAGGCGGGCGTGCCTGAATCGTTCAACGTGCTGATGAAGGAAATCCAGAGCCTGGCCCTGGACATCCGGGTTCAGCAGCGCGACGACGATTGATCCGCATGCCGCTTGCGACCGCAAAGAATGAATCGTGAACGATAGGAGCCCCCCGGTGGAAACAACCAGCGCCAAGCCCATCTTTGATACCGACACCCATCCCGGGTTCGACTTTGTCACCATCACCCTGGCCTCGCCGGAGACCATCCGGTCCTGGAGCCATGGGGAGGTCAAGAACCCCGAAACCATCAACTACCGCACGTTCAAGCCCGAGAAGGGCGGACTGTTCTGCGAGCGCATCTTCGGGCCGACCAAGGACTGGGAATGCTCCTGCGGCAAATACAAGCGCATCAAGCACAAGAACATCGTGTGCGACCGCTGCGGCGTCGAGGTGACCCTGGCCCGGGTGCGGCGCGAACGGATGGGGCACATTGAACTGGCGGTGCCGGTTTCGCACCTGTGGTTCTTCAAGTGCGCCCCGAGCCGCCTGGCCACGGTCCTGGACATGACGGCCAAGCAGCTCGAACGGGTGCTGTACTACGAGGATTACATCGTGGTGGATCCCGGGCAGACGCCGCTGGAGGCCCGCCAGCTTCTGAACGAGGAGCAGTACCGCGAAGCCCTGGACGGTCCCGGCGGCGACACGCTGGTGGCCCGGATGGGCGCCGAAGGCGTGCGCGAAATCCTGGAGGCCATCGACCTGGGCGAAGAGCTCGACCGCCTCGAGCAGGAGATGGAAAACACCCGCAGCAAGCAGACCCGCAAGAAGCTGACCAAGCGGATGAAGATCATCGACTCCTTCCGCACCAGCCACACCCGGCCGGAATGGATGATCCTGCAGGTGCTGCCGGTGATTCCGCCGGATCTGCGCCCGCTGGTTCCCCTGGAGGGGGGCCGGTTCGCCACCAGCGACCTCAACGACTTGTACCGCCGCGTCATCAACCGCAACAACCGCCTGCGCAACCTGCTCCAGCTCAAGACGCCAGACGTGATCGTCCGCAACGAGAAGCGCATGCTGCAGGAAGCCGTCGATGCGCTGTTCGACAACGGCCGCCACGGGCGCGCCGTCACCGGCGCCGGCAACCGCCCGCTGAAGTCCCTTTCGGACATGCTCAAGGGCAAGCAAGGG
>CAYNSH010000116.1:0-8556 GCA_964399775.1 uncultured Verrucomicrobiota bacterium
TTCTTCACCCATGACGCAAGGTCATGGGGGTCGCCGGCCCAACCTCGGACTTGGACATTGAATATTCCTTGTTGAATATTGGATATTGAATGCCCCCCCTCCCCCTCTTCCCCCCTCGCCCCATCTTTGTGTTCTCTGCGTTCTTTGTGGCTTAACCCTCCCGGCTGTTCAAGAATTGGAATCATGGAATGGGGGAATGTTGGGATGACTCCAGCTTCTGTCCTCCGTCATCCTGTGGCCGCCCACCGACCACTGACCTCTGACCTCTGTCTATCTCCTGCCCCCCTGTCCCCTGCCCACTCCCCCGCCCCCCCCTCCCCTGCACATTTTCCACGCCATGGAAAACTTTTTGGGTAGTTTTCCACGCCATGGAAAAGCGGATTCCCAACCTCCACCGCGAACGCAAGGGCTCCCTCCGGCTTGCGGCCCGTTTGCTTCTCGCCATTCTTTGCCTGGCCGCTGGCTGCGGCCGCTCCTCGCCCCGCCCGGACTCCCCTCCCCGGCGCAGCGTACAGCGTGACCGGCTGCTGGTTGGCGCCCATTACCACGTCTGGTTCCCCGAGAACCGCAAACAGGGTTATCTGCGCGCGTCCCTGATCCCGCCCCAGCAACCTCTCCTGGGTCATTACGACTCCAGCGATCCGGCTGTCATCGAACAGCATATCGCCTGGTGTTCGCAATATGGCATCGACTTCCTGACCCTGGACTGGTGGCCCGGCCGCGAACAGAACCGCATCATCCTCGATGTTTTCCCCAACGCCGCCAACATCGACGACATTCAGTTTTGCGTCTTTCACGAGACCTGGAGCATCGGCTTTGACAAAAAAATGACCACCACGCCCTTCACGCCGGAGGCCATCGAGCGCTTTGTGGCCGACATGCGGACCATTGCCGAAAATCTCTTCTCCCACCCCCGCTATTTGCGCATTGATGGACGCCCCGTCATCATTCTGTACCTCACCCGGACCTTTACCGGCCCCTATCGCGAGGTCATGGCGCAGGTTCGAGCCGAATGGTCCGAGATGGGCTACGATCCCTTCGTCATCGCCGACGAGATCTACTGGGGCGTCATTCGCGAGGACGATCCCATGGACGCCCCGCCGCTGGGCAGCCCCGACCCTCAAGCCGGTCGCATCCGGCTATTCGATGCCATTACCTCCTACAACATGTACTGCTCCAGCCAGTCTGGCCACGCCGGTTATGCCGCGGAAAGCTCGTTCATCGACGATGTCGCGGCCATTTATCGCCGCTACCGGGAAGCCGCCTTTCCTTCCGTCGGCTTTGTCCCCTCCCTCCTCTCCCGCTACAACGACCGCGGGGTTCGTCCGCGCAGCGACCACTTTGTTATTCCCAGCGCTTATGCCCCCGACGAGCCCGAAGGCTCCTTCCTGGCCCGGCAATTCGAACGGATCGGATTTGAACTCATCGATCCCGATCTCAACATGATCCTGATCACCAGTTTCAACGAATGGAACGAGGATACCGCCATCGAGCCGCTCGAGCCGGCGCCGCCCACCACGCAGGATCGCAGCCGGACCGGCCAGACCTTTACCCTCGGCTATCCGTATGCCGGCTTTGGCATGCGCTATTTCGAAGTCATCCGCGACCAGGTGGTCGCAGTTTCCGGCCGGATCACCGAGGCCGACGGCTCGCCGCGCCGCGGTGTGGCGATCGGCGCCTGGCAAAATGGCCAGTTGATCGCCCAGGCCACCAGCGACTCCTACGGCTGGTACCGCCTCTCCCGGATGCACCTCCCCCCCGGCGCTTACGAACTCGCTCTCTTAGACCAAACCGCCACCCCGCGTCCCGTCCAGGTCACACCCGCCACCACCCGCACGGGCATCGACTTCATCGCCAGATGAGGGTCAGGTGGCAAGGCAAGGGAGCGGGAGGTTCGACGAGGTTCGTTTAACCCGCATTTGGGCCCGTTCATGAATATCCCGCCAATGCTGAAGGTTGGGCCCCCAAGCAGGGTTGGTCGTTGGTCGTTGAAGTCAAGACCCCCGTGGGTGAATCAGGTCGGTTCGGCGCCAGTTGCTGGCACACGACCTCCTTCACCCATGACGCAAGGTCAGGTTGAAGGTTACAGGTTGAAGGTTACAGGTTACAGGTTGAAGGTTCCCCGGACATCGGGCCTCCGACCTCGGACTGTCTGCCCTCTGGCCTCTGTCCTCTGTCCTCTGGGTCACATTGGGCTTGAGACTGTTGTGGTTCTGCCAGTACGATTGATGGCGATGATTGCCACCGGTATTCCTGCCGCTCTTGATCCATCGCCCGGTATTTCTCCCGGCAACGCCCGCCCATGACCCCGAGCCTCATCCACATGATGTATTTCCCGTGGGACGAGCATCAACAACTCAAAGCCAACGACGAGGACTTCGATCACGGCGATTTCGACGCCATGCGGGCCTACGCTCCGGACTTCGAGGTGCGGCTCTGGACCTACACCCGAACCCGCGACTTTTGCCGGCAGCACTATCCGGAGATCTGGCAGGGTCTCGAGACCTGTTCCCGCCCCGTCATGATGGTGGATGTGCTCCGGTGGCTCTGCGTCTATCATTTCGGTGGAATCTACTGGCAACTGAACACCACCCCGTTGCGGGCCATGTCTGCCTATTTGCCATCGCCCGGCAAAGATGTCCGGCTCTTCACCGAATTCGTCCTGACGCCGGATCAATGCCAGTCCATGACCGCCGAGCCCATCCGAAACGGCCAACCGGAAGAATCCACCCGCGTGCTGATCCAGGTGTTTTCCGCTCAACCGAAGGCTTTATTTGTCCGAAAAACGATCGATTTTCTCCTGGATCGAGTCCGTTCACACACGCCGAAAAAGGACTACGACATCCTTTATATCACCGGCAATGCCGCCGTCAGCACGGCCTATGACCGGTTCGGCAAGAATGATTCCTCCGTCGAACTCATGGATCTGCCGGAATCGAAACGAATGATCAAATGGCATTATCGCGGATCCTGGCGGCGCGAAGCTCCAGCACCTTCTGGCCTATCTGCCACGCCGCCCCCCCCAAACAAACCGCGCCTGGACCGCTTGCCTTTCCTGGGTGCCGCGATCTACCGCTTTCTCCGTCGCCATCCCCACGAACTCATGCTGGCCAAACGCGATGCCGAACATCCCCGCACCAGTTTCCTTCACCACCTCGTTCCGCTGTTTGACCGGCTTGGGATCCACACGGTTTTCGAAGCTCCTTGCGGACTCGTTCCGGCTCTCCCGCCTGGCATTACCTATACGGGCGGAGACCCCAACCGTGCTGTCGTGACCACCAACCAGCCGCATGCATCCCGGCACGTACGCTTCCGTCAGGTCAACCTGCTGTACTCCCGCTTTCCACAGGTGGACTTGTTTCTTTGCCCCGATTTCCTGGAGTGGCTGTCCTTCGCCGAGGGGTTGCGCGTCCTGACGCACATCCTAGTCGCTAAGCCCCGTTATCTCGCGCTGACCGGCTGTCCGCTGTTACGCACAGCCTGGGATACCGCCCTTGGGGACTACCGCCCCATCAATCTCCGGCTGGTGCGATTAGACTTACCTGAACCGCGGATCACCCTGACCTTGGCCGCGCCAGGCAACCGACGCAGCGATCAGACCCTTATGGTCTGGAAACGCCCCGGGAACAATTGGTCTTTTCCGGGATTCGAATAAGACTTCCCACGAGCGGCCATTATCTTTTGCCCGGCCGGAGCCGACGGTAGAATTCGTGAATGAAGCAACGGCGAACGGCGGGCCGCAACAACTCCAGAGGACACGTCTTGAGCACTCGAAGTCTTGCAAATCGGTAAGCCGCCGGCTTGTCGCTCCAGAAGCTATCGGCCAGAGTCTTTGCCAAAACCTGGCGGGCAAAGACCGGGTCCGTCCGCCACATGGCATGAAGCAGGTCATCGGGACCCTGCCCGATTTCAACGCATCGCACCAAATCGCGGACGGCTCCATTGACCATGTAGATGCCCGGGCCGGACGTCCAATACTCCTTCGGCCACAATCGTTGCGCCTCCATCAAGTTGCGCAACCGTTCCGTGTCCACCTGTTGGGTTTGGATGACCCGTTGAATCAACTCTTCGATGAAGCTGTGAGCCTGATAATTCAACGAGTAATAATAATGCCATACGGCGGCATCTCGCATGGAAAGCGGATTCGCGCCGATTTGGGCGTTATATCGGCAGTCTAGACGTTCGCAATAGATATCCGACTCGCGAATCGCTGTATTCAACGAAGGCTGATCGCGGCTGTCATGAAGGCGGGTCTGTTGTCGTTGCCAGTGGTCGTGCCATAATTGATATACCCTATGCGCGCCTTCCGATTCGGAGGCCAGCAGGACCCCGCTGTTGACGTAGAAGGTATCCCGTGTTGACCATTGCATGGCGGAGAGAATCGCTTGATCGCCCGCCCAAACTTGCCGGGCGAATTCTTCCCGTGAATGGTTTGGCGCACCGGCAATATCCCCGGCCACCTGAAATAGAAAAGAGAGATCGTCCCGCACAATCGTATCCACATCCAGAAACAAAAAAGGGCCGGACATTCGTTGGCGAAGGCTGGACTTCAAAAACTTGCTGCGAAACGACCCATCGCCCGGCGGGGTCTTGTATGCCAACCATTCGTCCACTTCTCCCAGAATCGGATCGTTTGCAGCTCGAATCAACTGATCTGACTGGCGATCACAAACGACCACAATTCGCGCATTGGAGTTGGACCACCGTAGGGAGGCGATGGAAATCCTCGCCATGGCGGTATAGGAATCCCGGCCCACGGAAGCAATCACGTACACGGTGTTCATAGACTCATAGACTCAATCTGGACTGGTTGACCTGGGTGCATCTGCCTAGCGAAGCTGAGACAAGATGGCCCGGAGAATACCACCAACAACCGGTCGCTGCCAGTATGAATCCATCCACGATCGTATGAATCCACTCGCCGCTCCTGCGCATGGAGTTTCCTTACGCGGCACCTTCTATCTCACACAATCCGCGCTCGCTCTTGAATCAATTCTGTGCTACGCATCCCCGTGTTACCGCATGTTTAGCTGCGGCAGTCGCATGAGGATCTAATACGATATGGCCCGTTTCCTAACCAATGTGAGACGATATCTGCACTCTTGCCATTCTCTCCTGCATTCGCTGGGCAGTCGGCGCAAGAGAATCCAAGAAGTTGAATATCAGCGAATCTTCATGCAAGAGATTCGGCGGATCCGTTCAGAGTATGGCCGAATGCTTTATGCCGACTCCCACGGGGTCGTACGCCGGGGCATCTTCGCAGGGCTTAAACTGTCAGCGCAAACCAGTTGGGGCCATGACATGGCGAACATGCTGTTGGGAGCCTATGAACAAGAGGTGCAGGGGATATTGCAACGAGCCGATGTGAAACGGTACGACTGGTTTATCGATGTCGGATGCGCGAATGGATACTATGCCGTTGGCCTTGCACTTCTTTCCCCCTCCATTCATGTTGCGGCGTATGACATCTCGATGCGCGCCCAAGATGTTACAAGAGCGACGGGCGAATTGAACGGCGTGACGGATCGGCTTGGCGTATCAGGACGGTGTGGCGCCTCGGAAATGGAAGCCTGCCTGAACAACGCCGCACGACCATTGGTCATGCTGGACATTGAGGGTGGTGAGCGCGAACTCGTGGATCCCGCGGCCATTCCCGCCTTCTCCCGGGCCGATCTAATTGTGGAATGCCACGATCGAGGCCGGGGAGATATTACCCGGATGTTGACCGATCGGCTGAAGTCTACCCATCGGATCGAGGTGATTCCCCGTGAAGGCCGGAATCCGGCAGCCTATCCGGAACTGGCCGATCTGCCAGATTTACAGTCCGCGCTTATTTTGTGTGAGATGCGCATCCGTTCATCGCATTGGCTGTGGTGCCAGAAGCAGTAACACATCAACCCTCTTTTCTGCCTTTTCCACCTTTGTCTATCGGCATAGGATGCCTGTGTGAGCTTGGCTGTGAAACCACTTGCCCGTAGATGCCGCCCGTGGGGGCGGCGGTTTGCGGCGTATATGCTGATTGCGATCCGGCATTCGTCGGGCTGGATTCTCCGGGTGTTCCTGACCCTGTTGATTCTGGGCATGGTTCTGTTCGCCTATCTGCACCGGATCGGTTTTCCCGCCTATGTCACCGATGCCTTTCTCGACCGGATGGCCGATGCGGGCTACTACCTCCAGATTGAACGCCTGACCCTGGAACTGGACCGCGGACTCGCCGCCCACGATATCCGCATCTTCGCCCGGCCGGAATCCGCCGATCCCTTCCTGACCGCCGCCTCTTTTACCGTGGCGCTGGATCCCGTCGTTCTCTGGCGGGAGCGGCGCTTGGTTCCTGTCATCGCGATCGATGATGGAACCCTTCAAGCCGTCGTGGGGGCTCGCGGAGAAGATAACCGGCAATCCCGCACTCTGCGGGCCGATCAAATCCATTTCCGTTTTTCTTCCAATGGTCCGGAAATCCTGTTGAGGGACTTTTCCGCCCGGTTTCTCGGTGTTGATTTTCGCGGCCGGGGAGCGGCCTATCTGGCGCCCATGGCGGGCGCACCCAAAACCCCCGCCCAGAATCCCCTCACGGCCGTCCTCCAGGTGATTGAAGAGGCTCCCGCGAGTCTGTTGAGCATCCTGGATGAAATCCAGGCGATTGATTTCCGTGCGCCGCCATCGGCTGATTTCGCCTTTACCCTATACCAGAAAGAACCGGCAAACAATGCCGTGTCCTTCAAACTTCGAAATCCCGAGGGGGTTCGAATACGGGATGTGGACTTCGACCAGTTGCGAGTCGATCTGGCCTGGCAGAACCAGCGCCTGCATGTGACGGAACTGAGCCTCCTGCGCCATCGGGAAGCCTTGAATCTCTCGGGCTGGCTCTGCACAACCGGCCAGACCATATTTGTGCAGGCGATGAACACCCTCCCCGTGAGTGTATTTCTCGACTTCATGCCCGGTGAACTTCGCGACCCCGTTATCGATATGGTGGGGGATGTGAATTTCCCCATCCGAGCGGATGTCCAAATCGGCCCGGTGGCGATGGCAAAGGCCTTGGAACAGGTCGCCGGTCGGATCCGCCTCTCCCGGGCACGGATCCTGGATATTCCCATCGAGGCGCTGGATCTTTCGTTTGCGCTGGATGGAAAGGCCCTCCGCTTGCTGCCGTCCACCGCCCAGTTGGATTCAGGCCCTGCCGCCAGCCGGCTTTCCGCCCGGGAAGGCTTTTTTCAGCTCGATACGGGCCGTTTTGAGGCCCAGGTCGAGGGATCATTCAATCCGCTCATCCTCAGGCCCGTCATGACTCCGAACATGCGCAATATCGCCGCGTGGTTCGAGATCCACGAGCCCCTTACGGGCTCGGTAACGCTCGGGGGAATGGTCGGGAATCCGGCGATCTATTGCTTCGGCCCCGTCGTGGCGACCAACATCGCCATCCGGGGCGTTCCGATCCAATCGCTAGATGGCGCCCTCAACATCACCAACGAAGTCATGCACATCACCGGCGCCACCCTGACCCGTCCAGAGGGCATGGCGCGCGGGGAAGCGCACCTGGCGTTTTCGAACCAGACCCTGCGCCTGGACGTGGACAGTGGGCTGGCCCCTCGAGCGACCACCCGGATGCTCGGGCCGGAAGTGGAAGCCTTCATGGAGCCGTTTCAATTGAACGGTCCCGCACGCATCCAAGCCTCGGGCCTGCTGGATTATGCCAACTTCTCGTTGAATCAACTGCAAGGACACGTCCAGGCAGAACGCTTTGGGTATACGCAGTGGGAAGCCGATACGGCGATGTTTGATATCGAGGTCGCCGGCCGGCGGATCCGCATCACCAATGCAACCGCCACGGCCTATGGCGGGACCGTTTCCGGCCACGGCGTCGTCTATCCCGTCGGCGGTGACCGCGACTGGCGCTATGAAGCGGACCTGGCGGCCGCCAATGTCCGCCTCAACGATTTCCTGACCGCCTCCTTCGAGCGGCCCATGGGCGAATTGCGCGGCACCTTCAACGGCACCGGACGGTTGGGTGGCTATGTCGGCCCCGGCACCGGCCCCACGGTCGCCGGCACGGGTGACGTCGATATTCGCGAGGGACTGCTATTCCAGACAAAACTGTTCAGCGGGCTGTCGACCATCCTCTCGAAAGTGTTTCCGGATTTCCATCTCTTTGCCCAGACCGACGCCCGCGGCAGTTACGCCATCCGCAACAGCCGGGTCTATTCGCGCGACATCATGCTCGAGGGCAGCCTCTTCAGTGCCAAGGGGTCCGGCCACACCACCTTCCAGGGCGACTTGAACTACCGGGTCGAAGTCCAGGCCCTGCGCGGCGGGCCCGTGGCCGCCCTAGTCCGCTTGGCCACCCGGCCCGTGACCCGCCTGCTCGAATTCCGGCTGACCGGCACCTTCGACGACCCTAAATGGCGCCCCGTCAACCTCAACCTCGGCGAGTTGTTTGAATAGAAATAGGTTGCAGGTTGAAGGCTGCACCCTTTCAGCATTTCAGCCTTTCCTTCTCCCCTCCCCTTCATCATTCGACATTCGATATTCGATATTCGATATTGAAGCAGGTTGCAG
>CAYNSH010000117.1:0-8388 GCA_964399775.1 uncultured Verrucomicrobiota bacterium
CAGGCGGTACACTTAACGCGTTAGCTCCGGCGCAAAGAGGGACAATCCTCCTCACACCAAGTGTACACCGTTTAGGGCTGGGACTACCAGGGTATCTAATCCTGTTTGCTCCCCCAGCTTTCGTGCCTCAGCGTCAGTATCAGTCCAGAGAGCCGCCTTCGCCACCGGTGTTCCTCTTGATATCTACGCATTTCACCGCTACACCAAGAATTCCGCTCTCCTCTCCAGTACTCGAGTCGGGTAGTTTCGAATGCCATTCCACAGTTGAGTTGTGGGCTTTCACATTCGACACACCAAACCGCCTACGCTCCCTTTACGCCCAGTAAATCCGAACAACGCTCGAGACCTCTGTATTACCGCGGCTGCTGGCACAGAGTTAGCCGTCTCTTCCTCCTGTGGTACTATCATTCCAAAGCCGTATTCGGGCCCTGGCCATTTATCCCACATGACAGGAGTTTACAATCCGAAGACCTTCATCCTCCACGCGACGTCGCATCGTCAGGCTTTCGCCCATTGCGAATGATTCTCGACTGCAGCCTCCCGTAGGAGTCTGGGCAGTATCTCAGTCCCAGTGTGGCTGACCATCCTCTCAGACCAGCTAACCGTCAAAGCCTTGGTGGGCCATTACCCCGCCAACAAGCTGATAGTGCACGGGCTCGTCTTCAAGCGGCAGGCCTTGCGGTCCCCGCCTTTAGAGTCTCCGGCATGCGCCGGATCACCACATTCGGGATTATCTCCCCTTTCGAGAAGTTATACCCAACTTGAAGATAGATTACCCATGTTGTACTCACCCTTCCGCCACTGTCCTCCAAGAATTCTTGTCCGAAAACTTGAACTCTCAGATTCTCGTTCGACTTGCATGCCTAATCCACGCCGCCAGCGTTCGTTCTGAGCCAGGATCAAACTCTCCATATGTATAATGGTTCCGGATCCGCGGTTGCCCGCCGATCCGATCGTTTCGATCCTTGTCGGCCCGCCGGTTTAGGTGCCGGCAGGCTTTAAGAATTAACTGTGACTCAACACAAGCTGTTTGTACTTACCACACCGCTTCTGGTTCGAAGCGGTGTTACATGAATGTTTATTCCATTTTCCAAAGAGCAAAAACGCGCAAGCTCCCTTCATCCCTCTCCCTGTCGTTCAAGGGACTTCCGGAACCGCGCAGCGGCGAGTATCCCGCTCGCTTAATTGATCCTGTCGTGAATCTAACCCCTGACTGGCTTTTCTGTCAAGCGGTCAAATCACCATTTTTTAAACAGAACCAAGCTTTCATTCCATCCGCGGCTCGCACCGCCTTTTTCATTCAAGCGTCGTCACTCTACCATGACCCCATGGCATGTCAACCCCCTTTTTCAATATTTTTTTTGACGGCGCGGGACAGGGGCGTCCCGGCTCCAAATCGCCTTTGAATTCACGTTCTTGGAGACCCGACGCCCTCGTCGGGAAATGCACACCGCCATTTGCTTCCACGACGATGCGCCCCGGGATCCGCGATCATGAGTTCACTGGCACCGACCCATCTGCCACCTCTGCCATCTGTGGCTTTCGCCCCTCGCCTTCGCCTCGCCGACATCTTGCCGCTGTCGATGGTTTGTGGCAGGATGGCCTTGCGCATGGAACAACCACCCGTCATTCCATCCCCGGCTTCTTCCGGCGACAACGGCACCGCCGCGCTGCCCGGCAGCATGCGCATCGACAAATCGGATGTGCGTTTCGATGCGCTCGGGTCCCTGGATGAATTGGGCGCGGCACTCGGCTCCGTGCGGGTCGCCGTATCTTCATCGCCCCTGAATACCGTCCTGGAAATCATCCAGCGCGATCTGCTGACCATCGCCGGAGAAGTCGCCACGGGCCGCCCTCATCTGGCCCCGGATGCCCTCGCCAAGCTCGAACGTGAATCCATCCGCGCCGACCATGCCGCGCCGCCAACCAACGGGTTCGATCTGCCCGGCAAGAACGAAGCCAGCGTCCGCGCGCACGTCGCGCGAACCATCTGCCGACGGGCCGAGCGCGACGCCGTCCGCACCCGCAAGGCCCATCCCGAGCAGATCACCTCCATCGCGCTGGCCTATCTCAACCGCCTGTCCCATTTCCTGTTCGCCGTGGCCCGATCCCTATGAAGAAATCGATTCCGCCTTCGTACCCATCCACCCCAGGAATCAAGACATGAAGACCATCCAAACCGACAACGCCCCCGCCGCCATCGGCCCGTATTCCCAAGCCGTATCCGCCAACGGACTGCTGTTCATCTCCGGCCAGCTCGGGCTGGATCCCGCCACCGGCGTGATGGCCGCGGGCACCGAGGCCCAGGCCCGCCGCGCCCTGGACAACCTGGTCGCCGTCCTCGCAGCGGCCGGCCTCCAGCCGACCCACCTCGTCAAGGCCACCCTCTATGTCGCCGATATGGACGACTTCGCGCTGGTCAACCAAATCTATGCCGAATTCTTTTCGCCCCCGTATCCCGCGCGCGAGGTCATCCAGGCGGCGCGCCTGCCCCGCGATGCCCGCATCGAAATCTCCGCCATCGCCAGGGAATGATTCCGGAGGTTGCCATGGTCATCATCGAACCGCACATCCACATGTTGTCGCGCACCACCGACGACTATACCGCCATGTATCAGGTCGGCATCCGTTGCGTGGTCGAGCCTTCGTTCTGGCAGGGCGTCAATCGCCGCCACCCCGGAACCTTCTACGACTACTTCGCCCTCTCGCTGGACTTCGAGCCCACGCGCTCGCAGCGCTACGGCATCGACCACTACTCCTGCATTTCGGTCAACCCCAAGGAAGCCGACGACCTCGACCTGGCGCGCGAAACCCTCGCCGGCATGGATCCGTGGCTCGATCATCCCCGCTGTGTCGCCGTCGGCGAAATCGGCTTTAACCGCATCACCCCCAACGAAGAGGTTATCTTCCAGCGCCAGTTGGAAATGGCCCGCGCGCACGCCCTGCCCGTCGTCGTCCATACCCCGCACGACACCCCCCAGACCTCCAAGAAAAAAGGCGTCGAGCGCCTCCTCGATATTCTCCGCGAATTCCATGCGGACCCCGGCATGATCGTGGTCGATCACAACACCGAAGACACCATGCCGCTGACGCGCAAAACCGACTTCTGGGCCGGACTGACCGTCTACCCCTACTCCAAGCTCAACCCGCGCCGCGTGGTCGATATCCTGCGCACATGGGGACTCGAACGCGTCCTCGTCAATTCCTCCGCCGATTGGGGCGTCTCCGATCCCTGCTCGCTGGCCAAAACCGCCGACTTCATGGCGGACGAAGGCTTCTCCCCGCAGCAGGTCGGCCGGATCCTGCACGACAATCCCCTCGCCTTTTATTCGCAAACCCCAAAGTTTCAGCCCCGATTGGACCTGCCCTTCATTGACCCCGCCACCTACCAGCGCTGAACCCGGTCCGCCGCGCGAAAACGGCGAGAAGGCTCCCGCGACCGCCGCACCTCCCGCGCGCGCCGGCCGCCCCCTTGCCGCGCGTTTTCCACGCTGTGGAAAATGGTTTTCCACGCTGTGGAACCCCCTGGTGTCCTCCGCCCGTTTTGCGCGCACCCTGATCCCGAAAGAGTTCTCCCTGCCGGCCTGGATGCATCTGGTCCGCCTGCCCAATCTGCTGACCGTTCCCGGCGACATCCTGGCCGGTTTTCTTCTGGCCCCCGCCGCCTCCGCCATCGATTGGGGGCAGTTCCTGCTGCTCGCCCTGCCGTCGGGCCTGCTCCTCTATGCCGCCGGACTCATCCTCAACGATCTCTTCGACTATGCCCGCGACCTGCAGGAACGCCCCGAGCGCCCGCTGCCCGCCGGACGGGTCTCGCGCGAAAACGCCGCCGCCGCCGCCATGATCCTGATCTGGGTGGCCGTCTTCTGCGCCGCCTTTTTCGATGCCCTCTTTGTCGCCCTGGGCCTGACCATATGCATCGTGCTCTATAACATCGGCCTCAAGCGCGTCCCCGTCCTGGGTCCACTCCTGATGGGCGCCTGCCGCGCCGGCAACCTGCTCCTGGGCGCCGCCGCCATCGGCGATGGCCTGACCCTCGCGCCCGCCCCACTCGTCGCCGCCGCCATCCTTGGCCTGTACGTGGCCGCCGTCACCCATCTCGCCCGCAACGAGGCCCGGCCCGGCGCCCGCTTCTCCCCCCTGGTCATCGGCCGGCTCCTGCGCATGCTGATCCCCCTCCAAGCTCTGCTCTGCCTCGCCGCCCTTCATCACTTCCCCGCCAATCTCCTCGGCCTCGTCCTGCTGCCCCTCCTTCCCCTGCACCGACGCCTCAGCCGCCGCTTCCCCCCCAGTTGAATCCCGCCAAGCTAGGGATTGCCTTGCCCCCCGCTTTGCGGTAAAACCGATCCATGAATCAGGAATTCGCAGGCTACTCCATCACCCGTACGCTCACCGGTGGCGGGCTGACCAAGCTCTACGTGGCCATCGACGCCCAACAGGTCCGGTATGTCATCCGCGTCCTGGATGCCGTCACTGCGCGCGACCGTCGCGCCCGCAAGCGCTTTTTCTACGGCGGCGAAGTGCTCGCCCGCCTTCAGCATCCCAAACCCCACCCGAACATCGTCCCGTTCGTCAAGGCCGGCTACGAAGACAAAACCCCCTACATGGTGCTCGAGTACATCGAGTCGCGCACCCTCCGCGACCTGCTGCTCTATCGCGAGCCGCTGCTGACCGAAAACGTCATGATCTTCATCCGCCAACTGGCGAATGTCATTCAATTCATCCATTCGCGCGGATTCCTCCACCTCGACATCAAGCCCGAAAACATCCTGATCCGACCCGATGGTCGGCTCGTCCTCATCGACTTCGATTTGGCCCTGCCCCGCAAGCGCTTCTTCAAGAAACTGGGCAACGTCTCCGGCACCACCGCCTATGTGCCCCCCGAGACGCTCGTCGACCGCGTCGCCGACGATCGCGCCGACATTTATGCCTTCGGCATCTGCTGCTACGAAATGCTCACCTTCCACAAACCCTACGAAGGCGAAAAAATCGAGATCGTCCGCCAGAACCAGATCGACCCCAAGGTCCCGCCCGTCCCCATCCGCCAGCACAACAAGAACATCCCCGCCAATGTGGCCAACCTGGTCATGAAGTGCATCGCCAAAAACCCCCAGGATCGCTATCCGGACATGGTGCTGGTGCTGCGCGACCTGAACGCCTGATTGGTCTCCCGCTTTCGTCCCATGCAGCCCGAAACCATCCCCGACATCTATCTCATGAAGCGCCAGAAGTCGCGCGCCGGGTGCATGACCGTCCTGATCGTCACCCTCGTCGTCCTGGTCCTGGCCGGCATCTTCGCCATCCTGTCCTGGAAACACGCGCCGGAATCCGACGCCCCCGAGGTCCTCGAGACAACGGAACAACCCGCTCCCGCGGATCTTCCCGCCGACGAACCCGCCCCTCCCGCGCCACCGGCAATGCCCGCGCCGCAACCCCGCCCTGCGTCCCCCGCCGCCGCCGAGACCGCCCCCGCGGCGGCCGCTCCCATTGCCGCTTCTGCGCCGACGCCTTCGGCCGTCGCCCCGGCCGCCGACGGCGATGCCGACCCGCTCCTCGCTCGCGCCCGCGAACTCAGAACCGCCGGCGACTATCAGGGCGCACGTGAATCCGCCCTGGCCGCCCTCGCCATCCGCCCCAACGATCCCGGCATCGAAGCCGTTCTCAACGAGATCGCCATGCCCCTGCTGGCCTCCACGCGCCCCATGCCCGAAAAAACCCAGTATGTCGTCCAGCGCGGCGACTTCCTCGGGCGCATCGCCGCCACTTACAACACCCCGGTCGATCTCATCGCCCGCGCCAACAACATCCCCGGCGCCCTGATCCGCACCGGCCAAACCCTGACCCTGTTCGACGGCCGCAACCACGAATTCGCCGCGCTCATCAGCAAAAGCCGCAATGATCTTGTCCTGACCATCGATGGCCAGTTCTTCAAGCGCTATCGCGTCGCCACCGGCCGCGACAACAAGACCCCGACCGGATCCTATCCCATCACCGACAAGATCGAGCATCCGCCCTGGCACAAACCCGGCGCCCCCCCCATCCCCTATGGACACCCCGACAACGAACTCGGCACCCATTGGCTCGCCATCGATCTGCCCGGCTACGGACTCCACGGCACCTGGGAGCCCGATACCATCGGCCGACAGGCCAGCGATGGCTGCATCCGCATGACCAACGACGACATCAAAGAACTCTATACCATCCTCCCCCGCGGCACCGTTGTGACCATTACTGACTAAAAGGGAATTCCCGTGGCGGCCTACACCCTCCCATTCGAAAAACCGCTTCTCGACCTCCAGCACAAGATCGAGGAGCTTCGCCAGTTTTCCGCCGACCAGGGCATCGACGCCCCGCGGGATGTCGCCCGCCTCGAGGCGGAGCTGGAGGACAAACGCCGCGACCTCTATGCCGACCTGTCCCCGTGGCAGAAGGTCATGGTCTCCCGGCATCCCCGCCGGCCCTACACCCGCGACTATATCAACGCCTGCGTGAGCGACTTCGAGGAACTCCACGGCGACCGCCTGCTCTCCGACGACCAATCCGTCGTCGGCGGCCTCGGCTGGATCGGCGACCAGCGCGTCATGCTCATCGGCACCCAGAAGGGACGCGACACCAAAAGCAATCTCGCCTGCAACTTCGGCTGCCCCTTCCCGGAGGGCTACCGCAAGGCCCTGCGCCTCATGCGCCTCGCCGCCAAGTTTTCCATCCCCATCGTCTGCCTCATCGACACCCCCGGCGCCTTCCCCGGAATCGAAGGCGAACAGCGCCATGTCGCCGAGGCCATCGCCGTCAACCTTCGCGAGATGTTCCGCCTGCCCGTCCCCATCCTTGCCGTCGTCATCGGCGAAGGCGGCTCCGGCGGCGCCCTTGGCATCGGCGTCGCCAACCGCATCCTGGTCCTCGAATACGCCTACTACTCCGTCATCTCCCCCGAAGGCTGCGCCGCCATCCTCTGGAAGGATCGCTCGCACGCCGACGAAGCCGCCGCCGCCCTCAAGCTCACCGCCCCCGATCTGATCGAACTGGGCATTGCCGACGCGATCGTCCCCGAGCCCCCCGGCGGCGCCCATGCCAACCCCGAGGCCGCCGCCGAACACGTGCGCGAGGCCATCCTGCACCACCTCTCCGAACTCGGCCAACTCTCCCCCGCCCAGCTTCTCGACCAGCGCTATCACAAGTTCCGCGCCATGGGCGTTTTCAAGGAAGGCCCCGTTCCACCCTTGACACCCCCCCCCCTCCCCGAAGATAATCCCTGACCGTCGGACCTCGTGTCCACCGTTTTCAACATACCCACCCAGGAGACCCCTGCATGAAGAGCATCAAAGGAACCCAAACCGAAAAAAACCTGCTGGCCTCGTTCGCCGGCGAGTCCCAAGCCCGCAACCGTTATACATATTTCGCCTCCGCCGCCAAGAAAGAGGGCCTTGTCCAGATTTCCATGATTTTTGAAGAAACCGCCAACCAGGAAAAAGAGCACGCCAAGCGCTTCTTCAGCTTCCTCGAAGGCGGCATGGTGGAAATTACCGCCGCCTATCCCGCGGGCGTCGTCGGCTCCACCCTCGACAATCTCAAGGCCGCCGCCGCCGGTGAAAACGAGGAATGGACCACCCTCTATCCCGAATTTGCCCGCATCGCCCGCGAAGAAGGATTCGAGCAGGTTGCCGTCCTCTGGGACAACGTCTGCAACGCCGAGAAGCAGCACGAGAAGCGCTACAACGACCTCTGGAAGAACCTCTCCGAAGGCCGCGTCTTCAAGCGCGACGGCGTCGTGACGTGGCGCTGCATCAATTGCGGCTATCTCCACGAGGCCCCTGAAGCCCCCAAACTTTGCCCCGCCTGCCTCCACCCGCAGTCCCACTTCGAACTGCTCGGCGAAAATTGGTAACCCCCCACCCATCGAAAAACAACAACCCGAAAGGAACACCCCCATGAAAGCCAATGTAGATGCCGGAACCTGCACCGGATGCACCCTCTGCGCCGATATCGCCCCCGATGTCTTCGAAATGGGCGATGACGGCCTGGCCCACACCAAGGGCGCGGAAGTCCCTGCCACGGCCGAAGAATCCGCCAAGGAAGCCGCCGGCAGTTGCCCCGTCAGCGCCATCAGCGTCGACTGATTGTGCCCCCGGTCCCCACCGGCCGCCGCCCCAAGCGGCGGCCGTTTTTCGTTGCGGATCGGATAGGAAACTTCGACATGTCCGCAAGTCGCGAAACAGGGATCATGGAGGATCGCCCCCCGTGCCGACCGGGGTCGGAATGAAAAGATTGTGTAATACCCAATCATCAAGAAGCCGGACCTCAGACCCTCCCCACCGACCTCGGACCTCGGATCTCCGGGGGGCGGGGGGGGGGGGGGGGGGGGGGGGGGGGGGGGGGGGGGGGGGGGGG
>CAYNSH010000118.1:0-4908 GCA_964399775.1 uncultured Verrucomicrobiota bacterium
ACTGTCCTCCGTCCTCCGTCTTCCGTCCTCCGTCTTCCTACTGTCTCCCTTGTCCTCCACCGGCCTCGGACCTCTGACTACTGTCCTCTGTTCTCTGGCCTCTGTTTCCTGATTCCCTTGTCCGCCGTAGCCTTGGCGTAGGCAGATGTCCCATTTCCTCTTCTACTCTGGCACATCAAAGGTCTTCATCGGCTTGTTTTCGCCGGTTGGTCCCAAGCTATAAACCAGCACCTGCGCCCGAACCACCTGGCCATCCCAAATTCCGGATCCTGCCACCGTAACCTGACCATCCAGGTTCCGATCCATGCCAATACGATAAAATTCTCCCCATGGATCTATGAAGACGTTGGAATTGTCCGATTGACGAGATTTTTCCGGGATCTGCAGATAGGCCTTGCGAATGGCGTTGTCCCCCATCAGCATCACCATCACCTCCGCCTGTTCCCCTGGGGACTGGGTCCATTTATCCTCTCCCACGCGCACGCCGCCGCTTTCGGGCGGCCAAGGCATGTACTTGTGGTCACGCTGGAACTCCATCACCGCGACCTGGATCCCCGACATCTCGACCGTTGCCCGGCGCTTCAGCGCCGTCGATCGGGCCGATCCCGCCAGCGGCACCAGAATGGCCGCCAGGAGCCCAACGATCGCAATCACCACCAGCAGTTCGATTAGGGTGAATGCCGCCTTAGGCGGCACAGGCCCCGCGGTACGCTGGACAGGCCCCAGTTGTTTGGTTCTCATTTTCATTGCTGTCTCTCGGGTAGGGCGCGTTGGCCCAACGCGCCGCGATTTGGTTTCCGGCGGGCTGGGCCAGCCCGCCCTACCTTCCAATCCGGTTTCTATTCGTGTCATTCGCGAGATTCGTGGTTACGGGTTGAAGGTTGAAGGTTTTTCTCTGGCTTCTGTCCACTGACCACTGACTACCGTCCTCTGTCCACTGACCACTGTCTCCTGTTCCCTGACACCTGTCTCCTGCCTTACCTCCTTGCTACCATGTTTTGAATGGTGGAGTTACCGGATAGTTCCGCTCAGGATCGCCCAGCGAATAGACCCCCACCTTGGCCTGGATGTCGCCAAAGGTTCCGGCACCCGTGATTCGGTCGTCAAAGTTCATATCCAGCATGATGCCATAAGGATTGCCCCAAGGGTCCAGATAGGGCCCACCGTTTTCAAGTTGGTCCGTCATCTCTTCGATCGTCCTAACCCCGAACGCCACCGGATCCAAATCCAGGAAGACCAGGCCCTTGGGGTTGGCGCCGCCCTGATCGCCGATGTTGGCCAGAACCCGGATCAGTGCGGCCTGGTCTTCTCCCTCGAACAGCCGGTCGTCACCGCCCATCTCACCCTGAGGCACCGGCATCCGGTTGTACTCGGCGTTGTAGCGCTTAATTGCACCATCCAAGTCACGGATCTGCGACATCGCCCGAGCCATTTTCCCAGTTTTCAAGGCATAGTTCAGCGAGGGGATGATGATGGCCGCCAACAGGCCAATGATGCTGATGACCACCAGCAGTTCGATCAGGGTGAAGCCCCGTGCAGATTTCTTCCGTTTCATCATGGCCGTCCGTCCAGTTCCTGCCGCCGGTTGCGAGACACGCGCCTCGATATCCCTAACCTATCACCCTCCCCTGCCCCAGTCGACCGAAATCTGGCCCAAGGAGAGGGGAGAGGGGAAGGAGGGGAAGGCCAGGCAACGGGGGATGGGGGCCAGTAGTCGGTGGGCGGTGGGCGGTGGGCAGGAGACAGGGGGCCAGCCCGAAGTCCGAGGTCCGGAAAATTATCCACGAAAGAACGCAGAGAACACAAAGATGGAGCCCGTGTCCGGCCTTGGGTCCGGCTGTTTCTATGTGCTCTTTGTGCTCTTTTGTGGATCAACCCTCCGGAAGAATGTTCATGGGACAGAAGTCAGAAGACAGAAGTCTGTGTCTGCAATCGCTGCGCTCGTTGAGCGCGGTGCCCCCCGATCCGCCGCGCCCGGCGGGCGCAGCTACAACCGATCCCGGTTCTTCCGTCAAACCACGCCAACCCGCAGGGCAAGCCGTAGCCGGAATGCATCTAAATCCTTTTGATCCTCCGATCCCGTATAATGCAAGTGACACAAATGTCGCGAAAGGAACGCTATCGCCGACCCCAGACGATCATCTCTTGCCGTCTTGTACTCAGAATCTCCATGAGCTTGCGCCCTTTTGCGGCCTTTGCGCCTTTTGCGTTACCTGGCGGTGTGGTTTGGTTTCATCCGAGTTTTTATGTTCCCTTTGCGCTAACCGCCCAGAACCCATTCTTGCGCCCGGGGGCGGAATCGAGCTATGGTGCTCAAATGCCTGAATCACCTGACCATGAGGTGAACCACGATGCGCCGCGAATAAATTCCGCCCGGCGGGAGGTTCGCGTCGGCCTGCTATTGTGGGATCGCTACGAAGTCGTGGCGGTGATCGGCAACAGTGATCTGGGCGAATTATGGCTCTGTCATGACCGCGATGAGCAGCGGGATGTGGTGGTGCGCCTGCTGGCCCAGGATTTGCGCCGCTCGAAACAGGCCCTGGCCGTCATCCATGCCGGCATCCGGCGCCTGTCCGACCAGAATCATCCGAGCATGGCCGCGATTCGCCAACTGGTCTATGCGGGCGACCAGGTTTTCCTGGTCGGCGATTACGCCCCGGGCGTGGACCTGGGCACCTGGGCCCAACGAGGGCCCGATGGCCAGCGTCCACTGGAGGAACTGCTGCCCATTCTGAGGCAAGTGGCCGACGCCCTGGATTTCGCCCACCGCAACCACATCATCCATCGAAATCTGAAGCCCACGAATATTCTACTGGATAGCGACGGCTCGGCACGGGTGACGGATTTCGGCCTGGTCCCGCATCATCATTTCGGATTTCAACGCGGGGAGGCGGATCGCGCCAGCAGTTCTCGCACGTATCTGGCGCCGGAGATGCGCCATGGCAGGGAGCCCGATTCCGCCAGCGACCAGTATGCGCTGGCGGCCCTGGCCTGGCATCTGTTGGCCGGGGCGCCACCCGACGAGGCTAAACTGCCGGATTCGCTGCCGGCCTACGCGCGAGCGGCCTTTGCCCGCGCGATGTCGCCCAAGGCACGCAAGCGGTTTGTGACCTGTGAAGATTTTGTACGCGCGCTCGGCGGGGAGCGGGTTGGCGGACGACGGGGCCGCAGCGCCTCGGAATGGCGGCGCATCGGCATCATCACTGGATCCATCGCCGGGGGCCTTGCGGCGACGGCGGTGCTGCTTCTGGGGGGGCGCGCCCTGGCCGCATGGCTGAATACGCCGTCCACTCCCCGCCCTGCCCCGCCGCGCCCCGCCAGTACTCCGGCGGTGGTGGAAGAGAAGGCTCCGGAGTGGACTCCTCCGGCGCCGCTGGTGGCAACAACTCCCCTGCCAACCCCCGGTCAGCCCTGGGTGGCGCATGTCGTGCCGATGGAGTTTGTCTGGGTGTCGGCCATGCAAGCCTGGGTGGGACGCTACGAAGTCACCAATGAAGAGTACCGACGCATGAACCCCGAACATACCAGCGGGGATTACGAAGGACTGTGCCTGAATGGAGACCGCCAGCCCGTGGTGCGGGTCAATTTTGATGACACGGTCGCCTATGCCGCCTGGTTGACCGAACAAGAGCGCGAAGCGGGCAAATTGCCCGCGACGCTGCGCTATCGGTTGCCCTCACGCATGGAAGCCATCACCTATACCCGCTCCGGCCTCGGATACACCTATCCCTGGGGGGAAAACTGGCCCCCTACCCGCGGGAATTATGCCGACGCCTCCCTGGGATCCGCCTTCCCGGAAAAGCCTTCCATTTCGGGCTATCAGGACGGATTTGCCGTGACCGCCCCCGTGGAACGCAGCGGCGAAAACCCCTGGGGCTTGTTCGGTGCGGGCGGCAATGTCTGGGAGACCACATCGCGCGGTGCCGGGGGGTCTCAGTTTGGCGGCTGGCAGGGCGGCGGCTGGGAAGACTACCAGGCGGCACGCATGCGCGCCGATGCGCTCTATGGCTTTATCGGCAACGCCCGCGGCGCCGTCAATGGCTTCCGACTCGTGCTGGCGCCTATTGACAACGAGGTCGCCGCTGGCGATTGAGCAAGGCCAGGGGGGATGGGGGGGGATGGCAGGAGACAGGTTACAGGGGGCAGGTTACAGGGGACAGTAAGAGCCGAAGTCCGATGTCCGATGTCCGTATAATCCTGCTCCGCTGTAGCCGCGCTCGCTGAGCGCGGTGCCTCTCGATCCGACGCGCCCTATTTACCCGCCCGTGGAGGGGCGGGCGCACCCACAGCCAATCCCTGCCGCTCCTGTAGCCGCGCTCGCTGAGCGCGGCGGCGGCCCCCTGTCGCCGCCCCATGTCAACATCCGTGAAACCATGCCGAGCCCTCCAGGGCGGGTCCGGGGCTTGGCTGCTCGGGTCATCGCCCCCGGCGGACGAATCAGCAGCCAGCGGGACGAGGGCGTCCCGGCTCCAATGACCATGAGATGGCTGGGTTCGACATGGTGGTGGGGGATGGATTCGAACCATCGAACTCATAGAGGGCAGATTTCCTGCCGGAGGCAGGCTCGCCTATGGCGAGACAGTCTGCTGGGCAAGCCATTCTCGCCCCTGGCCGGACTTGAGAAAGGCCTCCCGTGCGAGAGCATCGGAATAGCCGGGCATGGGTTCGTAGTAAACCAACTGCAGTGGGCGTTGGTTCTTTGTGCGTTTCCCGCGTCCTGCTTGGTGGTCGCGCAGCCGTTCGCGCAGATTGCGTGCGGCACCGGTGTAGCGCAATCCGTTTTTGCCAAGGAGAACGTACACCCCGGGGGTTTCCGGGAGAATCGCAAGCTGGTTGGCCAATAGATCCATAAAATGGTGGTGGGGGATGGATTCGAACCATCGAACTCATAGAGGGCAGATTTCCTGC
>CAYNSH010000118.1:5008-8334 GCA_964399775.1 uncultured Verrucomicrobiota bacterium
ATAAAATGGTGGTGGGGGATGGATTCGAACCATCGAACTCATAGAGGGCAGATTTACAGTCTGCTGCGGTTGGCCACTTCGCTACCCCACCGGGGGCTGGTTCAGAACCCGTGCATTTTGGTGGAGCGGAAGGGATTCGAACCCTCGACCCCTACGTTGCGAACGTAATGCTCTACCAACTGAGCTACCGCCCCGTGCGCGCGTTCTTGGCAATCGACGAGCGCGCAACCTATCAGCCGCACCCATGGGGTGCAAGTCCATTTTTCCGCAGTCCATTTTCCGCAACTGGAGTTCTCCCCGCAGTTCCCCGCATGGTTGTAGTGCTGGCCAGGTCGGCCGGCGAAGGGCAGATGCCGCGGGCGCCCCCCGTATTTTCATTCTCCACAACCATCGCCCGCGACCGCCAATTCCGGGGCAGCACCGCGGTTTCAGGCCCTACCCCATGCGCATAGTAGCCAAACGTACCGTCAAACGGGGAAAGTTCGCCAATGGTGCCGTCGATCAGGTCGGCGGCCTCCGGATTCGACAGGGGGTACAGATCCAGTTCCATGGATTGGTCCAACGGTTCCGGGAGGCAAGGGATGGATGCCAGCAGGGCCTGGCTGCCCACTACGACAAACTCGCGCTCGTTGGTCACGGCCGCGGCCGCCCGCAGAATATGTTCCATGTGTTCGCGCTTCATGTCCTTGGCTCCCGGTAGAACGCCCAGCGCTCCTGTGGCGTCAGGATGCCGCAGAACGGATTGTTCTGGCGGAGCTGCGCCCCGCGCTCGGAAGGATCCAGGAGAACCGCGCGAATGAATGGCCAATCCCTCTGGAGAATTTCCGACCAGTCCCGGTGCAGGCGCATGGGCGACTGGCGGCACCAGCGGTGGTTCACCATCCGCGCCCGCTCCAGGCCCGCCATCAAATCGCCCGCTTCGAGTTTGTCGGCGATGGCCCGGGCCATCCGCAGGCTGCGTTGCTCGATCTGTTCGTGGGTTCTCATCACGGGAAAGGATGCCCCGGCGACGACGACGAATCAATCCCGCATTCGCGGGATCTTAGCGGATCTTGTTGGCGGCGCGGCGGGCTTTGACGATCTGCTCGGTCAGGAAGAAGGGCACGGCTTCGTAGTGCTCGAACTGCATGGTGAAGGCGGCGCGGCCCTGGCTCATGCTGCGCAGGGCGGTGGCGTAGCCGAACATTTCGGCCAGCGGCACCATGCCCTCGAGCAGTTTGTGGGCGCCTTTTTCTTCCATGGTTTCAATGCGTCCGCGCCGTTGGCAGACGCTGCCGGTCGCCGCGCCGAGGTATTCTTCGGGCGTGGTGACTTCGACGGACATGACGGGCTCCAGAATGATGGGGCTGCCCTTCATGAAGAGCTCCTTGAAGCCGGCCCGGCCGGCTTCCTGGAAGGCGAAGTCGGATGAATCGACCTCGTGATAGGATCCATCGGTGAGGACCACGCGCACATCGACGACCGGGTATCCGGCGACGGGGCCGCGCCGCATGGCCTTGAGGACGCCCTTCTCCACGGAAGGGATGAAGTTGGAGGGGATGCGGCCGCCGACCACGTCGTTGATGAATTCGAAGCCGGTGCCGGCCGGCAGCGGCTCGATCCGCAGGCACACGTGGGCATACTGACCGCGACCGCCGCTCTGCTTGACGTGCTTGTACTGGCCCTCGATTCCGATCGTCATGGTTTCGCGATAGGCGACTTCGGGACGGCCCACGCGGGCGGCCACGTTGAATTCGCGCAGGAGGCGGTCCACGATGATTTCCAGGTGCAACTCGCCCATTCCGGAGATGATGGTCTCGCTGGTTTCGTGGTCAAAGGCGACGGTGAAGGTCGGATCCTCCTCGGCCAGCTTGTGAAGGGCCGCGGTCAGTTTTTCGCTGTCGGCCGTGGAATTCGGGGCGATGGAAATCGAAACCACGGGTGCGGGAAATTCGATGGAGGTCAGTTGAATGGGGTAGTCTTCATCGCAGATGGTGTCGCCGGTCCGGGTATTGGCCAGGCCCACGACAGCCACGATATCGCCGGTCTGGGCCGCATCGAGTTGCTCGGAATGGTTGGCGTGCATGCGCAGGATGCGGCCAACGCGCTGGGTCTTGTCCAAGGTGCTGTTCAGGACGTTTTGGCCGGAGACCAGCTTTCCGGAATAGACACGGATATAGGTCAATTTTCCGGCGTGCTTGTCGGCCACAATCTTGAAGGCCAGGGCGCTGAAGGGGGATTCATCCGTTGGTTCGCGGCGAGCCGGGGCCTGGCCTTCATCGGCCACCTCGGAGATGATGGGAGGGATCTCGTTTGGAGCCGGCAGCAGATCGACCACGCCGTCGAGCAGATGCTGGATTCCCTTGTTCTTGAAGGCGGACCCGCAAAACACCGGTACGATGTGGCGGGCCAGGGTTGCCTTTCGCAGGATCCCCTTGATTTCCTCTGCAGACAAATCGCCTTCCGTGAAGAATTTCTCCAGCAACCCATCATCCTGTTCCGCGCATTTTTCGACCAGGTTGGCTCGCCATTTGCGGGCTTTTTCGAGTTTTTCGGGCGGGATGTCCTCGACACGGGGCTCATCGTTTTCGGCCTCGTCGTAGACGATGGCCTTCATGGCGACCAGATCGATGATGCCGCGGAAGGTTTCGGCGCGCCCCAGGGGCACGACGACCGGCACGGCGTTGCAACCGAGTTCTTCCTGAATCTCCTCGAGGACGCCAAAGAAGTCTGCGCCGATGCGGTCCATTTTGTTGACGAAGGCAATCTTGGGGACTTCGTATTTCTCGGACTGCAGCCAGACTTTTTCGGACTGCGGCTGAACGCCGCCGACCGCGCAGAACAAGGCGACGGCGCCGTCGAGAACCCGCAACGAGCGTTCGACCTCCACGGTGAAGTCCACATGGCCGGGGGTGTCGATCAGGGTCACCAGGTGGTCTTTCCAGTGCAGGGTTGTGGCGGCGCTCTGGATGGTGATGCCCCGTTCGCGTTCCTGGGGCATGAAATCCATGGTGGCGGCGCCATCATGGACCTCTCCGAGTTTGTAGGTCTTGCCGGAGTAGAACAAGATGCGTTCAGAAACGGTGGTCTTGCCCGCATCGATATGGGCCATGATGCCGATGTTGCGAATATGGGATATGGGGGTCTGCCTGGACATAACGGAACTTTCCTTGGAAGAGGACACCCCCGGGCGCCACCATGGGCGGGCGTCGGGGGTGACCGATCAAACGGGGACGCACCTTACGGGCTGCAGGGCGGATGTGCAACCCAAAAGAGAGGTCCCAACGCCCGATCCCCACGGCTGCGTCAAGAAAGCGTAAGCGACGGGAAGCGGCGCAAGAAGAGCG
>CAYNSH010000119.1:0-8260 GCA_964399775.1 uncultured Verrucomicrobiota bacterium
TGGACGAATATCTGCTGGGCACGGATCCAGCCAACCCGGACACGGACGGGGACGGCCTGAGCGATGGCGACGAGGTGTTCATCACCTTCACTGATCCGCTGAATCCGGATACCGACGGCGACGGCATGCCGGATGGGTGGGAGGTGCAATACGGACTCGATCCGCTCGATCCTACGGATGCTTACGGAGACATCGACTACGATTGGCTCACCAACTTGGAAGAATTTCTTTTTAACACGGACCCGACCCATCCGGACACCGACGGGGACGGGTTGAGCGATGGAGAAGAAGTCTTCGTGTACTTCACGGATCCCGCCAATCCGGATACGGACGGCGACGGTCTGCCGGACGGCTGGGAGGTGGAACACGGCTTTGATCCGCTGTCGGACGGTGGATTGGCCCATGCGCTGGTGGCGCATTGGCGGTTCGATGAAGGGGCGGGTCTGGTGGTGTCGAACCAGGTGTCGACGAACTGGCCGGCGGTGCTGCGGAACATGTCGGCGGACAACTGGGTGGATGCCGGACGTGCCGGCGCCGCGCTGTGGTTTGATGGGCGGAGCAACTTTGTGTCGGTGAGCCAGGCCGCCGGCTCGGTGGTGACGGGTGCGCCGTTCACGGTGATGGCGACGGTCTGGCAGGAAACCGGCGCGGCCGGGGTGTTCCCGACGGTGGTATCCGACGGGCAGTTGCTGACGGACACGCGCTGGCCGGGGTTTGTGGTCCGCTACGAGCAAATGCACAACCGGCTGATTGGCTACGCCGGGGACTTTGTTCAGACCATGCACGGGGTGTGGGCGACGGATTGGCTGCCGGCCCGGGAAGGGCGGTGGGTGAACCTCGCCCTTACCCACGACGGCATCTGGGCGCGGTTCTTTTTGGATGGGCGCCTGATCTCGAGCCGGGTCTCGGGCTTCGAGCCGATGAACCGCCCGGAGCTGTGGATCGGCGGGGGGCATGTGAACGAGGCGGACGCCTTTTGGAAGGGCATGATCTCCGATGTTCGGATCTTCCGCGCGGCTTTGGGGACGAATGAATTGATCGCGGTGAACGATTGGCTGGGCGATCCGGACGGCGACGGATTGATCAATGGCTGGGAATACCTGCTGGGCACCGACCCGCACAACCCGGATACAGATGGGGACGGACTGAACGATGGCGACGAGGTGTTCCTCCATTTCACCGATCCGCTGAACCCGGATACGGACGGCGACGGGATGCCCGACGGCTGGGAGATCATTCACGGGTTTGATGCGCTGGATCCAACCGATGGGGTGGCCGATGCGGACAGCGATGGATTGACAAACGAGGAAGAGTTCATCCACGGGACAAATCCGCATCACCCGGATACCGACGGCGACGGGTTGAGTGACGGCGAGGAAGTTCACGTCTATTTCACCGATCCGCTGGACCCGGATACGGACGGCGACGGAATGCCGGACGGGTGGGAAGTTCAATTTAACCTCGATCCGCTTGACCCCTCTGATGCCGATGAGGATCCAGACGCCGACGGACTGACCAACCGGGAAGAATACCTGCTGGGTACGGATCCCCTCAACCCGGACACGGACGGGGATGGACTCAGTGACGGAGCTGAAGTGTTCGTTCACTTCACGGATCCCCTCAACCCGGATACGGATGGCGATGGCCTGCCGGATGGATGGGAAGTGCAATATGGGTTCAATCCCCGTTCCGGCCTGGGAGAGGAAATGAAGTTGCGCTTGTGGCTCCCATTCGAAGAAGGCGGAGGAACGAATCTGGTCAATGCCGCGCCCACAGACTATCAAGGGCAGATCCGGTCCCCGGCCAATGTGTTCTGGACGCCCGGGGTCTATGGGAGCGCCTTGCAGCAGACCGGCGCCGGCGGACAGGTCGTGGTGCCCCAGGCGGGGCATCCCGTGGTGACGGGCCAGTCCTTCACGGTTTCGGCCTGGGTCTGGTATGATCCCGCCTCGAGTTCGGCGTATCCAACCATTGCTTCGGACAATCTCTGGATTTCGGGTGAGCGGTGGTCCGGGTTCATGTTGAGCGTTCACCGGGGCCAGAACAAGATCCGCGGCATCGTGGGCCATCCGGATCATGACGCGGTGGAAGTATCGGCCGGGTGGTGGAGCGAGCGATGGGGTGCCCGTTGGACCCATGTCGCGCTGGTGCAGGAGGCCGGCACCACGCGATTGTATCTGGACGGTTGCCTGTGGGACCAGCAGACCAATGCGTTCCTGCCCACGGCGCGGCCGGATCTGCGGATCGGACATGGTCACGTCAATGCGCCGGATTCCGTGTGGCCGGGGGCCCTCGATGATGTCCGGATCTACGACAGTGCGTTGACCATCGAACAGTTGCAGGAATTGTTCGAGGCCCGGATGGATTCCAATGGCGACGGGCTCACGAATGTCGAAGCCTGGGAAGCGGGGCTGGATCCTCACGCCGATCCCGTGCCGGTTTCCTCCGAGGGATCGCTGGATCTCCTATTCGTGCCGCTGGACTGGCGGGAGGATGACCCCATGCGCTATCTGGCCCGTTTCAACAACTCCAATCCCGGAGATGAAATCCACCTGTTTGTACTCAATGACACCCTGACGTTCCAGATGATCAATTCCAGTGGACAGCACCACGTCATTCGACATCGGTTCCTCACGCACTGGAACTATCTGATCCCCGGCGCCACCAATCGCATTACCGCCAGCTGGCGGGGATTCAACACGGGCCAATCCACCGTGGAGATGCGTTTGTTCGTGAACGGCATCGACTACCGGGCGGACTTTGGGGCCAACAACAACCCACGGCTCACGACGTCCCAATGGGAACAGAGGGCGGACTACTGGAATGCGTCCTTCGTCGAAGCGTCATGGAGCAGCGTGGTGCGCTCCAACCAGGTCTATTTCGGTGGGTGGGCCGACGGGGTTCTAACCGCCAGGGTGGAACTGGTGGAAACGCACGTGCATGACCGGGCTTACGGCATGATCGCGACCAATCCGGCCCCTCCCTTTGTCGTGGCGCCCAAGACCCTGCCGGGGCCCGGCGACCGTCCGCCGGCGCTGATTCAGGCCATCACCCGTCCCCGTAGCGCCCCGCATTTTGTGCCCAACGCCGAGTTGCGCACGTTGATTCGGCGCTACGCCCAGGTCGCCGACGCCGTTGAGAAGCAGACGAGTTGGATGGGATGGGGCGAGCCCACGCCGACTTACTGGCCGATCATGGAGGATAGCATTGTCAATACCGTCTTGATCGGGAACCAGGAAGGACTCGACATCGCGCTGAGCAGCAGCGTTCACCTTGACGCGATGGTTTGCCACCGCTTTTCCAACGCCATCCCGGATCGTGCCCAGCAGTTCGTTGCGCTTACCAATGGGGCGGAAGCGCGCGTGGTCCTGACCAACGCCATTTGGCAGGTCGATGAGACCTGGCGGATCCCGAAGTTCGACGTGGCCGACCGTCCGTCGACCGGTCACTTCCTGGCTCAATGGAAGGCCTACCTCACGCGGTTTTCCGACTATTCCTACTTCTTCTTCAATGAAGATGCCATGCAGCCGCATTGGGATTCCCGCTATCTGCAAAGTCCCACGGCGAGTGAAAGAGGGCTCGCCTGGTTCCGGGAATACACGACAAACCGGTACGGTCCGGCCTATGCCGATATCCGTTTCCCCGCCAGTCCTCTCACTCACGGCGTACTGGACCATGAGCAGTCATCCGCCGCCGCCTTCCAGATGGTCTTGGATGATTCGGTGACCAACCGGCTGGTATTCACCACCGATCCGGACCATTGGGCCAAATGGTGGGAATGGCGGCAGGTGGTATTTGCCAATTTGATGGCCGGTTATGCCCAAGAACTGCACGAACTCAACCAGACCAACTCCAACTGGAGAGGGATGATCTATTTCATTTCACCCTTCACGGCGTGGACTCCGCGGTCCGCCATTCAAATCGACCTGCTCTCCCGGATTCCTCACCTAGACTGGGTCATTATGGAAAACACGCGCGGCGGCAGCTATGGGTTTGCGCCCGCACGGATGGAGGAGGAAGCCCGTCTCCAATTGGAATTCGCCAGGGCGGCGGTGTCCACCAATGCGGCGTTTGGAAGCTATGTCATGGCGCATTCCTATCCCTACCCGGACATCGTCGATGGCGTCACGAATGCCACCTACAATCTCACCTGGTTGACGCAGGATGTGGCGTATGCCGCTTCGCCGGCCTTCCAGTCCGCGATGGTGGTTCCCTTCTCCGCAGCGATGCTGGTCAATCGGCCAGGGTTCACCAGCTTGTGGCAGAACGCCCGTTATATCCCCGAAGTGGCGGATACCTGGAGCCGCGCACGGTTCAAGTACCTGTGGAGCCCGCTGCGGGGGCATGATGTGACCGGGAATGTCCAGGAATCAACCGCCATCACTTTCGGCTGGGACAAGCTGGACAAGGCCCAGGCTTATGAATGGCAATTGAGCGCCTCTGCGGGCTTCTCTCCGGTGGATCTCAGCGCGATGGCCGCACCCACCAGCCGGGAATGGTCGCTCTTGGCCGATCCTTTGCCCATCGAGGCGCCCTTGCATTGGCGGGTCCGGGGCGTTTTTCACGTGCTGGCGTTCGATGAGGACGGAAACGCCACAGGCACCAACGTTTATCAGGGCGCCTGGGCCGCGGCGCCGGAACCGTTGCAGGTTCTGGATTCCGACGGGGACGGCCTGCCCGACGCATGGGAAATGCACTATTTCGGCAACCTGGATCAGGGGCCGGATGGCGACTTCAACGGCAACGGCCGGACCAACCTGCAGGAGTATCTAGAGGGAACGAATCCGATTCTTTGAGTTGATCTGGCTAGGGCGGCAGGGTTACGCGGCCGCGATAAAAGTAGATGCCGGTTTCCGGAGCGGGGGTTTCCGGGCTCCAGGGCCCGCCTGGTCCCAGGCTGTTGGTGACGTTGCTCCAATCGGGAGCGGCCAGGTCTTCTGTAAGATCGATGAAATACAGCCGCCCGGTGGACGTGGGATCGAGGCTCAACACCAGGCTGTTGGTGGTGCCGGTCGCCGTCATCGGCCGCAGGTAGTTGTCGCCGTCCGTCGGGTCGGTATCGGTGATGTATTCCCGCCACGTCGGGAAGCCATCCTCGTCGGGATCATCCAGGGCCGCGGCATCGAAGTCATTGGTCCAGCCAAACTGGGCCAGCCACCAGTGGGGTGTCTGGTTCGTGGCGAGGGTGGCGGCGAAATTCGCTTCGATGGCTTTCGGGGCATCCATCAGCAGTTCCAGCGGATTGTCGGTGCTGGCGACGTCGCCGGTCCACTCGGTGAAGTGATAATACAGGTCGGCGATGGCGGTGACCTGCGTAACGCCCCCGCCGGGTTGCCAGGAGGGGGGGGCATTCACGGAGCCGTTGGGCCCGGCCGCCGGTTCCAGCCAGAAGTTGGTGGTCCAGAGCCAGGTGAGAACCGCGTCGTTGGTGACCGTCATCGTAAAGTTGGTCGAGGAGCCGGTCGCGGGGTCGTGGCCGGTCATGGCCCAGCCGGCGCAAACCAACTGGGTCCCGCCCTCCGGAAGGGGAACGGGTACGGCATTCGTCAGGACCGTGTCGCGCCAGTTGGTGTGGAGGCCGGCCGGCGGGAAGGGGTCGCCATGGGCGGATTGGATGGTCAGTGTATGGCGGGTGGTGCCGGATCCCGAGAACAGTAGGTTGGTCTGCGGCACGACCGCATCGCTGTCGAAGGACAGAGAGGCTTCGTACACGATGGAGGTGGCGGCGGTGAACACCACGACCAAGTTGGAGACGCCGCCGGCTTCGACGACGGCCGGGATCTCCGCGACGGAGAAGGCGGCCGCCCCCGGGCCGTTGGTTGTCCAGCCGGTGATCGCCAGAGGTGCCGGACCGTTGTTGTGAATGGAGAAGACATTCGTGCGCGGCTGGTCCCATTGGACGCTGCCGAAGTCGTTTCCCTTTGCCGGGTCGGGGGCTTCGCCGCTGACGATGGGCGCACCATTGGTGCCCAGGAAGGACAACTGGGGGGATGAGTTGCACACGACGATCGGGAAGGTCAGCCGGGAGGCGGCGGCCACGGCCGAGCCGTCGCGCGCGATGAAGTCCAGCGTGTGGACCCCGTCGGCCAGCAGCGTGGTGTCGAGCGAGGTCTCGGCTTCGAGGATTCCATTGGTGGGCGTGACATGAAACAGGACCGCCGCCCGCGCGCGCAAGTCGTCGGGGAAATCCATCAGGTTGGTGGTGAAGTTGTAGTTGGTCCTCAGACCGGATGTGTTGCTGACGGCATTGACCTGGTAGTCGATCCAGATGCCGGCGTCCTCCGGGCCGGGAGTGCGGGCAAAGAAGCTCCCGAACCAGACGACGGCGTTGGAATTGACGGCCAGGCGATCGTAGCGGACGCCGTTGGTGGCCATCAGGGTGGAGTTGGTGTTAATGGCCTGCCGAAAACGCTCCAGGATGGACGCCCGGCTTTCGCCCTGGGTGGCGACCAGGATGTTGGTGACGGCGACGCCATTGGTGAGCGTGACCACGCAGGTGATGGTGTCGCCGGCGTTGGCGCCGGCGCCCTGGGGCGAGTCCAGCACATAAACGAATCTGCGGGCCGGGTAGGTGGAGGGGTGGAGGTTGGTGGCGGCGAGCCCCACGCCAAGGGTGAGGCCGTCGGCCGCGCCCGGCTCCGCGGCGGCCGATACCGTCGCGTTGTCGCCGTCGCGGTCCAGTTGCTTATAGAGCAGTTCGAGACGGTCGCCGGCGGCGCGCGCCATGACGATCTGGTTGGGGTTGTCATTGATTTCATCCGCCAGCGCGGCCACCACGTCAAACAGCGTCTGGTTCGTCACGACGACGGTGGAATTGGTCACGCCGGCCACGGCCACGGAGAGGATGTTTCCCGGAGTCGGGCCGACCGAAACCAAGGGGGCGTGGAACCGTTCGTTGAGATAGAGGTCGATCCCGGCCGCCGGGACGCCGCGGTCGTGCGCCGTGGCCGTGACTTGGAAGGGCACGGTGCCGGTCACGATCTGATCAGGCGTATGCGAGACCACGGAAAGCGCAGGCGGAGCGGCGAACGGAGCCGCCAGCGGGTCGCCGGCGAAAAGCCCCTGGTGGGGGTTCTCGAGCGCCATGGCGTAGGATTCCCCGATGGTGAATCCCCGCGCGTAGTGGAAGGCCATCAGGGGATCCGGGAACTTTTCAATCAACGCGCAGGGCTCGTCGACCGTGCCGTAGGAGGCCGTGGCGCCCAGATTCAGCCAGTCCAGCACGGTCCGCTGGCTGGTGGCATTGGTCAGGTTGGTGACCATGCCGCCGGATGAGGTCATGTGGTCGGCGTAGGCGCCGGGCAGCCACACGCTGTTCTTGTAAACGAGGGGCGGGGGAACGGGGCCGCCGTCATGGTAGCCCATCACGTTGGTCTGGCTGGACATTTCCGCGTAATACGGCGCGAGGGTGCAGGTGGCCGGCAGGCCGGGCAGGGCGGTGAAGGAGAAGTGGGAATGGGCGAACCGCTGCTCGCGCATTCCCCGGAGTTGATCGCCTTGGAAATACAGATGCAGGACCGACGGTGGAGCCGAAGCCTGGGCCGCCGCGCCCCGGTCCGCCACCGCCTTGGCGGCGGGCAGATTGGAGGCCATCAGGTGGAAGGCGATGAAGCCGTTGGTGGCGTTCCAGCCGTCGGCGGACCGGAAGGAGCGTTCCGCCCGGTAGAAATCATTGAACGTATGGCCCGGCAGGCTGCAGCCGGATTCCGAGGTCCGCGAGGTGTTCTTGAACCCGTAGAACAGCGCCGCGGAAACACCTTCCACATACCGGATGCGCGTGGGAAACTCCTGGCACAGCACGACGAAATCGATTTGGCAATCGAGGTTCTCGGCGGCGATGTGGTTAGTGATGGGCGTCACCAGCAGGGACTGGAATTCGTTGGAACTGATGGAGACCCAGTCGGGGTTGAAGCTGACCTCGCAGATGTGATGGGCCGGAATTCCATGGACGGCGGCATAATATCCGCCCAGTTCAACCGAATCGGCGGAGTTGGTATTGACGACCACGAGGGTGTTGAACGCCCGGCCGCCGGCCAGCAGGGAGAGCGGAAACGCCAGGACCAAGACGGCCGAAAATCCTGTCAAGAAATTACGGAATCGGAGGGGTGGCTGCACAGTGACTACCTTCTAGTAGAATATCCCGTTGGGGATGGATGTCAAACCGTTGCGGAATTGCGAGAGGAAAATGCGGGAGGGGGGCGTTTGCGCACGGCTGCGTCAAGAAAGCGTAAGCGACGGGAAGCGGCGCAAGAAGAGCGGG
>CAYNSH010000120.1:0-8092 GCA_964399775.1 uncultured Verrucomicrobiota bacterium
TGCCGTTGGGGACGTCTTGGTTTTCATCGCTCAATCTCCTCGTCCTTGAATTGCCATCCACCTTATCCCGTTGCCTGTTCGACCGCAACCCTGCCCGCAACCCCACCACCCCGCAACCCTGCCGAAAGATCCGACTCCCCCTCGATTGCATCCCAGCCGTTCCTTCGGTATAATCGGCGGCGGAAGGAAACTTCACTCATGAAAATGCTCACGTCCTGTTTGTTGATCGGGCTGCTCCTGATCCTCCCCGCATGGGCCGAAACGCCGGGCGATCCCGGCCTGAAAGCCCTGGAACGCGAGGTGGATTCCCTCGAACAGAATCTCGAATCCGCCAATCGGCAAATCGCCGAGTTGCTGGATCGGGTCGATGTTCTGGAACGACGCCTTGGCGATTCGTTCAAACCCATTACGCCGTTCGATACCATTGAGCGAAGGCTCGATGACCTGCAAAAGGAAGTGGATCGCCTCAAGCGGCGCTAGAGGTTTCCCCGTCCATGAAGTATCAGGATTACTACGCCGTCCTCGGCGTTCCGCGCGACGCCTCGGCCGACGCCATCAAAAAGGCCTACCGAAAGCTGGCCCGGAAGTACCACCCGGATGTGAACAAGGACCGCGAGGCCGAGGGCCGCTTCAAGGAGATCAACGAAGCCTACGAGGTCCTCTCCGACCCGGAAAAACGCAAGCGCTACGACGCCCTTGGCCGCAACTGGAAGCCCGGACAGGATTTCAGTCCCCCGCCGGGCTGGGGCGGATTCCCCGGGGCCAGCAGCGGACCCGGCGGCATCCATTTTGAATTCGGCGGCAGCGGCGGCGACTTCAGCGATTTCTTCTCCGCCCTGTTTGGCGATCTGGCCGGCGCAGGCCAGCCCCAACGCGGACGGCGGCGGCCCGGCGCAAACCCGTTCCGCGGATTCGACCCGGAGGATGTCGGCGCCGGAAGGTTCGCTCCCCGCGGACGCGACTACGAAGCCGATCTGAGTGTTTCGATCGAGGATCTGTTCAAGCGCGACCCCAAGCGCGTTACCCTCCAAACACCCGTCGTTCAGCCGGACGGCTCGATGGGGCGCCAAGCCAAGACGTTTCATGTTCGTATCCCGGCCGGGGCCACCGATGGCACCCGGATCCGGCTCTCGGGCCAGGGCGAAAGCGGCGGAAACCTCTACCTGACCCTGCGCGTTCAGCCGCATCCCGTCTTCCGTCTTCATGGCCACAACCTCGACCTGACCTTGCCGATTGCCCCATGGGAAGCCGTGCTGGGCGCCAAGATCCGCATCCCGACTCTGGATGGCGATGCCACCCTGACCATCCCTCCCGGCACCCAGGGCGGCGCACGCTTCCGACTCGGCGGCCGGGCCCTGCCCAATCCACAGGGGGCGCGCGGCGACATGGTCGTGACCATTCAGATTTCCGTTCCAACCCGGCCCACGTCCCGTGAAAAAGCCTTGTTCCAGCAACTCGCCCAGGAGTCCCCGTTCAAGCCGCGAGCGTTCGGATCGGGGAGCCGGACGGACTGATCCGATCCGCGCCGATTTCATCCCTCGGCTTGAGCGAAATCCACTTTGTTTTTGATTTGAATCCCGGCCGCTCCCTGCCCATAGTGCTGCCATGGCCCGGACATCCCGCGAAAAATTCGAGATTTTCATTCTCGCGGTCATCTCCGATCGGCTCCATGGCCCCTGGCCGAGTTTCCTGCGCTTCACCCTCAGGCAACTGTCGCGGGTCTACAGTTGGGTCATGAACGTCCGCCTGGCTCTCTACGAGCACCGGATGCTTCGTTCCAAGACCCTGGGCTGCCAAGTCATCAGCATTGGAAACCTCACCGTCGGCGGCACCGGGAAAACCCCCGTCGTCGAAGTCTTTGCCCGCGCCCTGCAACGCAACGGACGCAGGGTTGCCATTCTCAGCCGCGGGTATAAAAAAGCCGAAACGCCCCTGCCGGAAAAGATCAAGAACCTCGTCACGTTCAATCCCCCCACCCAGCAGCCGCCCCGCATCGTATCCGATGGCCAGCGCCTTCTCCTGGATTCCGCCATGGGCGGTGACGAACCCTACATGCTCGCCTCCAACCTCCCCGATGTCTGCGTGCTGGTGGACAAGGACCGCGTCAAGTCCGGCCGCTACGCCATCCAGAAACTCGGATGCGACACCCTCCTTCTCGACGATGGATTTCAATACCTCCGCTTGCAGCACCGTGTCGACATCGTCCTCGTGGACCGCACCAATCCCTTCGACAACGGGTATGTCCTGCCCCGGGGACTTCTCCGCGAAACCACCCGCCACCTCCGTCGCGCCACCTTCATTTTCATCACCAAATCCCCGGGCGACGGCTCCCCCGATCTTCGCCGGCAAATCCGCGAACTGAACGACAAGGCTGAAATCGCGGAGTGCCGGCACACCGCGCGCTACTTTCGCGATGTCTTCACCGGTGAACAACAGCCCTTGGAATTCGTGAAGGGGCTCCAGGTCGCCGCCCTGTCCGGCATTGCCGCCCCGCGCGGGTTCGAGGAATCCATTCAGCGACTTGGCGGCGAAATCGTCTATCGCAAGCGTTTCGCCGACCACCACCGCTACACTCAGCAGGAAATCCTCGACATGATCAACGCCAGCCACGACCGCGGCGCCCGCGCCATCATTACCACCGAAAAAGATGCCGTGCGATTTCCCAAGATCGAACGCCGGGATGTTCCACTCTATTTTCTGCGCGTCGAAATCGAGCTGCTCAGCGGTGAAGAAGACTTCAACGAACTGATTTCGCGCATCTGTTTCAAATAATGCCCCGCGGGGCCACGCCCTTCCCCCACCCTCGAGACCGTGCCACCAAGGTTAATCGATCATCATATGTTTAATTAAACATTTGATCTCACTTTCCATATCGCCATATTTTATGGGGGTATTGAGCATATGGATTTGTATATGTTTAATTAAACATTGTATCCGCCTTGCGATGAATTCGACTATCGAGTGGTTGAAGGTGGCCCCCATAGAGCGCCTCACCCCCCGATCAGGCGTGTAGCGCGGCCCAGACCTCGTCGATCCGAATCTGATCCATTTGTTGGTTGGATGCCTGTAATACCTGAACAGGGGCGCGACCACGTGGTTTCCAGATTTCAACATTGGACGGCCCAAACAGCGCCGTCACCGGAATGCCGACCGCCGCCGCCAGATGTGTGATGCCGGAATCGTTGCCCAGATAGCCTGAACATTCCGACAACAATGCCGCCACGCTCTGGAGCGGTAGGTTCTCAAATCGCGGCAGATCGGGCATTTGATTCAGGAGCACATGCCCTTCGTCGCGGTCCGCCTCCCCCAACAGCACGACCACCTCCCGCCCAGCCTTCTGAATCCGCCGCAAGATCTCCAGAAAATGCTCGAGCGGCCACTGTTTGAGCGGGCTGCCACTTCCCGGGTGCACCGCAAAGGGACGGCCGTTGAACCCAGAGTCCCGCAACGCGCGTCGGGCTTCTGCCCGGGCTTCTCCGGAAACATCCAATTCCGGGACCCCATCGGTCTCGAAGATGGCCAGCGCCTGCAACGGTTCCAGCAAGAACGGAATGGCGTGACCGCGCTTGATGATCGGCGATCCCGACAACACCTGCCGGGCCCCCGCCAGCAACAGGTTGCTGCGCACCTGACCCACCGGATCGTGCAAGTAGTTGAGGATGATGTCGTACGAGCGCACGGCGGCAATCTGTTCTTCGGTAAAGTCCGGGCTTGGAACAAAGAACCGCGACATGTCCGCCCGGTCCAGCGAGAGCACCGACTCCGCCAGGCCGCCGCATACCGCCAGTTGCGCGATGTGCGGATATCCCCAAATGTGAATGGTCGCCAAGGGCCACTGCGTCCGCAGGGCTTGCAGTACGGGAAGGGTCACGATGAAATCGCCGATGGCGCCGCCGCGTACCATCAGGAACCGAGGCGCATGCGTTGAGATCGCTTCGCCCACGCTCCGTCCTTCAGCGCAGATGCCAGAGTCCGGCGGCAAGCAGGATCGCCCCGCCGATCAGCTTGCCCCAGCCGGCCGTTCGAAACGAAGCATCCGTGGAATAGAAGCGCCGGAGCATCCATCCCCAGAGCCACGGGTGCAGCATCAGGGCGCAGCCGGCCAGCACCCAGAAATAGGCGATGAGCACCGGCACGAGCCGCCAGGCCGAATCGGCCCAGCGGACACCCATCAGGATGGGATTGGCTACCAGCAGCAAGACCCCTCCCAACGCCCGGGGAGCCAGCAGTTCGTCCATCAAGAACACCAGCGCCGCAAACAGCAGCAGCCCGGCAACCGGGATGACCGGCTTCAGGAATTCAAACCGGCCCAGCGCCGCGTGCTGAACGACCCAGGTGACCCAAACCACGCCGATGGCCGACAAGATCCATCCCGGTAGCCGCGACCGGGGAAAAGCGGTCAGGGCGCGGCGGCAACCGCCGGGCTGCCAGAGAATGACCCCGCCAATCAAGATTCCGGCGACGCCCAGGAAGGTCAGGGTCCAAGCCAAAAACAAGTCCGCCGACATCACCGGCTCCGGTTCCTGCGGCGCGCGGGCTCGCGGTCGGCCTGGCGTTTCATGGGGAGTTCTCCCATCCGGATGTGTTGGGAAGGAGAAGGAGGGCGTTCCGGAGCAATCAGCATGCCGGGATTCTCCGGATCATCCTCATAGGGAGTTCCCCCGGTCACCTGGACCGCTCCATCGTCCCCGCGGGTCAGGCGCAACGACGCCATTTCCCCAGCATAAATGGTCTGGCCGGATGGGAATCCGTTAAAATCAAAAACCGAGTGCACGAAGCGGTCCGGGCCGCTTTGATGCAGCACATGGAAGAGCCCGTCGCGATCCTGCTCGATGCGCGGCTTAAAAAACCGGATCAGCCGGCCCAGGTCGTAGACACCAAGGCAAAAACCCGTGGCGGCGTTGTCCACGCGCAGAAACAAGCGGTCGGAACGCTCGCGATGTATCGTCCGCAGGGACACCCGCCGCGCCTCCCCGAACGCCGGCAGCCCGTAGTCCCTCCGCAGCAGTTCCAGACCGGGCTGCACTTCCAACGCGAGCCGGCGGCCCGGGAAACTCATGCCGCCCACCTCGATGAGCGGAGAGACCATGTAGGATTGGCCCTGGACGATGCGGTAGCCATCCAGCAAATCAATCATCACCTCGCGCGTTTCGCCGTTGGGTACGCTGAAGGCCCGGCGGACCAGCGGTTCCCCCGTGGCCGGCACCACCGAAGAAGGCTGGTCTTCCACCCGGAAGCGCAACCGGGCATTGCCCCCCGGCCCCAGATCCAAGTCTCTACCACTGTGGTTGGTAATCCGAACCGTTGCGCGGATCGGCTCCATCAACACGGTCCGATTATGAGCGAACGACCAGGAGAGATCGAGTTGTGCCGCCGCCACGCTGGCCCAGCCCCATCCGACTGCCGTGGCCAGAGAAAGGAAAAGGATTCGCATGCGCATTCGACGGACTCTCCGATGTTCTACCGGCCGATTTCAAGCCGGGAAGCCGCCCGGGCGGGAAGGCCCGCATCCAGAATCTTGCGCTGGGTCGTCGCGATATCATATTCCACCCGCCGCAATTCCACCACGTTCTGCGCCATGTCGAAGATGGCATACGCCGCGCGCGGATCGCCGTCGCGCGGTTGGCCTACACTGCCCACATTGATGTAGTATTTGCGGCCGGCGGAAATCCGCAGCTTGGTATACAGCCCTCCCCGGACGATCCCGGCCTTTTCGAAAGCCAGGGGCACGTGGGTATGACCGAAAAAGCACACCGAGCACATTTGATAGGCGAAATTGGCCTCGGCCTCCAGCTTGTCAAAGACGTATCCCCACATCTCCGGATTGTCCAGCGTGGCGTGCACCAGCATGAACGTTTCCACCGTGCGGGAATAGCGCAGATTACCCAGCCAGGACCGTTCTTCGTCCGAGAGGCGTTTGCGCGTCCAATCAACGACGTCCGCCGCCAACGGATGGAAGCCGTTGAGGTTTTCCAGGCGGGAGCAGTAGTGGTCGTGGTTGCCGCGCACCACCGCGTCGCCCGCCAATTCACGCACTTTGCGCAGGCATGCCTCGGGGTCCGCGTTGTAGCCGACAATGTCGCCCACACAACAGTAATGGGTCACCCCCTGGGCCTCCGCGTCGGCCAGCACGGCACTCAACGCCTCCCAGTTGGAGTGGATATCGCCCAATACAGCGTACTTCAAACCCATAGCGCCCTACTCCGCCTTTTCCAGTCCGGTTTCCGTGGCATCGGCCGACCCGTGTTCTTCCAGCGCCGGCAAGAGATCGCCGGATTCCCCGGATGGTTCCGTCTCCGCTTCCGGCTGCGCCAGTCCTTCACGTTTTGCGGCCGGCATGGATTCCGTTTCCAGTGGTTGTTCGCCGCCCGGGGCCTGGGCCTCCGGAGGAAGGTTGTTTTCCGGGGAAGCTTCTCCGGTCATCGGAGTATCCACGTCGAAATCTGACGCATCCGCGGCCGGGCCCGGGGGCATGGCCGCCAGAGGGCCTTTCGCATTTCCCGACGCCGGCTCCGAAGGACGCATGCCGCTTCGCGGAAGTATCAACGTGCCGTTGAACAATTCCATGACACCGCCCGTCGCGATCAAGTTGCCCAAATGCAACAGGAGTTCGGAAGCCTCGGAAGATTCGGGGTCGGCGCCGGCCCGCAGCTCTTCCAGCACGGCTTGCCGGGGAATGCCCGGATGCTCTTCAAGGAACGCCATGATCTCGCGCACGATTTCGGGAGCCGTTTCCAGGTCGAGCGGCGCCGGCGCGATGGCGGATACATAGGTTTCCCTGGCGTTGACCTTGAACAAATGCAGGTGCATGTGCCGAAAGGCCGGGCGCAACGCCAACAGCAAGGTCAAGGGAAACCGGTTTTCTTTTTGCCAGGCCAGCGAGACCGCCGCGCGCAGCGATTGGTCATCGAACTTTCGCGACTGGGGTCCGGGGACGGTGCAGCGCGAGGATTCGCGCAGCATCTGGCCCAGCCGGCCCCGCAGCCATTCCTGGGCCTCGGCGCGGGTCTGCGCCGCGGGCTCGCCGCCCTCCGGATGGTCTTTCAGTCGATAGCGAATCTTCTTGCGAACGGATTCCTTCCACTGCTCAACCATGGCTTCATCGCGCAGGGTCTCGACATGCCCGAGATATTCGGCTTTGGACATGTGGGCAAACCGCGAGGCCCAAAGCGACTGGATCATTTCATTATATCCGTGATAGTTGGGCGGGCCAAGCAGCGTACCGCTCAACCCGCAGCGCGCCACGCAGGTAAAGGTGCCGGCGGGGGGTTCCACTTCGGACTCTTCAACCACAAAGAATGTGTCCAGATGCTCATCCAAAACATGGGATTCCGCATGCCCCCGCACCCGGAAGACCCGCCGGCATTCCTGGCATTGAATGAAACGCTCGCGTTCCGCGCCCTCGGCGGGCATGGGAAACTCCAGTTTGATGAGATAGGAGTCGTCGCGGCCCAAAAAGCGCCGGGCGATCTCCACCAGCGGAAAGGCCCGCCGGCTCGCTTGGATATCTCGCACCACCAATGCCAAGCGGTCCCGGTTGGGCAGGAACGACACCCGGACATCCAGCGGCGGGTGCTGGGCGGGACCGGGCCGACCTCCATCCGGGCGGCGACGGCCGCGCTCCGAGTCCCCGCCCGGGAAAGAACCATCCCTGGGTCGCGACCGGGGAACAGATGCCGTGCGGTCCCCGCCGGCAAACCCCGGACCGCGGGGCGGACGTCCGGGGCCATCCGGACGCGGACGTCCGGCGGCGTGCGATCCGCCATCCGGACGCCCCCTCCGCATCGGCCGCCCCTCCCGCGATCCAAAGCCACCACGACGTTCTCCGCCACGCCCGCCGCGCTCCCGGCCAGGCGCATCTTCACGAAAATCCGATCGGCCGGCATAGGGGTTTTGCGGCGGCTTGCGCGCCCACGTCGGCACAAAATCAAAGTCGAGCTCCGGAACCTCCCGGGCTTCTTGTTCCGGATTTACGTCGTCATCCATTCTACATCTCGCTTCATTCACGCATCCCGGCCGCGATCCACACCACGTGGAGCAAGCAAGCCACGCACCGAACGCCAGAACCGGGGCCGCTCCGCCCGGAACCCAT
>CAYNSH010000121.1:0-7967 GCA_964399775.1 uncultured Verrucomicrobiota bacterium
ACCTATGCCCCCCCCCCCTCCGGGTGCCCCCCCCCCCCCCCCCCCCCAGTGAGTTGACCAAGGCCCGGAGATGGGGCATCGTACGGTTCAACTTAGCCCACGAAAGGACAAATCCATGACATTCAGCAAACCCCTCCGCATGGTAGCCGCCGCCGCGATCCTGTTGGTTTCGCATCGACCCAGCCACGCCTGCACGCGCATCCTCTGGAATGACAATTCGCTGGCGGTGGTCGTCGGGCGCACCATGGATTGGCCTGAATCCACCTGGCCGGTACTGACGGTGCTGCCCCGCGGGATGGAACGAGACGGCGGAACGCTGCTTGGACAGACGGTCGTGGCGGACAATCCGGCCCGCTGGACGTCGAGATATGGCAGCCTGGTCACCACCACCTATGGCGCAGGCGCCGCCGACGGCGTGAATGAAAAGGGGCTCGCCTTTCATTTGCTCTACCTGAACGCCACCGATTACGGCCCGCGCGATGAATCCAAGGCTGGCGTACACGCGGGGCTTTGGGGGCAGTACCTGGTCGACCATGCCGCAACCGTCGCAGAAGCCCTCGAATTGTTGACGTCCATCCAGCCCGTCCATGTCTCGGTGCAGGGACATGCCGCCAATCTGCACCTGGCCATCGAGGACGCTTCGGGGGATTCCGCAATCGTCGAATACATCGGCGGGAAGCTCGTGATTCATCATGGCCGGCAGTATCGGATCATGACCAATGATCCCCGCTACGAAGACCAGTTGGCGCATCTGGCCACCTTTGATTTCTCCAACGCCACCCGCCAGACGCCCCTGCCCGGCAACGTCGATCCCCGCGATCGCTTTGTCCGTTCGGCCTATTTTCTGTCCATGCTGCCCGATCCCGCCACCGAACGCGAAGCCATCGCCGGCATCCTCGCGATTGCGCGCAACGCCTCGGTTCCGTTCGGCGCGCCTAACAACCTGCCTGGCAGCCTCTACAACACGGAATTCCGCACCGCCATCAATCTGACCCATCCCCGCTATTATTTCGAGTTGTCGACCTCCCCGCATCTGATCTGGGTGGATCTGGCCCGTTTGAACTTCGCGGCCGGAGCCGAGGTCATGACCCTGAATCCGGACAACGTCAACCTGGCTGGCGACGTCTCGGATCGATTTCAACCGGCGCCTGCCCCGTTCTGATCCCGCGCGCCCCGCCTTGCGGTGCGGAGGCGGATCAGGTAATCCGCAACATCCGATGTGCCGGCTGGGCGCAGCCGCCGGGCGTCGTACGCCATCGGCGCCTGCTCAGGCCTCCAGATGTGTCCGCTCCAGCATGCGCTTCAGGTCGCCCTCAACCTTGTCGGTTTGCTTGTCGGACAGCGCCAGAATATCTTTGAGCCCCAGCGCCAGATGCGGAATGTACATTTCAATGTGGCTGCGCTTGCGATCGGCCTCGGCCGCTCGCTTGCGCTTGCTGAGGTGGACCGACAGCCGTCGACCGATCTCCTGCAGGGCAAAGGTCATTTCCTTGATGATTTCCGGATAATGGGCGATGGCTTCCTTGCTCTCGCTGGTGAAGGGCACCCACACGCTGGCAATGTGCAGAAAAAACACCATCGGACCGACCGGCAGGCTTCCCCGGGGCTGAGGCAGGCCGTAGGCCTTCCAATTCACGTTTTCCATCGCCTCCGTCATGCCGCAGGCGCCGCTCATGTAGAGCAGCGGAGCCCGGTTTGCAAAGCGCATGACGCGCACCGGATCCTCCGCGCCGAGTTCGGGATTCGACCCCGGCCGGGCGTACGCCAACCCCGCCTCGACCTGGAAGGGATTGCCGCGGTAGACCTCCGGAGCTCGCGTCACGGCGGTGTAGAAATCGGCCGGGAACTCCTTGCTCAATCCGGCGATGATTTGCTCCTCGCCGATCGGCGCCAGGCAGTCCGTTGGCGGACGCATCAGCTTGGTTTCCTGAACGGCCTGGTAGAGCGCCTCGATCTCCCGATGCGCCGTGCGGGTTGGATTGGCTTTGGGGTTCAATCCCGCGCGCTCGCAGATTTCCTGGGCGACTCGGGCGCTGACCCGCGAGAAGTCTTCCTGAAGCGCCCCCTTCAGGGTCCGTGCGCGACTGTCCTTCAGCATCTGCATCAACAACCCCAACTCGACGCCGTGGGGATGCGGCTGGATGGCATGCGTCGGCGGCGGCAGGGTCTCAACCACGCGCGAAAAGGTCGTCCATGGTCCCGACTCCTCGACCCTTTCGCCGGTCGTCTTGTCTTTTTTGAGCAGGCAGACCTTCCAATGCAGCCGGAGGTGCGGGTTGGCCACCGCGCATTGCTTGAGGTATTCATCGACTGAAAGGCGCCCGCGCACATACTGGGCCGTCATTTCGATGCCAACCTGCGTGCCGTGGGCGGCCACCACCGGTGGCCCACCGGCGGACTCCGGCGGAAATTCCGGGCGCCAGTCGGCTTCCTCATCCGACAGCACCGACGGCTTGTTGGCGCGAGTGTCGATTTGCACGGCCAGGCGGTGGGCCCGCGGTTGCGTGCGGGTCTTGGATAGAATGATCGTCGCCGCACCCGTCGTGAGTTGGCCGTACATCCCGGCGGCACTGATTCCGATGCCCTGCTGGCCGCGCGACATCCGCAGGCGGTGGAACTTCGATCCATAGAGCAGCTTGGCAAACACCTTGGGAATCTGCGCCCGCACAATGCCCGGCCCGTTGTCTTGGACCGTCATGCGGAATCGATGATCGGCTACCTGGGTCAACTCGACCGCGATTTCAGGCAGAATGCCCGCCTCTTCGCAGGCGTCGAGGGAATTGTCCACCGCCTCTTTCACGGCGGTCATGATCGCCTTGCGCGGACTGTCGAACCCCAGCAGGTGGCGATTTTTCAGGAAAAACTCCGAGACGGAGATCTCCCGTTGTTTTCGGGCCATGCTTTCGGCCGTTTCGTTTGTCGCGGTCTTTTTCGGCATGATCGGAAAGGTGATCCTGGGCGGAGGGGATGCCCCCGGCGACCCGTTCAGGCCATCTGGATGACCTGCTGCTCGCTGGCCACCAGAATCCGGTGAAGCTCCGCCGAATCGTCGGTCTCGCGCATTTCCATCAGGAGGCTCGTCTGATGGCACATCATGCACAGGCGCGCCAACACGTGGAGATGGATGCGGTCGTCCTGGCAGCAGATCAGGAAGAAAATGTCCGTGGTGGAGCGATCCGGCGAACCAAACAGGACTTGGGCCGTTGTCTTGCCGACGACAATAAACGAGTCCTCGAACATGTAGGGTTCATGGTTGCGAGGATGCAACAGGGCCAACCCTCCGGCCAGCGCGGTCGAGCAGAGTTTTTCGCGCTCGATCAGGCTTTCCAGCAGCTCGTTGCGATAGCAGAGCAGGCCCGTCCGGTCGGCCAGTTCAACCATATCATAGATCACCGACGACTTGGTACGGCAGCTCATGTGCGTCTCGATCCACTCCGGCTTGAGCAAGGCGGGAATGATCGCGGCATCGGACGACAGGTCATGGTACTTGGCGGAGGTGCGATGGTGGAAGTCCGCCAGCTTCTCGTCGCTGAATCCCAGCAGTCGGCGCGACGCCCATTCATCAATGGCCTTGTGGCGAAACACGAGGCGTTTGCCCTGGCGCTCGCAGGGAATCTCGCCGCGCCGGGCCAGGTCCTCGAGAACATCCTCCGACAAATGCAGATACTCTGCGGCTTCCGCCAGATTGAACGTTCTGAAACCCACGTCGTACCTCTTCGCTCCGCCGGGCCTAGATCTTCAACAAACCGGCGGCAAACGCCACCAGGATTCCCAGGGTTGCCACCAAAAGCCCGGCCGTGAACTTCGGGAACGGACTCTGATCAACTGATCGCCGCTGCCATTTGGAATACAGTGCCGCAGCGCCGGCCGCCAGCGTGACGATCAGCATGACCGCGAAAAAGGACTGGTTCTTTCCCGCGAATTCCGCCGGCCCGGCCCCCGGCGAGCCCGATCCCTGCATGGCCGCCTTGCCCACCAGCGGCAGGATCATGCATTGAAACAGAAACAGAAGCCCAAACAACACCGCCAGCACCTGCCCGGTCATCGGATGCTCCACCCATTGCCGGATGCGCTGCGCATCCCACGTGACTGGCGGTTTGACTGGAGCCGTAGTTCTTTTCATCGAAAGCGCATTATTCATATTCCCTTTGCAATTTCAAGCCATACGCGCCCCATACGCGCCCTGGCCAATCGGCCCTCCCTTCACTCCCTTCTCTGAATTCATCTGGGCGCAACCCACTCGCACAATCGACCCCGAACCAAGCAAAGGGCAGCAGAACAACCGTCCATCCGCATTCGGGCATTATATACTATTTATAAATAGTATATATATACATTTTATAAATAGTATAATCCGTGGATCCCAAACAGGCGCTTCGTCGATCGGGCACGGCCCGCCGGCCGGACTTGGCAGATCCTGGCCGGGTTGTTCCGGCACCAGACCGCGGCGGTGCCGGTTTACGCTTGGTACCACGAATGATGGAGGATAGGATGCCGCGTATAAGGAGTCTTTCCCATGACGAAGAAGAAAGCCACTCAGGTCTTGATCCTGCTGGGCAGCCCTCGCGAAGACGGCAACTCCACCCGGCTGGCCTACGCGTTTGCGGATGCCGCCAGTTTGCGCGGCCACGTCGTTCAGTCCATCCGCGTGCCCGCGCTCGATATCGCCCCATGCGATGGCTGCGTCGAGTGCTGGAAACCCGCCTCGGTGCCGTGCGTGATCCGCGATGACATGGTTTCGGTCTATCCGATGCTGCGCGCCGCCGACGTTCTGGTGTTCGCCACCCCCCTGCATTTCTTCACCTGGTCGGCCCCGCTCAAAACCTTGATCGACCGCCTGTTTTGCCTCGCCCCCAAACGGCGGCACAGCCTCCAGAATATCCCCGTTGCCCTGCTGGCCACGGCCGCGGATGACACCCCGGCGGCCTTTGCCGGGCTCAAGGCCACGTTCCGCCTGGTGGCCGACTATATGGAGTGGCCCATCCTGGGAAGCGTCCTGGTCCCCGGCGTGGCGAAAGAGGGCGACATCGCCCGAAAACCCCGCGCCATGGCCAAGGCGGAGGCCCTCGCGGAACGGATTCGCTGAGCGGCCTGTAGATCACAAGCGGGGCCCCTCCCCGGTTTGCGCACCAACGTTCCGGCTATTTGGGCTCGGCGCTGGACCCCCGCCAGTGCAGCTTGTGGGAGAGAAGCCGGAACCAGGAATAATCCGGCAACTGGACGAACCGAACGCTTTCGGCGGCAGAGCGGATCTCGAGGCGGTCGCTCTGATCAAGCCAGCCACAGGATTGCCCATCCACCGACAACAAAAGTTTTCGATGCGGATCGGCCACGCGCAGGCAAATCACCCGGTTGCTGGGTAAAACGATGGGTCGATTGCTTAGGGTGTGCGGACAGATCGGCTCGATCATCAGGGCCGGGACTTCGCGGTGGATAATCGGACCGCCGGCGGACAGGGCATGCCCCGTACTTCCAACGGGCGTGGCCACGATGAGCCCATCGCAAACAAACGAGGCCACCGGCTGCCGATTGACCTCCACCTCAATCATCGTGGCGCGAGGCGAGGTCCCCCAGCCCAGGACGACATCGTTCAGCGCCCGGGCCCGCACCACGCGGCGTCGCCGGGGCCCGCGGAGCACGCGCGCTTCAATCAGGGGATAAACCGTTGTCCGGTAGGCGCCCTGGGCAATCGCCTGAAGCGCCGCGATGGCCTGAGTGTCGGACACGCTGGTCAGAAAGCCCAGATTCCCCAAATTGATGCCCAAGATCGGCGCCTTGGCGCCATTCAGCGCACGCACCGCCTGCAAGACCGTACCATCGCCCCCGAGGGACAGGACCAGATCCACCGCCGAACCGAACCGGGCCGGCGTAACCAACCGGGCTCCCGGCATTCGGCGTACGGCGTCTCGATCACACGCGACCAGTTGCAGATCCAGTTCGCGGGCCGCGCGGGACAACTCAACCAGGGTGGGAACGGCAGCGGATTTCGTGAGATTGGCGATGATTCCGATTTTCATGAACCTTTCCTCCAATAGCTCAAGAACTCCACGTTACCTGCCGGGCCCCGGATTGGCGACTCGCAAATGTCCAGCCAGATCCACCCCAGGGACTGCTCGCCGAATACGCGAATCCGGTCGACCACATGCTGTCGAATGGCTGGATCGCGAACAACGCCCCCATGGGCGACTTCATCGCGTCCGGCTTCGAACTGGGGCTTGATCAGGGCAACGGTCTCCCCGCCGGGCTTGAGCAGGCGGTCGATCGCCGGCAGGATCAGTCGGAGGGAAATAAAGGAGACATCGGTAACGGCCAGGTCCGGCGACTCGGGCAAATCGCCGGGCTGCAAATGGCGCGCATTGCAACCATCCAGCACCACCACGCGGGAATCCCGGGCCAGGCGGGAATGCAACTGGCTCGTGCCGACATCGATCGCATAGACCCGGGCCGCGCCATGCTGCAACAGGCAGTCGGTGAATCCGCCGGTGGAGGCGCCGATATCCACGCCGATTTTGCCTTGGGCGGTCAGCAGCGGAAAGCGGGTGAACGCTTCCTCCAGCTTGTGGCCCCCGCGACCGACGAAGCGATCCGGCTGGCGCACGCGGATATCACAATCGATGGGCACCTCATGGCCGGGCTTGCCGGCCGGGGCGTCATCCACCAACACCTCGCCAGCGTGAATCAACCGCTGGGCCTTGGCGCGACTTTCGGCAAGGCCCCGCTCCACCATCAACATATCCAGCCGGCTCTTTTTCACGGTCGATCGCTCTGCCGGGCCTGAACGGAACGATAGAGCGAGGAGCCGATCACCACCAGCGTGAACAAACCCATGACGATCCAAACGATCAGGTCGAACTTCTCTTTCTGACGGCGGACATGGTGCAGATCCGCCGCCAAGGGCTCGATACCGACCCCGGAGAATACCGAGGCCGACGGGATTTCTTCCAACGGCTCGGGAATCTCGGGCCTTCCCGCATGGATCCAGGCGGTGTACCACATCGAGGACAGATTGGAGGCCGCCGATTCGATCCGCCGAGTGATGATTTCGCCCGTTAATTCCCATAATTTGAGGTAGTAGGTCTCGTCATCGGTCCGGCCGCCGGCGGCCCGGGTGGCCACCCGATCCGCCTGAAGCAAGGCGGGGACGACCGCAAAGGATTCCATGGCCCATCCCAGCACGGCATGGAACGGATTCTCCAAGTAGACCGCCGGGGCGGGTTGCATGTCCTCCGGGCGAAAAAACGCACGCGTCATGTCGGATTCAATTCGGGAATGGACACCATGCTGCCCGGTTTCCTGCCCGTTGTAGTTGCGGGTGCAGTGCAACGGCATGTGCAAATCGGCCAGATAGTGGCTCATGGCGGCGCCGCACCGGGCCGCCCACGACCAGTTCTGGGTCCGCATGGCCTCGGTCATCTCCTCCATCAGGTCCATCAGTGTCCAGGGCGCAATGCCGACGTCTTCGAACTTCTCGGTGATTTGCCGGGCAAAGGCCTCTTCCCGGTCGGGACTGAGAGTGAAGATATCGAGATCCGCCGGCAAGCGATCCGGCTCGAAGTAGTGCCGAGGGGCTTCCGTTGGATCCGATAGCCGCCACAGGTCGGGAAAAATGCTAGGAAAGGCCATCGGGCGCGAAAACGCCCGGAACGCCGCCATCTCCTCGGGCATGTTGCGGCTGGCGGCCCGGCCGATTTGCACATGCTGCAGACCGGCCCAGCTCCACGCGGCCGTGGGAAGAGCCACCGCGATCAGCGCAAGCGCTGGCCAGCGAAACCGGCCGATGCCCCGCCGGGCGTTCACGAGGGCACCGACTCCTGGACCGGGGGCAGGGCCATGGCCACTTCCGGACACGTCAGGGGCGAATCATACTTGGCGCAGTTCATGCAGCCTTTGTATAGCTTGTACAGAATCTTTTCCTTCGGGATGGGCGTAAACCCCAGCTTCGCAAAGAACGGCGGCGTGAAGGTCAG
>CAYNSH010000122.1:0-3270 GCA_964399775.1 uncultured Verrucomicrobiota bacterium
CGGGCTCGATCCAGAGGGGCGCCTGCTGGGGATCGTCGGGGATGATCCAGCAGGAGCCGTTGAGCCGTACGCGGAAGGTGCCGTGGATGAGGCCGGCGGAAGCGGGGGCGGCCCCCCAGCGGCCGCCGCGCAGGGCGGCGGCGAGGCCCTGCGGTTCCAGTTGGCGCAGGGCGGCGCGCAGTTCCCCTCGCTCTCCGGCCTTCAGGCCGAGATGCCGGGCGAGCTCGCGCTCGGGTAGGGGTTGGTACTTGGGGGATGAGAAAAGCGCGGCCACGCGGCGCGCCAGGTCGTTGTCTTTTGTCATATCCCCGGAATCATGGGAGATCCTCCGGGGGTCTGGCGAGAAGATTCTCGCATCTTCCCGCGTTGCCGGCCTGCGAATTGGCTTGTTCCACGGGAGGGGCCCAGGGATAGTCCCGCGAGCCAATGAACCCGGAAAAACAACCCCGACGGGCGCCATCCGGCTGATGCCGGGATGGGTTTCCACCGCATGGAAAAATCGTTTCCATACCATGGAAGAAGAGTCGCCATGGCCACGGCCTGGCGGGTCGGAATGCAGTCGGCCCGGGCGAATTTGATTCCGGGCTTTGTGCTCCAGGCCGCGGCACTGGCCGTGGTGGTATCCTATTATGTGTTTCCCGGGTTCCATGCCGTGCTGGAACGGGTTGCGGACGTTCAGATCCGCTATGGAATCGGTTTTTCCATTGGCCTGCGCATGGTGACCAACGGCTTGATCCCTTCGATGTTCTGCGCGCTGGTCCCCGGACTGCGCCTGCGCCGTCCGTGGCGTTCCTTCGCGTTCTTGGTGGTGTGGTGGGGGGTCATGGGAGCGATGACGCACGGATTTTATGCGTTCCAGTCCTGGCTGTGGGGCGGCACGGCGGCCCTGGGCACGGTGGTATGGAAGACCGCCACGGACATGCTGGTCTATTCTCCCTTCCTGGCCTCGCCGATCAACGCCATCGCGCACTTGTGGCAGGACCAGAACTACTCCTGGCTGGCCACGCGTCTGCAGTTGGGGCCGGGATGGTATTGGCGGATTGTCATGCCCAACCAGGTCCCGGGATGGGCGTTCTGGGCGCCCAGCGTCATGATCCTCTACAGTCTGCCCCTCCCGCTGCAAATGCCCATGGCGGCGCTGCTGGGTTGTTTCTGGGCGCTGATGTGCCTGCAGATCGCCCGGCGCACGCCGATCTCGTTGGATCAATCGCGATGATTTGCCGTTGGGATGATGGGAAAATCAGTCCGTGACCGGAACCCAGCGGGCGTCGTCGGTGGCGAGATCGAGGCGGATCACGGTGGGAGGGCCGCCGCGCGGCCGGGCGCACGAGCCGGGATTGAGGACGCGGGTGGGGCCGATGTGTTCATCGAGGCGGGCATGGCTGTGGCCGATGAAGAGGTAGGCCAGGGTTCCGGAGCCGAGGGCCTGTTGCAGGGCGCGCTCGTCGTGGCCGTGAAGAACGGCGCAGGATTGGCCGGCGAGGGTGAAGTCGAGCCGGTCGCCGCGTTCGACTCCGGCGGGACAGGGCGGGGGATGGCCGCGCGGAATCCGGTCGCAGTTGCCGGTGGCGATGTGCGCGCGAAGTCCGTGTTCGAGGCAGGTGGCGGAGATGAGATCGACGACATCTTCGCCGGCATCGCCGCAGTGGACGAAGTGTTGCGCGCCGTGGCGCAGGAGGGTCTCCAACGCCCGGCGGGCTTCCGGAAGATGGTTATGGGTGTCGGATAGGATGCCGAGGATCATGGGCGGGCGGGAATCCAGCCTTTTTGCCGGTAGCCTTCCGCCGTGCGCCGCAGGCCGTCGGCGAGATCGACCTGGGGGGCATAGCCGAGAAGTCGTCTGGCTTTGTCGATGGAGAAGGCGCGGGACTTGGCGAAGAATTCGACGCGCCGCGGATAGATCGGCGGCGGGATGCGGAAGGGACGGCACAGGCGCGGGACGATTTCGGCGGCAAGATGCACGGGCCAGTAGGGGATGGATAGGCGCGGACGGGCCACGCCGACCGCGTCCGCGATGGCGTCGACCAGCTCGCGCAGGGTGGTGTAGCGGGGGCCGCCGATGGTGAAGACTTCGCCGAGGGCTTCGGGGCGTTCGCCGGCGAGCAGGAAGCCGTCGACCAGATCGTCAATATAGGTCAGGTGGTAGAGGGAGCGCCCGGAGCCGATCATGACGAAACGCCGGCGCGCGATCGGGCGGAAGAGCTTGAGAAAACGGGTGTCGTCCGGTCCGTAGATCCCGACCGGGCGGACCACGGTACCAACCAGGCCGCGCTGGAAATAGTCGAGGACCAGTTGCTCGCCCTCCATCTTGCTCTGCTGATAGTGGTCGCCGGGTTTGTAGCGGTAGGACTCGTCGGCGGGCGGATCATCGATTTCGCCCTGGACGCCCACCGTGGAGCAGTGGACAAAGCGGCCAGCCCCGGTCTGCAGCGCGGCATCCATGAGGCAGCGGGTGACCTCGACATTGGCGCGGCGAAACTCGTCGAGGTGGTCGTGTTCGGTGCGGAAGGCGGCCGCGATGTGGAAGATCTTCTGGAAGGGTTCGAAGGCGTCGCGAACCTGGGCGGGGTCGGCCATGTCGAGGGTGCGAATGTCGACGCCGAGGTCGCGCAGGGCATCCGTCCGGCTGGAGGGGCGCACGAAGGCAACGACCGTTTCGCCCTGTTGGGCGAGGCGCTGGCAAAGGGCATGGCCGGTGAAGCCGGTGCCGCCGGTGACCAGGATCTTTGGATTCATGGCCTCATTCTCCCATCCAGGTTGCGTGCCACCGCTGGAACACCATCAGGGACCAGAGGACGTGGCTGTGGTTGTGGGTGCCGGCGAGATGCTGGCGGACCAGGCGTTCGACCACTGGGGCCTGCACCAGCCCCTGGCGGCGCAGGCGGTCGGAATCGAGCAGCTCCATCATCAGCGGCTTGAGCGTGGTGGTGAGCCAGTGCTTGATGGGGATGCTGAAGCCCTGCTTGTGGCGATAGAGGCATTCGGCCGGCACATGGCGGGCCGCGGTTTTCTTGAGAATGGATTTGAGTTCGCCGCGCTGGATCTTGAGGCCGGCGGGCACCCGGAAGGCCAGTTCGACGAGATCCTTGTCGAGGAGCGGCACGCGGGATTCGAGGGAGACGGCCATGGACATGCGGTCGACTTTGGTGAGGATGTTGTCGGGCAGATAGGTCTTGAAGTCGACATAGAGAAGCTGATCCAGCGGCGCGCGGTCGCGGGCGCGGTCAAAGGCCTCGACGATGTGGGCGTGGGGCTGGTCGCCGATGGCCT
>CAYNSH010000122.1:3280-7518 GCA_964399775.1 uncultured Verrucomicrobiota bacterium
CGGCGAGCAGGCGGCCGCGCAGGCGGTCGGAGAGAAAGAGGCGCCAGCGCGCATGTTGCAGGGCAGGGGAATGTTGCCAGCCTTCGAGAAACCGCTTGGCCTTGTTGATGGGACCCTTTTTAGCAGGCGACGGGCGGACCCATTGCTCGATGGCGCCGAGACCGCGCAGGGCGGAGGGCAGCCGCCGAGCCATGGCCTGGGCGAGATAGGTCTCATAGCCGCCGAACAATTCGTCGCCGCCGTCGCCGCTGAGGCACACCGTGACATGGCGGCGGGCGAGGCGCGAGACAAGGAAAGTCGGGAAGATGGAGAAGTCGCCGATGGGGTCGTCCAGGTGGAGCATGAGATCGTCGAAGAGTCCGCGGATGTCGGGCTGGATGATTTCGGTGGTATGCTGGATGCCGAGATGGGTGGCGACTTTCCGGGCCCAGGGCAGTTCGTTGTAGGTCGGGTCATCGAAGCCGATGCTAAAGGCGTGGGCGGGGCCCATGCAGGAGACGGTGAGAGAGGAATCGACGCCGCCGGAAAGGAAGGCGCCGAGGGGGACATCGCTGATCATTTGCAGGCGAACGCTTTGCCGGACCTGCGCGTCGATGCGTTCGATCCAATCGGTTTCGGAGAGGCGGGAGGGCTCAAGGGATGGCGGGGGCACGTCCCAATAGGCGGCGGGCCGGCAGGCGGGGCGGTCGAGATCTACGGCAAGGACGTGCCCCGGGGGAAGTTTGCGGATTTCGCGCAGGAGGGTGCGGTCGCCGGGGATGTATTCCCAGCTCAGGAATTCGCTAAGGGCGACCGGGTCGAGGGTGCGGTCCACCCGATCGGACGCCAGAACGACTTTGAGTTCGGATCCCCAGACGAGATGGTCGCGATCGAAAGCGTAATAGAGGGGTTTGATGCCGACGTGGTCGCGGGCGAGCACGAGGCGCCGGCGGGCGAGATCGTGGAGGGCGATGGCGAACATGCCGTTGAGATGCGCCGGAAAATCGTCGCCGTATTCTTCATAGGCGTGGACGATGACTTCGGTATCGGAGCGCGTGGCGAATTGGTGTCCCCTGGATTCGAGTTCGGCGCGGAGAGTGGGGAAGTTGTAGATTTCGCCGTTGAACACGACGCGGACCGTGCGGTCTTCGTTGGCGATGGGCTGATGGCCACCCGCCAGATCGATGATGGAGAGCCGTCGCATGCCGAGGCCGACGCGGTCGCGGACTTCGATACCTTCGTCATCGGGGCCGCGATAGGTCATCACGGCGCACATGCGGCGGATGGCGTCGGGGACGGGCGCGGGGGCGGATCCGAAACTGGCGATGCCGGCTATTCCGCACATGACCGGATCCGTTGCAGGAGGCGTTCGATTTTCCCTTCGTAGACCGGGCGGGAATAGCGTTCGGCATAGAGGGCCCGGGCGGCGCGGACGCGGGGATTGTTGTCGCGTCCGTCCGCAAGGGCTTCGAGGATGCCGCGGGCCATGTCGGCAGGTTCCGGTTGAACCAGGACGGCGACCTCGGAGGTCAGCACCTGGGTGTGGGAGTGGATGTCGGTGGCGACAAGGGGCACGCCGCTGGAAAGTTGTTCGTAGATTTTCAGCGGGGTGTTGGTGCCGGAACTGCGCGGCGACATCTGGACGGCCGCGCCGGCGACCAACTGCTTGGCGACGGTTTGATCGACACGCTCATGGATGACGGCGTGTCTGTCGAGATCCGGCCCGGCCTGCTGACGGAAGGCGGCGACCTGTTCGGGGGTGCCGCCGGCGAGGATCAGGAAGGCATCGGGGCGGGTGCGGCGAACGAGGCGGAAGGCCTCGATGAGCAGATCGATCCCCTGGTACGACTCGAAGGTCCCAGCATAGACAATGGTGGGGCGACCCGCCGGAATGTCAAACGGCAGGGCCGGGCCGGGCTCGGAGGGTTGGGCGGGGTGCTTTAGGCGGACGGGCTCGAAAATGGAGTTCTCGATCAGGAAGTGGCGCTCGGGATCGTTGAGTTGCCCCAGGACGTAATCCGCGAGATCCGGGCAGATGGTGATGATGGCGTCGGCGCGACGGATGGAGAGATCCTCCAGCCACTTGAACAGGCCGATGAGCCGATTGGAACGGGTGAACTTGAAGTTGGTGAGCTGCTGGGGCAGGCTCGAATGCATGTCGTAGATCAGCTTGAAGCGAAATAGCGGCTTCAGGAAGGCGCAGAAGAATATCGCTTCCTCGTGGGCATGGACGACATCATAGCGGTGCCAGAGGAGCCGCCAGACAAGGCGGGCAACCAGAAAGACATCGAGGAAGAGTTTGAGTTTGGAGGGGCCGATGCGCACGGGGCCCAGGAACCGGAAGGCCGGGATGCGAAAGATGCGAACGCCGGGCAGGTCGACATCCATGCCCTGGCCATAGGTGAGGAAGTCGATGCGGACACCCTTTTCGGACATGACGAGCGTCCGGTAATAGACGCTGAAGGGCGTGCCGCGATACTGGAAAAACGGCTGGGGGGCGACGACGAGGGCTTTCATGCGGGGCGGGCGATGCGTTTGCGAATCTGCATGGCGACTTGGTTGAAGACGAATGAACCCAAGGGCACAAGCGTGCCGAAGGTAGACCACGCGCGCGCGTCGAGAACCTGCCGGAAGGCGCGGGACGGATCGGATTCGTCCTTGGGCAGACCGGCGCGAATGCCGCAGGCGCCGGCGCGCGCGTACTGCGAAGGCAAGGGGAGGGGATCGCTCCCGGTCAGGAGCGGAAGTCCCTGGTCGCGGCCCTGGGCAAGCAGGGCGGGGAGACGGGTGCCGCGGAGACGGTTTCCATTGTCGGCGAGATAGAAGTCCTGCCGGGAATCGATGAGTTGCCGCACCGCCTCGCCGCGCGCGCCCGTCCATTTGCCAAAGCCCCAGGGGAGGACCGGGATGCCGCCGCAGGTCAGGATGCGATCGATCAGGGTGGAGAGGTCGGCCTCGCGGTCGGGCTGGGGACAGCGGCAATCGAGAGCCAGGATTTCCAGGTTTTCCGTGCTGATGATTTGAAACCCGGGCAGAAGATAGATGCGGCGGCCGTCGGAGCGTTCGGCGCATGCGCCGGAGGAGTCCGGAACCGGAGAAAAGCGCCAGGCGGCGGCGGGGCGAATGGACTCCAGAAGATCGCGGTCGGAGCGGTGGCCGGCGGAGTCCGTCAGGCACAGCACATCCATGCGGGCGGAAGAAGGCAGGCCGGGATCGGCACGGTCAAAGTTCTCGGCGGCGGAATCCAGCGTTCGGTCGATGTCGAATGCCGGATGCAGATGCACATGGGTGTCGGCCAACATGTCCATGGGTAAACTCATGATCCGGGATGGTCCATCAATGACCTGGGGAATGCAAGTGTCGGATTGTTCGCTGGCCGCGGATGATCGCCCGCTCCGGGGCGGTCGGCTTGAGTTGGGCGCCCCGGCCGTGAACCATCCCGCCGCGACGGTTACAATGTACGGGCTGCCCCCTTTTGGCGGATCAGGGCCAGGATTTCATCGCGGCGGGACTCCATCTCGTCCTTGGTTTTGGCCTCGAGGTTCAGGCGCACCAGGGGCTCGGTGTTGGAGGGGCGAACATTGAACCACCAGGTCGGGTATTCAAAACTCAACCCATCGAGTTCAAGGATGGCCGCATCGGCGAAGTGCTGGCGCAGGCGGGCCAGGACATCGCCCACATCGGCGACTTCCGAATTGATTTCGCCGCTGGCATGGTAGCGCCGGATGGGCGCGATCAACTCCGAGAGCGGCTGGTTGGACTGCGACACCAGGTTGGCGATCAGCAGGACGGCCAGGGCCGAGGACTCCGCAAACGAGTTTTCGCGGAAGTAGTAGTGGCCGGAAAGCTCGCCGGCGAACAGCGCGTCGGCTTCGCGCATTTGCGCCTTGATGAAGGCATGGCCCACGCGGCTCTGGTGGGGGATGCCGCCGTTTTCCTCGATGACTTCCTTGACCGCCCAGGACGAGCGCAGATCATAGAAGATGTGCGCACCGGGATTTTTCGCCAGAAGGGTCCGGGCGATCAGGGCGGTGATCATGTCCATGGGAATGATGTCGCCTTTTTCATCGAGGAACCCGACTCGATCGGCATCGCCGTCGAAGCAGGCTGCAAAATCGAACTGGCCGGCGCGGACGAACTTTTGGGCGTCGGCCAGGGTATGGGTATCGAGGGGGTTGGCCTCGTGATTGGGAAAGGTTCCGTCCAGCGTGTCAAACAGCGGCGTCACGTTGAACAGTCCGTCAAACACCTTGCCCTCG
>CAYNSH010000123.1:0-7393 GCA_964399775.1 uncultured Verrucomicrobiota bacterium
ATTCAATATCCAATCAAGGGAGGACGGGAAATCCAAAACCTGATCGGTTGAATATTGAATATTGAATATTGAATATGGTGATATTTCAAGCGGCACGGGGGCGTGCCGGCTCCAAACAGCCGGACGTATTCCACCGTGTGGAAAAAAGTTTTCCACGGTGTGGGAAATTTGGGGCGGGGTTGCCGCTCCGTTCGCGGAGCCTCTCTCGCTCGCCGCGCAAAGCCGCAGCGCTATAGACCTCGCGTTCGCCCTGCGCCTGTCGGCTTGGGCTCGGCACTCGGCTGTTTTCCACGCCATGGAAAACTTTTCGGAATTTTTTCCACGGTATGGAAAATCTTTTTCCACGGTGTGGAAAACTCCTAGCGTCCGATCTCGACGAGCGAGGGGGTGTAGTCGTCGGGGGCTTGGAATCCGAGCAGGTTAAGGCAGGTGGCGGCGAGGGAGGAGATGCCGAGGCCGGGCTTGTCGGTGAGCTTGATATTGGCGGCATTGGCGGGATCGCAGAGGATGGCGGGCACGGGATTGAGGGAGTGGGCGGTGCGGGCTTTGGGCAGGCCGGTTTCCTTATCGTATTTGACGGAGCCGTCCTTGGCGTGTTCGTACATGTCGTCGGAGTTGCCGTGGTCGGCGCTGATGACCAGGATGGATCCGGTCTTTTTCGCGGCGGCGACGAGGCGGCCGAGGCAGAGGTCGACGGTTTCGACGGCGATTTTCACCGCGGGGAAGATGCCGGTGTGGCCGACCATGTCGCCGTTGGGGAAGTTGACGCGGATGAAGCGGTACTTGCCGGACTGCATGGCTTCGATGACCTGGTCGGTGATTTCGGCGGCTTTCATCCAGGGGCGTTCTTCGAAGGGGACGCGGTCGGAGGGGACTTCGACGTAGTCTTCGAGGGCGTCGTTGAATTTCTCGGCGCGGTTGCCGTTGAAGAAGTAGGTGACGTGTCCGAACTTCTGGGTTTCGGAAATGGCGAGCTGGTGCACGCCGTTGTCGGCGAGATATTCGCCGAGAGTGCGGGTGATGCGGGGGGGCTCGACGAGAAATTTGGCGGGGATGCCGGCGTCGCCGTCGTACTGCATCATGCCGGCGAAGAGGACATTGGGGCGGCGCACGCGGTCGAAGGGCTTGAAGTCGTCCTGCTCGAAGGCGTGGGTGAGTTCGATGGCGCGGTCGCCGCGGAAGTTGAAGAGGATGACGGAGTCGTGGTCGAGGATGGGGCCGAGGGGTTTTCCGTCGCGGCCGATGACAAAGGGGGCCATGTCCTGGTCGAGGACGCCTGGGGTTTTGGTGCGCAGGTCTTCGATGGCGGCCTGGGCGGAGGGGTAGAGGGTGCCTTCGCCGAGGACGTGGGTTTTCCAGCCGCGTTCGACGATGCGCCAGTCGGCCTCGTAGCGGTCCATGGTGACCTTCATGCGGCCGCCGCCGGAGGCGATGGCGTAGTCGACGGAGCCGTCGGCATTGAGGCCGGCGAGAAATTCCTCGAAGGGGAGGATGTAGTCGAGGGCGGAGGTGGGGGGGACGTCGCGGCCGTCGAGGAGGATGTGGATGCGGGCGCGCTTGACGCCTTCCTTTTTGGCTTGGGAGAGCATTCCCCTGAGGTGGTCGATGTGGGAGTGGACGTTGCCATCGGAGAAGAGCCCGATGAAGTGGAGAGTGGAGTCGTGGGCCTGGACGTTGGCGACCATCTGCTTCCAGGTTTCGCCGGCGAAGAGGAACCCGGAGTCGACGGCCTTGGCGACGAGGGAGGCGCCCTGGTCGTAGACGCGGCCGCAGCCGATGGCGTTGTGGCCGATTTCGGAGTTGCCCATGTCGTCGTCGGAGGGCATGCCGACGGCGGTGCCGTGGGCCTTGAGGGTGGTGTGGGGGCAGGTGGCGAGCAGCCGGTCGAGGTTGGGCTTCCAGGCGGCGCGGACAAAATCGCCTTCCTCGTATGTGCCGATGCCGACGCCATCCATGATGACGAGGACGACGGGGCCTTGGGGGCCGGAATAGTTGGCGATTTTCTCAAGTTTCAGGGACATGGGTGACTCCGGGTTGGGTACATGATTACGGGAACTATGCGCTACGAAGGGGGGAAGTGCAAGAATGAGGGCGGAGGGGCAGAGGACAGAGATCAGAGGTTGGAGCTCAGGAGACGCGGGACAGGGGCCCTGAATGGCTCAGCGGGAAACAGGTGAGGGTCATGGAACCCCGGGGAGATCAGGGGTTGGGAGGAGGTGTCTGGTCGGGCTTGGGCTTGAGATGGATGACATCTTTTTCGGAATTGAACACGCCGTCTTGCTGCAGGCTGATGGGACGTTCTTTGGCGTTGCGATACGTGGCGGATTCGAATCCGAAGCGGAAGATTCCGAGCCGGCGGAGCCAATCAAGAAATTTCATGGATGGGGCTTTCGGGTTGGAGGTGTTCAGAAGGTCCGCGAGGCTCGGTGGAGGGTTTGGCGCTCGGAGCGGGTGAGGGAATGAATGCCCTGGGCGGTGATTTTGTCGAGAATGCGGTCGACCTCGGCTTGATCGGGGGGGGAGGGCGAGGGGCGCGTGGAATGGGGGCGCTGGGAGACATAGTCGCGCATGCGCGCCCAGGTCTTCCGCAGGAGAGTGCTTTCGAAGAGCTGGTCGATATAGAGGAATCCGGCAAAGGCGCCGGCGAGATGGGCGGTGTGGGCGATGGGCGAAGTGGTGTCGCGGGTGGCGAGAAGGAATTCGATCAGGGCGAGTCCGGCGACCAGTTGCCACGCCATCATGGTGACGGGGAAGATGAAAAACAGCAGGAGGGTGAGCCGCCGCCGGGGATAGAGGGTGGCGAAGGCGGCGAGCATGCCGTAGACGGCCCCGGAGGCGCCGACGCAGACGGCGGGAATGGCATGGCCCCGGACCAGCATGGTGGGCGGCGAGAGCCAGACCCATCCGAGTCCGCCCACCACACCGCTGATCAGGTACATGGCCAGAAAATGGCGCGAGCCCATGGCGCGTTCGGTTTCAGGGCCGAGGAAAAAGAGCGTGAGCATGTTGAAGAACAGATGGGCAAAATTGCCGTGGAGAAACATGTAGGTGACGGGCTGCCAGAGAAATCCGCTCCTCAATCCCAGCCCGGAGAGGCCGAACAGGCTTTCGAATCCTTCGAGCCGCAGCAGCCAAGTGAACAAGAAAATGCCGACATTGATCTTGAGCAGCGTGGAGACTACCGGCGGCAGATGGGCCAACAGGCCGGGAGGTCGCGCGGAGAATGGGTTGGAGTGGTATTCTCGATAGCTCATGGGATGGACCTTATCGCGAGATTGCGAACATCGCCAACCGGAAAAGCGGGATGGTGGGGCGGATGGGGTGTATACTATTTATAAATACCATACACACCGTAACGGATGGATTTGGCTGGACCGCCTGGCTTGGCGGGGGCAGGCCGGGGGAGGAGGGTGGGGGGGGCGGTGCGGGGAGGAGTATCCACCGCGATGCAGAAATCGTGTCAACCATTGGGCAAAACGCTTGCCAGCCGGTCGGTTGCATTGGAAGATGGACGGGGATGAGTGAGGTGGTGCTGAAGGTGGAGGACCTGCGTGCGGGTTTTGCAACGACGGATGGGTTTGTCCGCGCGGTGGATGGGGTGTCGTTTGATATTCGCCGGGGAGAGGTGCTGGGGCTGGTGGGGGAATCGGGTTGCGGCAAGACGGTGACGGCGCTGTCGCTGCTGCGGCTGCTGCCGCGGCCGCCGGCAGTGATCGAGGGTGGCCGGGCGCTGTTTCATGGGCAGGATCTGCTGTCGATGCCCATCGACGACTTGCGGGGGATTCGCGGGGGGCGGATCGGGATGATTTTCCAGGAGCCGATGACGGCGCTGTCGCCGTTGCACCGGATCGGGGATCAGCTGGTGGAGGCGGCGCAGTTGCATCGGAAGATGGGGCGGGATGAGGCGCGGGCGCTGGGGCTGGACTGGCTGAAGCGGGTGGGGCTGCCGGACCCGGCGCAGCGGATGATGGATTGGCCGCATCAGCTTTCGGGCGGGATGCGCCAGCGGGTGATGCTGGCGATGACACTGCTGCCGGAGCCGGAACTGGTGATTGCCGATGAACCGACAACGGCGCTGGATGTGACGATCCAGGCGCAGATTTTCGAGTTGCTGCTAAAAACGCGCGGAGGGGATACGGCGGTTTTGCTGATTACGCACGACATGGGGGTGGTGTGGGATGTGTGCGACCGGGTTCATGTGATGTATGCCGCGCGGTTGGCGGAAAAAGGGTCGCGGGAGGCGGTCTTCAACCGGCCGGCGCACCCGTACACGCGCGGATTGCTGTCGGCGATGCCGCGGCTGCACGGCCGGGTGGAACGCCTGCCGGATATTCCGGGTCAATTGCCGTCGCTGAAAAATCCGCCGGCGGGCTGCCGTTTTGCGCCGAGGTGTCCGTTGGTTCAGTCGATCTGCCGTAAACAGGCGCCGGAGATGCGCGAAATGGCGCCGGGGCATGAGGCGGCGTGTTGGGTGGCGGGGGGGGGGGGGAGAGAGGTCAGAGGACAGAGGACAGAGGTCAGAGGACAGGGGACAGGGGCAGGGGACAGATGACAAGCCGGGCGAATAATGGTTATTCACGTGAAGGGGATAACGATGCCTGATCGCTCGCCACGCTTCAGCCTGGTGAATCTGGGATGCCCGAAAAACACGGTGGATTCGGAGGGGATTCTGGGGAGCCTGGCGCTGGATGGGTTTCGGTTTACGCCGGATCCGATGACGGCGGACATCTGCGTGGTGAATACGTGCGGATTTCTGGCGGCGGCGCGCGAAGAGGCGGCGGAGGTGCTGGCGGAGTTGGCGCAGGCGCGCGGGCGCCGCGGGCGGCCGCGGCTGGTGGCGACCGGCTGCGCGGTGGAGCGGGAAGGGGGCGAACCCGTACTGAAGGGCTTTTTGGAGGACGCCGATGCGCGGGTCGGATTTGCGGACTATCCGCGCTTGCCGGACATCTGTCGTGGGTTGTTGGGGTTGTTGGGAGCCCGGGCTGTTCGCGATTCATCCCGGGCATCCACCGGCTACGCGGGGCGCGATCTGCCGGCGGGCTATTTTGATTTTCTGGACCGGCCGCGGATGCGGATCGGGTCGGAGTGCTCGGCCTACCTGAAGATCGGCGAGGGGTGCTCGAACTGCTGCGCCTATTGCTCGATTCCGCTGATCCGCGGGCGGCGGGCCAGCCGGCCCATGAAGGCGATTCTGAAGGAGGCGCGCGAGCTAGTGGCGTCGGGGGCGAAGGAACTGAACCTGATTGCGCAGGATACGACTGCCTATGGAATGGACATCGCCGGCAAGCCGCAGTTGGCGGCTTTGCTGAAGGAATTGCTGAAGATGCCGGAGGATCTGTGGTTCCGCATCCTGTATGCGCACCCCAAGCACCTGACGGAGGAGATTCTGGCGGTCATGGGGTCGGATGGGCGGGTGTGCCCTTATCTGGACTTGCCGCTCCAGCACGTGAACGAGCGGATGTTGAAGGCGATGGGGCGTGGCTACGGGCGGCGGCGGGTGGAGGAGATCCTGGAGAGGACCCGGGGGGGGCGTCGGCGCATGGCCATCCGGACGAGCTTTATCGTGGGTCATCCGGGCGAGGGCGAGGCGGAGTTCGAGGAGTTGCTGGCGTTTGTTGGCCACGGTGCGTTCGACCACATGGGAGTCTTTACGTGGTCGCCGGAGCCGGGAACGGTGTCGGCCAAGATGGAGGGCCGCGTGGATCCGGCGGTGGCGGAAGAACGCCGTGGCCGGCTGATGCAGGCGCAAGCGGATGTGCTGGAGCGGCGTGCGCGGCGGTTCCGGGGGCGGAATGCGACGGTCCTGATCGAGAGCCGTACCCGCGCGGGATGGGGAGGGCGCACGGTCTGGCAGGCGCCGGACGTGGACGGCGCGACGTGGGTCCAGGATCCGCAGCACAAGGCGCGGATGGGGACTTTTCTAGCGGTGCGGATTATTTCCAAGACCGGATATGACTGGCAAGCGGAGCCCAGCCGGCCATGATGGGAAAATTCCATGGTTGGTGGCTGATCCTTGGCCTGGGGCTGCTGGCGGCCACCGTCGGCACGGGGTGCGCGCGCTTCAGATTCGAACCGGCGGAATGCCAACGGCTGGAGGATATCCGGCCGTCGGCCGAGCTGGAGGCGGCGGAGGGAAAGCCCGACGAAGCCGAGGAAGAGGCGCCGGATCGAGAGCATGAGGCCGATGATGCCGTCGAGAGGGGATCGGGCGAAGCAGACCGTGCGGAAGAAGCATCGGATTCCGAGGGTGCGGCGGATGTCGCGGGGGAGGAGCCGGAAGAGACCGAGATGACGCGGGATCGCCCGCCCCGGGGTTGGCGTCGGAGAAACAACCACAACGGCAGCGGGCACACCAACCGATTCGTGCTGGATCCGGATGCCGTGTTGGCGGCGCAGCGGCAGGCCCTGGAAGGGCAGCAGGCCGACTATGACGGAGTGGACCCCTGGGGTGAAACCCGGTTCACCCGATGGCTGGACCGGACCCACGAGGCGTTGTTTTGCCGGTTGGACAATGCGGTGCGGCGGCTGGACACGATGTGGCTGCCGGAGGGGGCGGACTACGATTACAAGGTATCGACATTCCGGGTGCGGTTCTTGACGCGCGTGGGAGGGCGGGGCATCGAGGGCGACTACAACGTCAAGGTGCGGGTCAACACCCGCCTGGCGCTGCCGGGGCTGCAGCGGGAACTGTACCTGTTTGTGGACAACACGGGGCGCGACGACCTACCGGGGTCGGATCCGCTGCAACAGGAATCCGACACCCGCATCGGGTTGCGGTCGGTGCGGGAATTCGCCCGCCAAATCAAAGTGGATATCGATGGCGGCTTTCGCTTCCGCAGTTCGCGGCCGGTATTCTACGCGGAAACCCGGCTGAACAAAAAATGGGCGCCGGGGGAGTGGGGCATCCGGCTTACGCCGAGTGTGTTCTACTACAGCGATGACGGCTTCGGGCAGATGACGTCGCTGACGTGTACCCGGCCGCTGGGAGAGAACTGGGCGTTGCAACTCCGGACGGTCGAGCGCTCGACGGAGGCGACGCATGGGTTTGAGTTCGAGCAAACGGCCCGTTTGGCGCGGTTCCGGTCCGGCCGCAAACGGGGGTGGGTCATCCAGGGCAGCCTGTTCCCGCATGGCAAGAGCTCCCAGATCTACTGGGACAACGCCATTTTGAACGTGACGTGGCGGGATGCGCTCTACAAGAAGTGGGTCTTCTACACGGTGACCACCCAACTGGATTTCGCCAAGGAAGACGACTACGAGCCGCGGGGATCCCTGCGGGTCGGGATGGAGATCCTGTTTGGCGGACAAATGGGCGATTTGATGTAGCGCGGATCAGAAACCCGAATCCTTAGCCAAGCTGGGAAAAATCGTCCGAAGGGTTAAAAAAAGCCCT
>CAYNSH010000124.1:0-7357 GCA_964399775.1 uncultured Verrucomicrobiota bacterium
CCGCGCACGATGTGGTAACGAACGCCCGGCAAATCCTTCACGCGACCGCCCCGCACCAGCACCATGCTGTGCTCTTGCAGGTTGTGCCCTTCGCCCGGAATGTAGGCGGACACTTCCTGGCCGTTCGTCAACCGCACGCGCGCCACCTTGCGCAACGCCGAGTTCGGCTTCTTCGGGGTCTGCGTCTTCACCAGCAGGCAGACGCCACGGCGCTGCGGACACTTGTCCAAGGCGGGCGACTTGCGCTTGGCGTGCAACGGCCGGCGCCCTTTTTTCACCAATTGATTAATCGTCGGCATAGATCTCGTTTCGTTCCTTTTTGGGATAATTCAACACAAAGTAGCGCGCACAGTATCAAGCTCCCCGCCCCTTGGCAACCCCCTTGTATGCTTTTTTCACCGCTATTTTCTCCCCCCCGCCGCGCCTTATCTTCTGTGCAAACCGGCCGGCGTTCGGGTAGGATCCCTTTTCAGGTTGACCATGAATCGAATTCAACAGTGGAGATATGCCATGACCCGCCGCTTGCCCCTCCTGTGCGCCTTGGCGCTTCTTTCGGCCCTGCTCCCGGCTGACGCCACGTCCCCTCCCGCCCCGGCCCGCCCCCCCCGGCTGCGCGTCGCCATGCTCTCCGATGGCGGAACCTTCCAGGACCAATCTTTCAACCAGACCTGCCGCGAAGGACTCGACGGCATGCTATTTTCCGGCGCCAACCTCTTCGTCCAGTTCGTCGAAACCCTTTCGCCGGACACCTTCGAACCCTGGCTGCGCGCCCTCGCCGAGCGCGATTACCGCCTGCTGATCGGCATCGGCTACCGCATGGCCCCGGCCATTGCCGCCGTCGCCCCGCAATACCCGCGCACCTTGTTCGCCAGCGTGGATGGCCACATCGACGAGATTCCGCACAACGTCTGGGCCCTGTCCTTCCAGGTCGACCAGTGCGCCTTTCCCGCCGGCTATCTCGCCGCCGCGTGGGCCGACCTCCAGGATCCCGACGATGCCGCCGTGGCCTGGGTCGGCGGCGCCGATGTCGACAGTGTCAACCAGTTCGTCGTCGGCTTTGAGAACGGCGTCCGCCATTTCAACCAGGTCCACGACAAATCCGTGCGGCTGACGGGCGGGCACGTCGGATCGTTCGACAACTTCGAGGGCGGGCGCAGCCTCGCGACCCGCTACCTGGAGGAGGGTGCCGACGTGATCTTCGGCGTGGGCTCCATCTCCGGCAACGGGGGCATCGCCGCCGCCCGGGAGCACGGCCGCTGGGCCATCGGGGTGGACACCGATCAGTACAACACCCTCCTCGGCCAGCAGGACATTCTGCTGACGTCCTGCCTCAAGCGCATGGACCGCGCGGTCGCCCAAGTCGTGACCGGCGCGCTCGAAAACCAATTCTGGGGCGGCACCCGCTACGTCGGCACCCTGGCCAATCACGGCGTCGGCCTCGCCCCCTACCACGCCTTCGAAGATCTCATCCCCGCGACCCTCAAGCAGGAGATCAAGGATATCCAACTTCGACTGATCGATGGCACCCTTCAAACCGGCTGGCCCCCGCCCCCCGCCCAGGAGAGTGCATCCAAATGAAGGCCTCCCGCCTGAATTTCCGCCGGATTGCCTCGCTCCTGATCGGCCTGTTCTTGGTCCTCCCGCTTGGGGCTCGCGGCGCCGACCCCGTCGCCGCCTTCACCCCCGAGCCCCCCGAAGAGGCGGCCGCCCAGATGCTGGAGACCTATCTCCACCTGCTCGCCCGCGCCGCCTATGAGGACGCCCTCACCCTCAACGACCTGCGCGGCATGCGCCAATACCTGCTCGATCGCCGGCTGGACGATCTCAAGGCCCGAAACCCCGAATTCACCGCCCAGGATCTCGAAGACATGTCCGCCCAGATCCAGCTCGGCGAACTGCATCCCGAGCGGTTGCGCCTGATCCTGCTCGACATGCTCAAGGATTCCCAAACCCAAGGGATGACCTGGCAAACCCTCGGCTACGCCCCCATCCCTGGCGATCTCGAGGGCTACCTGGCCCGCGTCATGGCCACCACCTTGGAAGGCCGCGACAAGCCCATGCTCGTCGGGTTGATCAAGCTCGGCGACCAATGGATGATCTCCCCGGCGCTGGTCGAACAAGCGGTCAGCCGCGCTCCCGTCATCCACGCCGCGCCGGGCCAGCCCCCCCCGCCCGACGTGGCCGCCCTGGCCCACGCCTATTGGCGGCACTTCCAGACCGGTTCCCTGAACGAGGCCTACGACGTCATGAGCCCCGCCTTCCGGTCCCGGGTCTCCATGCTGCTTTTCCTGGAGCAGGCGCGCGACTTCCTCAACAAAGTCGGCATTCCCTCCTCCTGGACCATCGTACAGGGCGTGGCGACCGATCCGGAACACTGGTTTGTGGGCGTCAATGTGCAGGGCCCGGTCAGCGCCCGCCCCACCTTGATGCATGTTGTCCGCTCCGGGAACACCTGGATCCTCGACGACATCCAATTCACCCCGCCGCGTCCGCCTCCTCCCGGCGCCGGCATTCCGCCGCCCGCCGCAACGCCCTTCGCGCCGGCCGGCCTCCGCCCCGACCTGAGCCCCGCCGCCACCCCGGGACTCCGCCCGCCCGATCAGGCCCCCCTCGAGCCCCCTCCGCCGCCGCCCCGCCCCGTTCTCCTCGGCCCCGATGCCCCCATCGGCCCCGACCAGCCCTGAGTCGCTCGTCTGTCGGGCCTCACAGTCACCCGACAGTTCCCCATTCGTTGTTATCGGACTTAATTAAGTGTGGTGATTTATACGTCGATATTTGGAAAGAATATGAGGTATTTTAATTCACTTCATTTCTCACTTATCTAGTTTCTGAATAGAATCATAGGAGTAGTATTCCCCAAAAAGATTACGCCGCCAATTTCATCACACTTAATTAACTGTGATGATTTCACCTCCGAAATTACAGCCGGGAGTTGAGGCGCGATCAGGCGCCGGCGGGACCGTGAAAAGTGGGTTTCACGCCGAAATCGCCGGAGAGCACTTCTTCCAGTTCGGTCAGGGGCAGGCCCACCACATTGGTATAGGATCCGCGAATCTGCCGGATCATGTAGGCCGCCCGGCCCTGGATGGCATAGGCCCCGGCTTTGTCCAGCGGCTCCCCGCTGCGAATGTACGCCTCGATTTCGTCATCCGGCAGGTCTTTGAATTCCACGTCGGTCGTCACGGCAAATGACCGGACGATTTCCGCGCCGGGGGATTCGGCGCAGCGGATGCATACGGCGGTTATGACCTGATGGGTGTGGCCCGACAGGGCGCGCAGCATGTCGTGCGCGTGGGCCGGAGTCTCCGGTTTTTCCATGATGCGCCCGTTGAGCACCACCACCGTGTCGGCGGCGACCACCACGGCGCCGGACGGCGCGCGGGGGATCACGGCGGCCGATTTCTCGCGGGCGTTGCGCAACACGTAGGCGGCCGCCGCTTCGTTGGGGCACGGCTTTTCCTCGATCTCGGGCGCCATCACCTCGAAATCGTAGCCCAGTTGATGCAAATAACCCCGCCGCCTAGGGCTGGCGCTCGCCAGCACCAGATGCCGGGTTGGGGATTTCGATGGGTCCATGGGTCTTCTCCGATCCGCCGGTGAACCAGCGGAAACTTTTTTCCGTAAGGGCACCGATCGCACCATACAGGACGCTGCGGACCGGCGTCCAGCGCGCGACGAAGGAGCGCGGCCGCGCCCGCCGCGCCGCCCGAAGCCAGTTTTCCAGCCCGGCGACGGACGGAACCGCGCCATCCAGAGCATAGATGTTGATGTTTCGAATGCCGCAGCCGAGCACCACGCCGATGGCCTCTTCCAGGTCGGGGGTGCGGCGCATGCCGCGCAGATAGCTGTAGAAGAACTCCCCGCCGCCAAACAACTCCGCGCGCTCGGCGTTTTCGGAAATCTGGTGGTAGTCGCCCACCAGACCGACATCCATGGCGGCGCGCTCGCCATACAGCCGGCGCGCCAGGGTGGCATAGCGGTTCAGCATGGCCACATAGGACAACTGGCTGATCTGATAGCGATAGGTGATGAAGGAAAGCGCATCCCAGTGGAGCCCGCTGACCGGCGCATTGAGGGCATCTTCCAGGGCCACATTGCCGCGCGACTGAGCATCAAGGAAGGCGCGATTGGCCGCGCCGTCCACGGCATAGCCCCGCTGACGCAGCTCGGCGATCAGGTCATTCAAGTCCGCCACATCCCGATGAAAGATCTCGGGATCCATTTGCGCGCGCAGCACGCGCGCGAGTTGCGGAAGGCTCTTCGCCAGCACCGCGGCGAACAACTCCGACCCCAGCAGCGGCGAGGGCTCGCAATCGAACACAAAGGCGCGAACCGCCAACTGGTTCGCCTCGAAAAAATCCGCGGCCTGCCGGGCGAGATCGCGGGTGGCGTCGATGCTGGCTTGGCCGACATACAAATGCTCGTCGTAGGGCAGCAGCAGCCAGGCATCCACTCCGACGCCCAGACGTTCGGCCTCCCGAAGCAACGGCGCGAAATCCGGATCGTCCAAACTCTCGCGCTCGACGTGCAGGATGAGGTCGCACTGGTATTGGGCCAACACGGGCAACTGCGCCTGCACCTCGGCATACGGCATGAACTCGCACCACATCCCCAGCCTCCACCCCAAAGGGGTCAGCCCGTGAATTGTAGCATTTTCAGCCGGCGCCACCGGGGCGAAGAGGATCAGCGCCGCGAGGCCAAGCGCAACCACCGATGGATGCCACCGGCCGGCGAATCTGCCCCCCTCTCCCTCCCTGCAGCCCAATCCACCGCCGGGCGCAACGGGCCAATGGGCTTCGCACCGCACCGGAACGGAAGACATTGGCCGGGTTTTCCATGGCGTGGAAAAACCGGCCGGCGATTTTCCACGGCATGGAAAACATGCCCCGAAATTTTCCACAGCGTGGAAAAAGTTTTTCCACAGCGTGGAAAAAAGGACGCTGAATTTTCCACAGCGTGGAAAAATTGGCCTGATGTTTTCCATGGCGTGGAAAACTGTTTTCCACGGTGTGGAAAAATCGGCAGGGCGGCCGACCCCGGTCATGCCATATCGCGGGGTTGGTTACGCTTCTGATCCCAATAGGGGGACATGTGGCGCAGGTTGGCGACGACGCGCGGGAACACCTCGGCGATACGGCGGACGTCGGCTTCGGTGGTATAGGCGCTGAAGCTGAGGCGGATGGAGCCGTGCATGGCGGTGAAGGGAACGCCGAGGGCCTTGAGGACGTGGCTGGGCTCGAGCGAGCCGCTGGAACAGGCGCTGCCGGTGCTGGCGCAGATGCCGTTACCGTTGAGTTCGTAGAGAATGCTTTCGCCCTCGATGTAGTGGCAGGAGAGATTCAGGGTGTTGGGCGTGCGCTCAACGTCTAGGCCATTGACCTCGAGATACGGCACGGCGCGCAGCAATTCCGCCTGGAGGCCGTCGCGCAGAGCGGCGATGCGCGTCATGTCGGGCAGATGATCGCGGGCGAGTTCGCAGGCGCGGGCGAGCCCGACGATATAGGGGACGTTTTCGGTGCCGCCGCGACGGCCGTTTTCCTGATGTCCGCCCAGCAGGTATGGGCGCAGGGCGGTTCCGCGGCGGACAAACAGGACGCCGACGCCCTTGGGCGCATGCATTTTGTGGCCGGAGAAGGCCAGCAGATCGACGTGACGCAACTCGCGGGCGAGATCCAGGGGGCTCTTGCCGGCGGTCTGGGTGGCATCGGTATGGAAGAGGATTGCCGGATCGGTATCCTTGGCGATGCGGGCCCATTCGCCCACGGGCCAAACCACGCCGGTTTCGTTATTGGCGTGCATCAGGGTCACCAGGAGGGTATCGGGTCGGAGGGCGCGGACATAGTCGGCGGTGGCGATCTGGCCGTGGCGGTTCACGGGCAGGAAGGTGACGTCGTAGCCGCGGCGCTGCATTTCGCGGCATACCTCCAAGACGGCCGGATGTTCGACGGCGCTGGTGAGAATGTGCCGGCGGGCGGGGTTGGCGGCGGCGACGCCAAAGAGGGCGGCGTTGTTGCTTTCGGTGGCGCAGGAGGTGAACAGCACCTCGGAGGGATCGACGCCGCCCAGAAACCCGGCGACGGTCTGGCGCGATTGCTTGAGTGCGGCGGCGACCTGCAGAGCCGGCTCGTACATCGAACTGGGGTTGTAGAACTGCGGCCCGAAAAAGGGCCGCATGGCCTCCACCACTTCGGGGACGACGGCCGTGGTGGCGTTGTTGTCGGCGTAGACCAGGGGGGGCGAACTCATCGTTGCCATCTCCCGGCTAGACCGGAACCACGCGGATGCGCTGATCCACCTGGTCCTTGAGGGTTTGCTCGACGATGAGTTGCAGGGTCCGCGAGGCGCCCATGCAACCGGCGCAGGCGCCGCGCAGGGCGCAGTACACCGTCCAGCCCTTGATATCCACCAGTTCGATGTCGCCGCCATCGCCTTTCAGGACGGGGCGGACGGTTTCATCGATGATCTTCTCGATCTTGCGATACAACTGGAAGGGGGAGATGCCGTCCTCGGCGACGGGTTCGGAGGCGCGGGTGGTCGGCGCGGGCTCGCCGGTTCCCCAGGTTTCGTTGAGGATATCCTGGAGTCCACCGGGGGCGTAGCGGCAAGCCCCGCACATGCCGCCCGCCTTCAGGGCGGACACGATATCGTCGATGGTGCGGAGGTTCAGCTCCTTGATTTTGCGGCGCAGGTAGGGTTCGGTGGTTCCAAAGCATTTGCAGACGACGCGGCCTTCGTCTTCCTCGGCGGCGGCGCCGGTGAGCTTCACGCCCTGGGCCGCCAGGTCGACACCGCGCTTCTGGGCCCAATCCACCACGGCGGCCTCGAGGGCCTCGGCGCCCATGACCGAACAGTGGATCTTCTGCTGGGGCAGGCCTTCGAGATAGTCGACAATGTCCTGGTTTTTGATCTTGAGGGCCTGGATGGGCGTCAGTTCGTGGCCTTCGATGAGGGCGCAGAGCGCCTCTGAGGCGGCGATGGCGGAGGTGCAGCCGAAGGTGAGGTATTTGGCCTCGGTGATGATATCCCGAAGAGGGTCTTCGTGCTTGCGCACCCGGAAGGTGAACTTGAGGGCATCGCCGCAGACAATCGATCCATGCTGGCCCACGCCATCGGCGTCTTCGATCTCGCCCAGATGGGTTCCGGGCTTGCCCTGAACGGCATCCATGAAGATCTGCTTCGTCTTTTCGCTGTATTGCCAGGCCATGAAATCTCCTCGTAGGTCGACGGGGAACCATACACCTTGGAGCCCAAAAATCAACCGCCCGGACAAGAAACGGCGGGGGAGCGAACACGGCCCCCCGACCCAGGGCTGTGTCTTTAATGCCGACAATCAGAAGAGAGAGAGAGGATTAGGAGG
>CAYNSH010000125.1:0-6953 GCA_964399775.1 uncultured Verrucomicrobiota bacterium
CCCTATTCGTGTCATTCGTTTAATTCGTGGTTGGCTGTTCCGGCGGCTTTCCTGTGTTCATGCTTTTCCTGTGTTCCTGCTCTTCCTGCGTTTCTGCTCAATCCCCGTCCAGGGCGGCGGCCTCCGGCAGGAGTCCTTGCCGCAGGGCCTGGATGTTCTGGCGCAGGATGGTATCGAAATGGTCGAGGGGGGCGCCGTCCGGGCCGCTGGCGCCGGGATCGAGCGCGATCACGGGGATGCCGGTTTCGCGGGCAATCGTTTGGCCGGCTTTGGAGGAATACTGCGGCTCGACAATCACGGCCGCGACCTGTTGTTCGCGGATGAGCCGGGTCATTCGGATCATTTCGGCCGCCGAGGGTTCCTGCCCGTGGGGCTGCAGGACGGCGGCGATGCCCAATCCGCCATCGCGGGCGAAATAATCGAAGACGCCATGGGGCTGGATGATCCGGGGATGGGGCAGCCGCCGCCCCAGTTCGGCCAACTCGGTCGCCAGGGCATCCATGCGAACGACATACGCCGCGGCATTGGCTGCATACCGTTCGGCGCCATCCGGATCCATTTGCGAAAGCCCCCGGGCAATCGTTCGGGCCATCTGCGCCGACATCCGCGGGCTTGCGAACGGATGGGGATTGACGGCGGTCGAGTGATCGTGATCGTCCGCGCAGGCCTCATCGTGAGACGCATGCGGATGGTGGCGCCCCGCCATCATGATCAGATCCGGCAGTCCGGCCGCGCTGTCGATGATGTGCAACCCGGGATTGGCCTGCGCGACGGGGGCCCCAAGAAATTCTTCCAGTCCAAGGCCATTCACGACGAGGACCTCCGCCCGGATCAGCTTGCGCATGTCCTGCGGCGTCAGGGCATAGTTGTGCGGACAGCCCAGGGAGGCCGGCAGCAGGAGTTCAACGCGGACCCCCTCCCGCCCCTCGGTCACATTGCGGGTGATCTGATAGATCGGGAATACCGTGCAAAGAATGACCGGGGGGGCGGCATAAACCGTCGCCGCGAACCAGGCCGCCAGGAGAGGGATCCATTTGATCTTGTTTTTCATGAGCATCCGGTGGGGTTGGCGCTGAAACGTCCATGGCGTGGAAACCGTGTTCCACGCCAGGAAGCCGGTGGGGGGGCGAAGGCGGATCGGCCCCCGCCGATGAATGCGGCCGTGGCGGCTACTTGCGTCCGTGCGACTTGAGCAGATCGACGAGGTCTTCCATCTCGGCCTGGAGATCCTCTTCGTGCTCGACTTCATCCTGGAGGATCTGGAGGACGGTGTTGTAGGTCACTGGGTCCTTGCCTTCCGTCAGCTTGAGCAGTTTCTTGTAGGTCATGATCGCGCACTGCTCGCCCTTGATATTTTGCTTCAGGATGGCCTTGACGTACGGATCGCTGGGCGCATCGTAGCCGCAATTGGTGTGCTTGTACCACTCGCTGGGCTCGATGAGCGGGGTGCCGCCCAGTTGGATGATGCGGCTGGCCAGCATATCGGCATGGCGCAGTTCATCCGCGGCGTGCTGGATCAGTTCGGCCATCACCGCTTCTTTCATGGGGCCCTTGATCACCTTGGCCCCGACCCAATACTGGTAGTGGGCCAGCCATTCATCCGCGTAGGCCTTGTTCAGCACCCCGATCAGTTTTTTGACATCCATGTCAACGATGGCGATTCCCTTGGTTCCCATGACGGCATTCCTTTCGTGTTTCAGCGACCGCACCAGCCTGAGGGAACGGCCGACTTATTCATCCGAGACTTTACCCGTGGACGGGTCGCGCCGTCGATCAAAATTCGTCTTTCGCTTGCCCTTTCGCTTGCATCGGAGCGGGGGGCCAAGGCAAGATAGAGGCGCGAGAAGAACAACCCCAAGGAGATGGGCATGAAGAAGTGGATGATTGGCGGACTGTTGATTCTGAGCCTGGTGCCGCACGTGCAGGCCAAGAGTGCCCACCGGATCGGCGTGGGCGCGAATTACTGGGTGGCGATGAAAAATATCGATATCGACGATATCGACAAGTACGGCTTCAGTGTTCTGGGCAGCTACCAGTACCGGCAGACGCTGCTGGGCTTCCAGGCGGATGTGGAATTCCTGCCGGACCTGTTTGGCGATGACGCCATCGCCCCGGCCGCCTACCTGGTGCTCGGCGAGGCCATCTATGCCGCCGCCGGCGTGGGCATGGTCTACCGCGATGGCGACTGGGCCGACGACCCCTTCTTTGCCGTGAAAGTGGGCCTGGACCTGGAAGTGGTGCGAAGTCTCTTTTTGGATATCGGCGTAAGCTACCGATTCAACAGCACCGTCCAGATCAAAGACGCCGTCAAGGACATCGATACGGATACGGTGTTCCTGGGCGCGGCCGTGCGGATCGGATTCTAGCGCCTCGGCGCCTAGAAGTTGTACTGCAGGCCGGCGATGATGTTGTGCTCGGAGTAGTCGCGCAGGAAGTTCACGTAGAATTCGCCGATCAAGTCCAGGTGCCGCCAAATCCGCTGGCGGTAATTGGCGCCGATGCCGACATAGGTATCCCAGTCGCTGCCGGGCGGGTTGCCGGCAGACCACGTGCCATCGGAGTCCGCCTGGGCCTTTAGGTTCATCCATTGCTCCACGTCCGCCGGTCGCCCTTTTTCACGCTGCCGGCCAATGCGGGCGTGGAACTGGAAGCTGTAGAGCTCGTAGGCCCGGCGCAGGCTCAGAACGCCGGCATAGCGGGTGTCCCAGTACGGGCTCCAGTAGAAATCGGAATCCTCATCCATCGTATAGATGCCGGATTCGATGCCCAGCCAGATGCCCTGGCGCTCCAGCACCTGCCAGAACGAACTGCCGCTGAGCAGGCTCATGGCGTTTTTGTCCTCCAGGCTCCAATAGCGGGTGTTCGCGGCCAGATCCCAGCCATCCTTGACCTTCCAGCGCAGGTTGAAGGCCAGCGAATCGTAGATGATCTTGCGCCGCGCGGACGGAATGAGATCGCGGTCGTAGGAGGCGATGACCTGGATGGCCCGGTAGGGGCGCCAGGACATCAGCAGGGATCCGATGAGTTCATCGTGGGTGGAGGCCTCCTGCTCGAACCCGCTCTTGAGCGACAGGGTCTTCTGGCCGATCGTGCCGACGAGCGTGGCCTGGTCGTTGATCCGCAAGGTGAGCGACCCGCGGACCTCCTCGACATCGGCCTCGTACTCGTATTTTTCGATGCGGTTGGTCTGGACCTCGCGAACCGTGACATTCTGGCTGGTGATCGTGCTGCTGCTGGTCGTCGTCGTCGTGCCGTCGCTGGGGCGCTGCCCGGCGACCGGCGCGGGCGGCGGGTTGACCCGGTCGGTCCGGGTCTCCGTGCGGGTCTCCGTGCTCGACGAGGTCTCGGTGGTCTCGACTTTGAACCAGTAGTTGGACATGACGGTTTGCTCGATGATGCCGCTGCGATAGCCCACTTCGATCCCCAGGATGGCACTGAGGTTCAGCCCGGCGCGCACTTCGCCACCGCGCAGGAGAATCTGCTCGCTGGACTGGTTTTCGAAGTATTGGCCGGCCAGATACAGATTGGAGGGGCGCAGGCGGCCCCGGCGGGTGCCGGCCCGGTCGGCCTCGCCCAGATCCTGCGCCACCGCCGTCGGCAGGCGGTTCTGCGTAAAGTTGATCAGCTCCCGGAGGAGGCGGTCGGGATAGCCATCGCGGCGGAGCAACTCGATCTGGCGATCGGCCAGATGGGGCCGGTCCATCAGGATGGCGATTTCCGCGCGCAGGCGGCGCGCCATGAAGGTGGGATGGTTGACGATCGCCGCCTCGACCACCTGTTCGGGGTCTTCATCCCAGCCGGGCTCGTAGCGCCGGATCATCAGGACATCGTCGCCGGCGGTCGTATAGCCGCTGCGATCCACCACAAAGCCCGCCTGGTACTGCCGGGCTGCCTCGTTCAGGACCGTGCGGATGGGGTTGACGAGGTGGGCGACATTGCTCCCCTCCTCCTGACCGATTTCGCCATAGGGATAGGCCACCGCCATCGGGGTCCCGGGCGGCAGGCCCAGATGCGTTTCGATCATCGCCCGGCTGTTCTCGAAATCCTTGCGGATCCGCACGGACCATTCGCGCAGCGTCTCCAGGCGGTTGCGCTCGGGCACCCAGACGCGATTCACCAGATTGAAGACCTTGGGCTCGGGGTCGGGGCCGATCGGCTGGTCCGTGTTGGCGTACATGAGGTGGCTGTGGATTTCCCAGGCGCCGGATTCGTGGGCCGCACGGACTTCTTCCCAGGCGGCATACATCGGGGCATTGAGTTCTTCCAGGTGGGTAATCACGTGCATGCCGAAGGGGAACCCCAGTTCCTGGGCGATGGGCGTGCCCAATTGGAACGAGGTGCGCAGGCCGTCATCGAACGTGACCACCGCCACCTTGGCGGGACGAATTTCCTCCGTGTGGACTTCGCGGCTCTCGCCCGTGAAGGCGTAGCGCACCTTGTCGACCGTGCGCGCCAGCCAGGGGCGGGGGCCGGGACGGACCGGACGCCGTTCGCCGCGTTCGAGGTAGCCGGGAATGTCGGAGGGGGCCATGAACGTGAACCCCGCGTTGCGCAGGGCCACCAGGTGCTCATAGAGCCGGCGGGTCGACGTCAGGGCCATCCATTCGCTTTCGGTCAGCCCGTGGTACAAGAGCGTAAAAACCGCATGGTTGCCGGCCTGCTCGAGGCGGTCGAGCGCATCCATGGCATTCTGATAACGCCCGCGCTGGATTTCCAGGCGCGCCAGATCCAGGTCGCGATACGGGCTTTTGGGCTGATAGGTGTCGTACATCTGCTCCAGCGACTCTTCGGCGGCGTTGAAGTTCTTGGCCAGCATTTCGATCTCAAACCGCGTCCGCAGGGCCTGCTGGTTGTGGGGATTGAACTCCTTGAGGATCCGGTCGACGGTGCGGCGCGCGCGCTCGGGCTGATGGGCCAGCAGCGCGATCTGGGCATACTGGTTGAGCTAGGGCACATAGGTGGGAATGGTGTCGATGGCGGCCGCGTATTGATCTAGCGCCAGGGTCAGCGGCCAGTTCTTGGGATCGCGGCGGTTCAGCACCACGTAGCGGACGCCCAGCCGAATGCGCAGCCGGGCGCGGACATCGTCATCTTCGGCATCGTCGATGAGCTGGCTCAGCGATTCCACCATCAAATCGGGAATCTGGGACAGCTCGGCCACGTCGGCGCGCAGTTGCATCGCCGGCCAGCGGTCGGGCTCTTCGGCCAAGATCGACCGGGCCTGGGCATCCGCTTCAACCAGGTCCCCCACCAGCATCAGCGCCCGCGCATAGTCCGTGCGATAATCCAGGTTGTCGGGTACCACGTCGATCACTTCCGCCCAGAGGTCAAGCGATTCCTCGTAGCGCTGCACCAGCCCGTAGATGCGGGCCAGGTCGATCTTGACGTCAAAGCGCATGTCGTCTTCGACCACGAGTTTTTCGAAAATGGGAACCGCCGCATCCAGCCGCCCCAGCCGGAACAGGTTTTGGGCATACCAGTAGCGGATGTCGTAATTCTCGGGGTCGAGCCGGAGGGACCCCAGCAGATAGGCGTCGGCCTCGCGCCAATCGCGCCGCAACAGGGCCAATTGCGCGATGAGACTGTGGGCCTTGGGCGACTCCGGGCGCAGGTCGAGATATTGGCGCCAGAGTCGGTCGGCCTCTTCCGCGCGGCCGGAGTGATAGTAGCTCCACCCCAGCGCCTCCCAGATGGCCTCGATCGTGGGCTGTTGCTCCAGCGAGGATTCCAGGAGCGGGATGGCGGATTCGTATTCCTTCTCCTGCATGAGAATCACCGCCTGCTCGAGCTCGTCGCGGGTGGTGGTCGCCAGGACCGGGTCCGCGGGGCCCTCTTCCAGGATGAACGGATCGCGCGCTTCCCCCAGGATCGTCGTGCTGCGGATCAGGCCTTCGATGGCCTGGGTCGTGGATTCCGTGGCGGTTCGCTCACGGGTCCACGCCAGCACGAATACCACCAGCGCCGCCAGCGCGACGGGAATCCAAAGTGTTTTGATTTTCATAGCCTTCGGTTTTCCGGCGACGGCCGCGGGCATGGCAACGGAGCCCGCCGACGGCGGTCATTGCCAATAGGTTTGAATCAGCGAAAGCGCCAGCATGCGCGATCCTTCGGGGGTGAGATGAATGCCGTCCGGATCGCGGACCCGGATCGGCGCGGCGGTTCGGGTATCGATCACGCGATCGGTGTAGCCGCCCGTGCGGCGATCGGCCACCAGGGCCGTGAAGTCGTGGGTGCGCACCTTCGGGCGCCCGGCGGCAACCGCCACGACCGATTCATTGAGGTGCCGGGCAAACGTGTCCACCACGGAATCGCGCATGGGGGGCAGCAGCAGCCAAATGACGGTCTCGCAGCCACCGGCCAGCAAGCGATCCATCGCATCGCCGATGCGCCGGGCATATTCGGCATCCCATTCCGGGGTGCCGGGGTGGACCAGGCCGGTCCCGTGGTCCAGTTGCATGGGCTGACGATCGTTGGCCCCCAGCGCCACGACCGCCACCTTGGGCCGCCGCTCGGCGCAGAGTTCATCGATCTTGGCCATCCAGTCAAACGCATCCAGCCGCGCCAGGCCCACGCCGATTTCGGCGTACGAGGTCGCCTGGATGTCGCCGGGTAACCGCGCCAGTTCCCGCTCCAGCCATTGCCCCGGCAGGCGCATCATCGAATCGCCGATCATCAGGACCGGCGATTGAACGGTGAGCGGATCGGCGCGAGTTGCGGGAAGGGCGGCCAGCAGGACCAGGAACATGCACGTTGAACGAAGCACAAACGAAGAGCAGGCTGTCATCATGGCCCACAGTCTACCCGCCATTCGCCCCAACAACAAATGAAAAGCGCAGAAAGGGGGGGGCGTGCCCGAGGTCCGAGGTCCGAGGTCCGAAGTCCGATATTATGGTTCGGATCCGTAGCTGGCTGTTCCGGCTGCTTGGAGACCCGACGCCCCCGTCGGGCGGCTG
>CAYNSH010000126.1:0-6706 GCA_964399775.1 uncultured Verrucomicrobiota bacterium
AGGGGGGAAACTACGCCTCGAAATAGGTTCGAGCCCTGTCTAGGAAGCTCGACCATCTTCAAAATGCCCGATCCCGCCGGGTCGCCACCCCGGCCTACAACCAATCCATCCGATCTTGTAGCCCCGGGTGCCGGGGCTGTTCCCTTGAACCTGCTCAACGTCACCCCAGTCGCTTGAAAGGTCTTCCCGCCCGCCCCCGCATCTTCTATCCTTCCCGCCATGAAGCCACTAACGCGCGACGAGCTGGTCTATGGATTCACGCCGGAGCCGGGGCTGGTGGCCGTGGAGCATGCCCCCGGCGAAAACGCGGACGCCATGACGCTATTCCTGCGCCAGGACGGCGGACTCGCCACCCGGCAAGAACCGTTTTCCCCGTTTTTGTGGCTCACCAAGCCCGATCCTCTCCAGGGCATTGAACCCGCGCCGGAATGGGTTCGACTGGACGGCGACAATCCCTATGGCGTTCTGGCTCGCTTTCCCACCTGGGCGGCGCTGGAACGCGCGCTCTCCCATCTGCGCAAAACCACCGGCCGCACCCCTTCCGATCCCGCCGCACCCTATTTTGTCCTGCGCGATCCCGTCCTGCAATTCCTGTTGGATACCGGCCGCACTTCCTTTCACGACTTGCTTCTGCCCGACCTGGCCTTCCTCTTTGTCGATATCGAAACCGACTGCGCGCCCGAACGGGATTTCTCCAATCCCGAACGCGAAGAAGACCGCATCCTGGCCATTGCCCTGTCCGACGGGCAGGGCTGGGAACAGATCCTGGATGGCCGCGATCTGGATGAGAAAGCCATGTTGAAGCGATTCGTGGAGATCTTCCGCAAGCGCGATCCCGACATCGTGGCCGGGCATAACCTGTTCAAGTTCGACCTGCCCTACATCGAAGCCCGCGCCAAACGCCACCGCGTGCCGCTGACCCTCGGCCGCGACGGCAGCCGCCCCCAGACCCACTCTTCGCGCTTCAATGCCGCCGAGCGCGTCGTCACCTATCCGCGCAGTCACCTGTACGGACGGCACGTCATCGATACCTATCTGCTGGCGTTGATCTATGACGTCTCGCACCGGGCCATGGAAGGCCATAGCCTCAAGGCGGTCGCCCGACACTTCGGCGTGGCCGCTCCCGATCGCACATATATCGAGGGCCGCCTAATCGCCGAAACCTTCCGCCGCGACCACGACGCCTTTCTGCGCTATACCGCCGACGATATCCGCGAAACCGCCGCCATTACGCCGATCCTTCTGGCGGCGCACGTTGCCCAAAGCCAGATCCTTCCGTTCCCGTTGGAAACGGTCTGCGTGCGCGGCAATGCTTCCAAAATCGAAGCCCTGATGCTGCGGGAGTACCTTCGCGCCCACCATTCGCTGCCGGCCCCGGCCCCCGCCCATGCCTTCGAGGGGGGCTATACCGATCTCTTCTTCGAAGGGGTCGCCCGACACGTCCATCATTGCGATGTCCGCTCGCTGTACCCCTCCATCCTTCTCCAGGCCGGCCGCTCCCCCCGCAACGATGCCCTCGGCGTCTTTCTCCGGTTGCTGGAACATCTTCGCGATTTCCGAGTCGACGCCAAGCAGCGCGCCCGCGACGCCGCCCTGCCCCCCCACATCGCCGGCCACTGGGACGCCCTTCAGACGTCGTTCAAGATCCTGATCAATTCGTTCTACGGCTATCTCGGTTTTTCCCAGGCGCGCTTCAACGATTTCGACTTGGCAGCCTCCGTCACCGAAACGGGACGCGAACTGCTTCGCGGCATGGTCGACAAGCTCCGCGAGCTGGGGGCCATGCCCATCGAGATCGATACCGACGGCATCTACTTCACACCGCCGGACGGCCTCGACGATGCCGGCCTGGCCCGGTTCCAGTCCGACTTCCGCGCCCACTTGCCCGAGGGGATCGAGGTGGAGTTCGACGGCCGCTTTCCCGCCATGTTTTCCTATAAAATGAAAAATTACGCCCTGCTGGAAGAGGACGGCACCGTCATCCTCAAAGGCGCCGCCCTGAAGTCCCGCGGACTGGAGCCCTATCTGCGGGATTTCCTGCGGGAATGGGTCACCCTGGCCCTGCAAGGGCGAACCGACGACATCCCGGCCATGATTGCCCGCCGCCGTGACGACATCGCCAACCGGCGCCTGCCCATCTCCACCCTCGCCAAAACCGAAATGCTGACCGACGCCCCCTCCACCTATCTCAAGAAACGCGAAATCAGCGGCAAATCCCGGCAACCCGCCTACGAAGTCGCCATCCATTCCGGCCGCCTTTTCCAGGCCGGTGACGCCGTGGCCTACTATGTCACCGGCACCCGCAAGAATGTCCCCGTCCATGCCAACGCCCGGCTGGCCGCCGAATTCAATCCCGAGAAACGCGATGAAAATGTGGCCTATTACCTCGCCAAACTTGACGCCTTGGTTAAAAAGCTGGATGCTCATGCGCCGGAATCCGCGGCAGCCGCAAGCGACGACCAACCCACCCTGTTTTAAGGTGGAGCGATGGAATAGTGAAATGATAGAAGGCCGAAAGACTGGAATAGTGGAATACTGGAATACTGGAATGAAACCAAACCCCTCCCTGTCTGTCCCCTGTCCCCTGTCTCCGGTCCCCGGTCCCCCATCCCCCCATCGTTCCTCCATTCCAGCATTCCATTCTCCCGCGCCTCGCGCAGGCTTCACCCTCGTCGAAATCCTCGTGGTGATGGCCATCATCTCATTGCTGGCGGGGGTCGTCCTGCTGAATCTCGGCCCGCAGATCGGCATGGGCAGCCAGGCTGCCGCCAAGGCCCAGATCCAGGTCCTGTCCTCGGCCGTCAATACCTATCGCATGGCCCATGGCCGCTTCCCCACGCAGCAACAGGGACTCGAAGCCCTCGTCACGAAACCCACCCGTGAGCCCATCCCCCAGAATTATCCCGAGGGCGGCTATCTCAGCAGCCGCTCCGTTCCCCTCGACCCGTGGAAACGACCTTATATCTATGTGATCCCCGGCCGGCAGAATGAACCCTTCGAGATTATCTCCTACGGGGCGGATGGCGAACCCGGCGGCACCGGCGCCAATGCGGATATCTCGTCCAGCGATGCCAATTAATTCTCACGACCCCGAATCATGAACAACTGGCCGCACCTGTTCCCGGTCGGCCGCCCTGCCAAACCGTGAAGTCAACGGGGCTCCCATCCGACACCCCACCCCCGCTGGTCCTGGCCATCGGTCAGTTCGATGGCGTTCATATCGGACACCGGGCGGTCTTTCGCGCCGCCATCGATTCCGCCCAAGACCGCATGGGCGTGGCCGGCTGCCTGACCTTTTATCCGCACATCGCCCAACTGCTCGACCCCAACCACGCTCCGCTTCTCCTGGCCACCCCCGACCAGAACGAACGGCACATCTTGGCCTGCGGTATCCAGGTCATTCACACCCTCCCGTTCTCGAGGGAACTGGCCGCCATGGAACCGGGGGATTTCCTGTCGCTCCTGCGCCTTGAATTCCCAACGCTGGCCGAAGTCGTCGTCGGCCACAACTTCACCTTTGGCCGACACCGTTCCGGCACAACCCAAACCCTCCCCCGCCTGGCCCATACCGCAGGGCTCCAGGCCCGAATTGTCCCCCATGTCGAACGCGATGGCGCGCCCATCTCCAGCACCCGCATCCGCCACGCAGTCACCGCCGGCAACCTGGACCTGGCCCGCGCCATGCTCGGGCGCCCCTTCGCCCTCGCCGGACGCATCATCCGGGGCCGCGCCGTCGGCCGAACCATCGGTTTCCCCACCGCCAACCTTCAGCCCGACCTGCCCATTCGCCCCCCGCCCGGCATCTATGCCGCCCGCCTGCATTTGTCCGATGGATCTCACGCCGGGGCGGCCTTCCTGCCGGATCCAAGTGCCCCGGCCCAGGCCCACTTCGGCGACGTCGTCGAAATCCATGTTCCGGAACTCGATCGCGACCTCTATGACCAGGAGGTCGAAGTCTCTTTCACCCAATTCATCCGCGCCTACATGCCATTCCCCACCCTCGCCGCCGCTTCCCAACAGATTGCCCGGGATGTGCACGCGGCCCTGCTCGCCGACCGGACAAGCCAGGAAACCTAGCCCCCCCCCTCCCCGCGCCGCCGGGATTGCGCTCGCACCTCAAAGCGCCGAAGTTGCTCGTTCCGTTCTTGCCAAGCATCGCCAAACGAGTCAGGATGCACGCAGTCAAGCGCAGCGAGGTATACTCACATGATTAAGAACATCCTGGTTGGTCTCGACGGTTCCACTTTTGGAGAGGTTGCGCAGGAGTACGCCATGGACCTGTCCCGGCGGCTCGATGCCCGGCTGGAAGCCGTGCATATCGTGGATTCGCGCTTGATGGATTTTCCCCTCGTGGCTCCGCAATCCGGCCTCATCACCTGGAATCCCGGAATCATCAACGGACTGCAGGAAGCCTTGCGCGAACGTGGCGAAGACATCTTGAACGAGGCCGCCGAGCGCGCCCGCTCCGCGGGCATCGACCTGGTGACCTCACTCGAATTCGGGCACCCCGCCCAAGTCCTCGCCGAGGTGCAAAACCGCACGGAATTGCTGGTGCTTGGGCGTCAAGGCGAGCATGCCCAAAACGCGCCGGACATCACCGGCTCCACCATGGAGCGCTTCATCCGCCGGGCCAGCCGCCCCTGCCTGGTCACACCGGACCGGTTTGAGCCCATCCAAAAAATCGTTCTCGGCGTGGATGGTTCCGCGGCCTCTGGACGCGCCCTCAGCGAAGCCGTGGAACTGGCCAATGCCTTGCAGGTTCCGTTGGTCATCTTGTCCGTGGCCGAGCGCGACACCGATCTGCCCCTCGCCCAGAAGACGGTTCTGGATGCCCACAGCCTGGCCCGCGCCCACGATTGTGCTGCCGCTTCGCTCACGGCCGTGGGCCCGCCGCCCGTCTGTCTGCTCGAACAGGCCGCGGAAACCCAGAGCAATCTCATCGTGCTGGGATCCCACGGACATGGCTGGATCTACGACCGGCTGATCGGCAGCGCCGCCGCCCACGTCGTCTCCCAGGCCCGTATCCCCGTCATGGTCGTGCGCTAAACCCTTGGTTTGAACGGCGCACCGGTTCGCGCGGGATTGGCCGTGCCCTCAAGCCCCCCTCCCCCTCACGCCGGGGGCGGACGGAAACGGGCTTCCGAAGCGACCGCGCTCAGGGCAAAAACTTGCCCTTTTTGATCTTCTCGGGCAGGTAGGTCTCCAGAACAAAGTTCAGCCCGTGCTTGGCAAACGCCTGCTGCTCGATGCGCACCCCCATCTTCAGCATCTGCTCCAGCGTGGCCTGCCATTCCTTGTGGTGGCGGATGAACGGATCATTCTTCAGCGCATCCCGGGCCCGCTTGATATCGACGTCCTCCAGCGGGTGAGTGGCATCCTCCAGGTGATAGTCGATAATGTCCTGCGGCGTCACCCCGAGATAATGCGCCTGCGGTACGCAGAAATAGCGATTGATGTGCGCCGCCTGTCCGGAACCGGCCTTGAGCGTCCGGTAGATATTGCAGTAGCCGTACGGGTCGCCGTCGGTGAACGCCAGGACTGGCAGCTTCCGGTCATCCGCCAACCGGCGAATGAACCGCCGGCACGCGCGGGTGGGCACGCCGCTCATGGAGATCAAAATACATTGGGCCGTGTCGAAATAGCGGTGATGAACCAACCGTTGAAACAACGATACCGTTTCGACCACCAGTACAAACTTCGCCTTGGTCTCGAACCGCAGATGCTCGACCCGCGACGGAATGCTCCAGGCTCCGCTGCCCAGCCTGGCGCAGTTGATTTTGATATCGGCACCGCTTTGCGGATCGCGATCAATCACCACCAGCTCCCCGCAGACATCCCCGCCGCGTTCATCGGGAATGTAGCCCAACTGCTCGCGGTTCACCCCCAGCATCGCCTCCATGTCGTCCAGCAGCGTATCGCTCTCCGGCTGGGCATCGAATCGGCACTCGCCCCAGCTCTTGCTGTTGTAATACACCTCGCGCTTGCCCGCGATGTCGTCCTGGTCCAACAAATCGTTCTTCGTCGTCGCCAGCAGCCGCATCGACTGCGCAAACGTCTTGACCGTGTTGTAGCTGAGCGTTCGCGAGGCCGTTTTGCCCAGAATCTCGAAATGCCCGCGCTTGGCATCGTATTTCACGTTGGCCAGCGACCGCACCGGGAACGTCAACGCCGGCTTCCGCCCCTTCTTCACGATCTCGTCGTGGATTCTCCTGGCCACGTCGACGATTTTTCGCGCCGCCGCCGCCTTGCTCACCACCTCGGGGCCCTTGTCCTTCGCTGTACTCACTCTTTCACCTTTGGTCTTGTAAATCGATCACATGTTTAATTAAACATTTGATCATTGATTTCACTAACTGCCCTTTTTAAAGGGGGATCACATAATTTCTTGTATAAAATGTTTAATTAAACATTTGATCTGGGATGGCACTCCCCGCCCGCTTCTCATGGGCTTGGTTTCAGGCCACGGAATACTCGCGCGGCGACGATTCCATACCATGGAATCCGTTTTCGTGTTGTTTCCAAGTCATGGAAAATCCTTTAGCACATTGCCTGCCGCCTGCAAAGCCACTTGCCGCCGTGTCTCCGGGAGCGACCGATCCCAACCGGAGCGGGCTGAAAGACCACGCCATGCCTTCACAACTCGAATGCCCGCCGGGGGGGGGGGGGGGGGGGGGGGGGGGGGGGGGGGGGGGGGGGGGGGGGGGGG
>CAYNSH010000127.1:0-6187 GCA_964399775.1 uncultured Verrucomicrobiota bacterium
CATCCTCCTTCGCCAAGGCTACGGAGGACAGGGAGGTCAGAGGTCAGTAGTCAGTAGTCAGAGACCAGAAGTCAGAGGCCAGAAGTCCGTATTATGTAGTCTCCTTGGAAATTGATTATTCCTTGTTGAATATTGGATATTGCTTCCCTCCTTCCCCTGCTTTTCTTTGCGTTCTCTGTGTTCCTTCGTGGACAATCTTCCGGAGGGTTTATCCACAAAGCTTGCCAAGCCGAAGGCATGGAGCACAAGGAGCACAAAACAAGACCGATGGGGCTGAAGGGTTACAGGTTACAGGTTGAAAGAGATTGGGTTGAAGGTTGCAGGTTGAAGGGTGCAGGTTCCCCGGACATCGGACCTCGTCTGCCCTCCTGTCCTCCGCCTCCTGCCTCCTGTCTCTGTCCACCTTGGAAATTGATTATTCCTTGTTGAATATTGGATATTGAATACTCCCCCTTCCCCCCTTCTCCCCTCCCTCTTTCCCCTTGCATCCTCGGCGCGCCGCATGCTAGGTTGCGCATCGTCTTCAGGGCGTGGTGAAATTCCCGACCGGCGGTGACAGCCCGCGAGCCAACAGGCAGACAAGGTGAAACTCCTTGGCCGACAGTCTACAGTCTGGATGGAAGAAGACATTGGCGGTTTGGCCGCCTGTCCATGCCCGAAGACGGAAAGGTCTTCGGTTTTTTTGTGACGACGACATCCGACAACAATCCGGTCTTCTGCACGGTGGAGGAAGCCATCGACCTGATGCGCTCCGGCAAGCTGCTGCTGGTGGTGGACGACGAAAACCGCGAGAACGAGGGCGACCTCGTGGCCGCCGGCGAAACCATCACTCCCGAAACCATCAACTTCATGGCGACTCATGGACGCGGCCTGATTTGTGTTCCCATGGAGGAGCAGCGGCTTTGCAGCCTGGGCCTGGGCCGGATGGTTCCCCTGGAGGAGCACGATCGCTACCGGACGGCCTTTACGGTTTCGGTGGATGCCCGGGAAGGCATCACCACGGGTATCAGCGCCTACGACCGGGCCCGTACCGTCCGGCTGTTGGCCGATGACAAGGCCACGGCCTGCGACTTCATCCGACCCGGCCACATGTTCCCCCTCCAAGCGGTCCCCGGCGGCGTTTTACGGCGCACGGGCCACACCGAGGCTTCGGTCGACTTGGCCAAACTGGCCGGCCTCAAACCCATCGCCGTCATTTGCGAAGTGATGCGCGACGATGGCCAAATGGCCCGCCTGCCCGACTTGATGGAATTCGCCCGACACCACGGATTGCGCATCCTGACCGTCGCCTCCCTGGTGGCCTGGCGGCGCCTGCGCGAAAAAACCATCCGCCGCGACAGCATCGTCCAGATGCCAACCGAATATGGCGACTTCCTGCTGCATCTGTACCTGGACGAAACCAATGGCGACCACCATCTGGCGCTGGTTCATGGCGATTTGACCCAATCCGATGCCCCGCTGGTGCGGATTCATTCCGAATGCCTGACCGGGGATGTGTTTGGCTCGCGTCGCTGCGATTGTGGCAGTCAACTGCAAGCCGCCATGCGCCAGATCGTCGCCAATGGCCCCGGCGCCCTGCTGTACATGCGCCAGGAGGGCCGCGGCATCGGCCTGGCCGCCAAGATCCGGGCCTACGCGCTCCAGGAACAGGGACTCGACACGGTCGAAGCCAACATTGAGCTGGGCTTCGAAGCCGACTTGCGCGACTATGGCGCCGGCGCCCAGATGCTGCTGGATCTGGGCATCTCACGCATGCGCCTGCTGACCAACAACCCCCGAAAAATCGTCGGACTTCAGGGATATGGCATTGAAATTGTGGAGCGGGTCCAAATCGCCTTCCCGCCCACGGTCCACAACGAACGCTATCTGAAAACCAAGAAGGAAAAACTGGGTCACCTCATCTGACCCGAAAGGAGTTCCCATGAACTGCAAGGAATACGCCGGACAATTGAATGCCCAGGGGTTGAAGTTCGGCATCGTGGTCAGTCGATTCAACGACCTGTTCACCAACCAACTGCTGAAAGGCGCCATCGACTGCCTCAAGCGGCACGGCGCCGATGAACCGGATGTCGAAATCGCCTGGGTTCCCGGATCCTATGAACAGCCGATCGCCCTCAAGGCGCTGGCCAGGACCGGCCGATTCCAGGCCCTGATCGCGCTGGGTGCGGTCATCCAGGGGGCGACCTCGCACGCGGGGCTCATCAATGCCCAGGTCGCCCGCGCCCTGACCCAGATCAGCCTCGATACCGGCATCCCGGTGGTGGATGGCATCGTGGCCGCCGACAGCCTGGACCAGGCGATCGAACGCTGCGGCAGCAAGGCCGGCAACCGCGGCTGGATCGCCGCCCAGACCGCCATCGAAATGGCTTCGCTGATGAAGACGTTGAGATAAGGAAATGGAATGGTGGAATGCATGGAATGATGGAATAGTGGAGGCGTGAGAAATCCTGAAATGATCCAGAACCGGGGATGGATGGGACGTTGTGTATCCATATGTTCCTCTCCTCTTCCATTCTTCCACCCTTCCAGTATTCCTTCCTTTCCCTGGTCCCTCCGCTGCATTCCTCACCGTTCACCCGTCCGTCCCCCCCGTCTCTGAAAGGACCGCGCCATGGGTATCCGCCATGAAGCCCGCGAGTGGGCCCTGCAGTTTTTGTTTCAGTCCGAATTCAACCGGGACGACTCCCTGGATGAAGGATTGCGGCACTTTTGGGAACACCAGGACGAGCCCCCCTCCGCTGCCGACGCCCGGTCGTCGCGAATGCCCTCTGCCCAGCCCGGCACCGATGCCTTGACCTCGCCGCAGCGCGCCAAGGCCCGCCGATTTGCCGAGGAGCTGGCCCGGGGCGTGATCGCCCATCACCAGGAAATCGACGAACACATTGTCCGGCATGCGGCCAACTGGGACATCGACCGGATGGGCAACGTGGATCGCAATGTCATGCGCATGGCCGTCTTCGAAATGCTCTATCGAGACGATATCCCCCCCGTGGTATCCATCAACGAGGCCGTCGACCTGGCCAAGGCCTACAGCTCGACCGAGTCCGGCAAGTTCGTCAATGGCATCCTGGACCGGATTCGCATGGATATTGACCGCCCCGCCCGCGCCCCCGGCGCCGGCCCCCGGGAATCCGCCCCATGAACTGGCTGGAGGGGCTTCGAAAAACGCGCAGTCGCTTTGCGGATTCCCTGAAATCCATCCTGGGGGAAACGAGGGCCGATGACGAGACCATCGAAGAACTGACCGATCTGCTGATTACGGCCGATGTGCCCATGCGGCTGGTTCAATCCCTCGCCCGCGAGTTGTCCAAGGCAGCCTCGCGCCGCGAACCGCTGCGGCAAACGCTGCGCCGGGTCTTAATCGCGGCGATGGGAGACCATCTCTCGATCGACTGGGCAACCCTCCCCTCCCCCTCGGTCCTTCTTCTGGTCGGCATCAACGGCTCCGGCAAAACCACCACGGCGGCCAAGCTCGCCCGCATGGCCCTTCAATCCGGACGCCGCCCCCTGCTGGGCGCCACCGACACCTTCCGGGCCGCCGGATCGCATCAACTCAAGATCTGGGCCGACCGCCTCGGTTGCGAGGCGGTCATCGGGGCCCCCGGCGGCGATGCCGCCGCCGTCGCCTTTGATGCGGTGGATGCCGCCCTGGCCCGTGATTGCGATGTCGTGATTGTTGATACCGCCGGGCGGATGCATACCCGCGAACCTCTCATGCGTGAATTGCAAAAGACCCGCGTCGCCCTGGACAAGCGACTCCCCGGCGCCCCCCATCACACCTGGGTGGTGCTGGATGCCATGCTGGGCCAAAACGCCATTGTTCAAGCCCGCCAATTTCACGAAATGACTCCCCTGACCGGCGCCATCGCCACCAAACTCGATGGCAGCTCCAAGGGCGGATTCCTGTTTGCCGTTCGACGCGAGTTGGACATCCCCATTCTCTATGCCGGGCTCGGAGAAGGCCCGGACGATCTGGTGCCCTTCTCGGCATCCGACTTTGTCGATGCGCTTCTCGATTTGGAGGCCACGGCATGACTCGCCCATCCGAGCAAGATGCCGCCTGGATGCACCGCGCCATGGAGTTGGCCCGGCGTGGCGAGGGCCTCACCCGACCCAATCCTCCGGTCGGGGCCGTAGTGGTCAAAAACGGCCAACTCGTGGCGGAAGGCTGGCACCGCAGGGCGGGCGGCCCCCACGCGGAGATCGTTGCGCTTCGCAAGGCCGGGGAATCCGCGCGCGGCGCCACGCTGGTGGTCACCCTTGAGCCCTGTTCCACCCATGGCCGTACGCCGCCCTGTACCGAGGCCATCATCCGCGCGGGAATTACTCGCGTGGTGGTTGGCGCCACGGATCCCAATCCGATCCATGCCGGGCGCGGGCTGCGGAAGCTGCGCCGGGCTGGTATCCAGGTCCACACCGGCGTCTGCGCCAAAGAGTCATCGGAACTCATTGCCCCCTTTGCCTGTTTCATTCGCCACAACCGGCCGTTCATCCGCCTCAAACTGGGAATTTCCCTCGATGGCCGAATCGCCGATGCTCGCCATGTCTCGCGCTGGATCACCGGCCCCGGATTTCGGAAGGAAGTCCAGGCAATGCGCCGGGCCGCCGATGCCATCCTGGTCGGTGCGGGAACCGTTCGCCACGACAACCCATCCCTGTGGCCACGCCCGGCAAAAGGCCGCAACCCCTGGCGCGTGATTGTCGTTCGCCAGGGTCCCCTGCCGCCCTCGGCCCAGGTCTTCACGGACGCCCATGCTGAGCGCACCATTGTCGCCGCCCCGGCAGATTGGCAACCCGCCTGCGCGAAGCGGCTTCGCCTCCAGGGAGCGACCGTCTGGGAACTGCCGGCGTGCGGCTTCCTGCCGGCCATGGCATCGGAATTGGGCCGGCTCGGCATCCTGCGCGTCCTGTGCGAGGGCGGCGGCGGCCTGGCCGGAGAACTCGTCCAGGCCCGCCTGGTCGACGAACTCTGCCTGGCCCTCTCCCCGATCCTGATCGGTGGGCCCGTCGGCGCCATGGGGTCGGCTCAATGGTCCCTCGCCGATGCCCCGTCATTTGTGCCAAAGGAGTTCCGACCCGTCGGCCGGGATTTGTTTATCCGGCTTACCCCGATGGGACAGCCCGGCTCGGCGGGGGCGCCTCGCCCTACCGCCGATCGCTCCGGGGCTTCTCGGGTAGGGCGCCCCCCCCGGGTGAGCCGCCAAACCGACAAGTCCAACAACTGGAAGAAGCGTTAGCTATGTTCACGGGTCTGGCTCAACAGGTCGGGCGCTTGGAAACAGTTTCCCCCCAGGGCGACACCGGCCAATTGTCGCTTTCGGCCCGATTCGACGCGCCGCTTCAGCTCGGCGAAAGCATCGCCGTGAATGGCGCCTGCCTGACCCTGGTCGAGCAGTCCGGAAATCGGTTGGTGTTTGATGTCCTGAGGGAGACTCTTGAAAAAACCGCTCTGATCGACAAATCCCCCGGCGCTCTCCTCAACTTGGAACGGGCCCTGCGCATGGGCGACCCGCTGGGCGGACATCTGGTTGCCGGGCATGTGGACGGCACGGGAACCGTTCGACAGATCGAGGAGGCGGGCCGCGACAGAATCCTGCATATCTCCGCCCCCAATCTGCTGAACGAACTGGTTCCCAAAGGCTCCATCGCCATTGACGGGGTCAGCCTGACCCTGGTGGATGTGGTGGGCCGGGAGAATTCTTTTTCCGTCCACATCATCCCCCACACCTGGGCGCATACCGCATTACACGCCTTGTCCGCCGGGGACCGCGTCAATCTCGAAACCGACCTGATTGGCAAGTACGTCCGCAAGAGCATGACCCGCCCCGAAACCCCGCCGACCCTCACCTGGGAACATCTGCAACGCGCTGGATTTGAATAAGGGTGCAGGGGTTTGGGTTGAAGGTTGAAGGTTGAAGGAGGAGGCAGGGGGCATGGAATGATCCCACGGATGCCTTCGGCGGCCCACGGATGGGGGACAGTGGCCATCCTCCTTCGCCAAGGCTACGGAGGACAGGGAGGTCAGAGGTCAGTAGTCAGTGGTCAGAGACCAGAAGTCAGAGGCCAGAAGTCCGTATTATGTATTCTCATTGGACATTGAATGCTTCCCCTCCCCCCCTCGCCCCATCTTTGTGTTCTCTGCGTTCTTTGTGGCCAATCTCCCCGGCTGTCCCTTTCAGCCTTTCAG
>CAYNSH010000128.1:0-5954 GCA_964399775.1 uncultured Verrucomicrobiota bacterium
ACCACCGGCGGCATTAGTCCCCCGACAACATGATCCTGTCGGTCGCGGGCGACTTGCCCGTTGAGGAAATGGAGGCGGCCATTCGCGCCCAGGTGGAACGCAAGCCGCGCATCGCCCGCAAGCCGGTCTACATCCCTGCCGAGCCCCCGCAATTGGCCGAACGCAGCACTCGCAAAACCGGCCCGTACGAAATTACCCGCATCGCCTGGGTGTTCCACACCACGGACCTCGCCCACCCGGACACCGCCGCTCTGGATGTGCTGGCGTCCGCCGTCGGCTCCGGCCGGTCTTCGCCCCTTTCCCGCCGCCTTCGCGAAGAGCAGCGCATCGTCCTGGATGTCGACGCCTGGAGCTATACGCCCAAATATCGCGGACTCTTCGGCCTGACCGCCGAGTGCGAGCCCGACAAGGAAGAGAAGGTCATCGCCGCCCTTCGCGAAGAGGTGCGCCGCTGGCAGGCCGAACCCTTCGATGCGGCGCGCATCGAACAGGCCCGCCGCGAAGTCCTTGTCCATGCCATCCAAAACCTCTCCAGCATGAACGGGCAAGCCTCCTCCATGGCCTCAGGCGAGTTCTATGCCGCCAATCCACGGCATATCGAAACCTATCTCGAACAGGTCCGCCAAGTCACCCCCGAGGACCTGGAGCGCGTCGCCCGCACGTACCTGCGAACCGAAAAGGGCTCCTGGACCATCCTGGCTCCCACCGGCGGGACCGCGGCCGCTTCCATTCGCGGCGATGCTCACGACCTGCACCTGGCCCGGCATGTTCTTCCCAACGGCCTGCGGGTGATTGTCCGCGAGGATTCGCGCCTGCCCATGGCCCATGTCGCCGCCGTCCTGGGCGGGGGGCTCCTCGCCGAAGCCGAGGGACAGGCCGGCATCACCCGCCTGACCGCCGAACTCCTGACCCGCGGGACCTCCCGCTTGAATGCGCATCAATTGGCCGAACGTCTCGAATCCCGGGCCATCGATCTGTCCAGCTTCTCCGGGCGCAACAGCTACGGCCTCTCGGCATCCGGGCTCTCCGAAGACCTTCCGCTCATGATCCAAACCCTCAGCGAGTGCCTGCTGGACTCCCAGTTTCCGCCGGACGAAGTGGAGAAGCAGCGCGCCATTCAACTGGCCGACATTCGTCGCGAGTTGGAACGCCCCATGACCCACGCCCAGCAGATGGTCCGCAACGCCTTCTTCCCCGGACACCCCTACCGGTTTTCCGTCCAGGGCGAAGACAACTCGGTCAGCACACTCACCGCCGACATGATCCGCGACCACCACCAGCGGCTCCTGGGCACCGCCAACGTCGTACTGGCCGTGTTTGGCGATGTCCAAGCCCGCGAGGTCCTCCAGCAGATCGAACAAGCCTTCGCCTCGCTGCCCGAGCGACCCGCACCGGAATGGCCGCCCTTGCCCCCCGCGCCGACCGAACCCATTCGGGTGGAGCGCCCCCTGCCCTTCAAGCAAACCATACTGGTTCGCGCCTGGCCCGGCATTGCCGCCGGCGATCCCCGCGAAGATGCCGTCTCGGTCCTGATGGATGCCCTCAGCGGCCTTTCTTCCGACCTGTTCATCGAAGTCCGCGACAAGCGCGGCCTTGCGTACTACACGGGGGCCACCCAATTCACCGGTCCCGTTGGCGGACTGTTTCTCATCTTTGCCGGCACCAGCGACGAAGGACTTCCCGAGGTCGAGACCCAAATCGATCTTCAAATCGACCGCCTGAGCAACCAGGGCCCCCGTCCCGACGAAGTGGATCGCGCGGTCGAACAGCTCATCGCCGATCTCGCCCGCGCCCGGCAGAACAACAGCAGCCTCGCCCAGCAGTGCGCCCTGGATGAACTCCTGGGCCTGGGCTATCGTCGGACCATCGACGCGGCCGAGCGCCTCCGGCAAATCGATCCCGAAACGGTCCGCTTGGCCGCGGCGTCCATCTTGGCCGCGCCGGGAGATGTCGTCGCCGTGGTCCGGCCAGCCGATGCCCCGTGAGCCGGCCGCTCTTCAAACGCAAGCGCACGTGGTCGGCCCTGCTGGCGCTCGCGGCGGGTTTCCTGATCCTCCTCTTCCGTCACGAGCTATCGACGGTCTTACACGATCTGGGATGGGACGACATCCGTTCCGCCGTGCTGGCGTCCGGCCCCTGGGCCCCCCTCGTGTGCATTCTGCTCTACGCTTTTTGCACCGTATTCCTTCTGCCCACCACCCTGGTCGGCATCCTGGTCGGACTGCTCTATGGCGTTGGGCTCGGATTGCCCATCTGCCTGGCCGGCCTGTCGCTCGGCATGGCCTCCACCTTCCTGCTCTCCCGCCACCTCCTGCGCGACTGGCTCCGGCGACGCATCGGGAATACCCGCCTCTACCACCAGATCGAAACCCACATGCAACTCGAGGGCTGGAAACTAGTGCTGTTCTCCCGTCTGCTGCCCATCAATCCGTTTTTCTTCCTCAACTACGCGTATGGGCTCACCGCCATCTCTTTCTGGCGCTATCTCGCCGCTTCCACCGCAGGCGTCATCCCCAATACCCTCGCCCTGCTCTGGACCACCCACGCCGCCGGACAACTCGCCACCGGACAATTCGACTGGCCCATCCTCCTCCCCCTGTTCGCCGGCGCCGGCCTCTTTGCTCTTCTGGCCTGGCTGCCGCGCCTCCTGCGGCGAAGTCCGCCCATGGGGATCACCGACGACACGCCCATGCCCGGGAGCTGACACGCCAGAGGCGCTCCGACACCCGTTTTCCGAATTGCCGCAACGGATGCCGGCTGGTATCGTGGCCCGCATGAAATCAGTCGTTATTCTCGGTTCCGGCCCCGCCGGCCTGACCGCGGCGGTCTATGCCGCCCGGGCGGGCCTCACCCCGCTGGTGCTCGATGGGCCCAATCCCGGCGGCCCCTTGATTACCACGCCCCTCATCGAGAATATCCCCGGCTTTCCCGACGGGATCGCCGGCTATGATTTTGTCGATCAAATGCGCAAACAGGCCGAGCGGTTTGGCGCCGCCTTCCGCAGCGCCACGGTGGTCAAGCTCGACCCGGCCGAGGGGGGCGGCGGATCCCTGCGCCTTACCGATGGCGAAACGCTCCACGCCGATGTCGTCATCGTCGCCACCGGCGCCAATCACCGTACACTGGGACTGCCCGGCGAAACCGAACTCTCGGGCCACGGCATCTCCTACTGCGCCACGTGCGACGGCGCCTTTCACCGCGATCAGCACATCGCCGTGATCGGCGGCGGCGATACCGCCATGGAGGAAGCCCTGTTCCTGACCCGCTTTGCAACCCAAGTCACCGTGATCCATCGCCGCGACGCCTTTCGCGCCTCCAAAATCATGGCCAACCGGGTTCTGGAACACCCCAAGATCGAAGTCCGCTGGAATGCGGTCGTCCAGGAATTGATCGACCCCGCCGCCGGCAAACTGACTGCGCTGAAGCTCAAGGACACCGTCACGGCCGAAGAAAGCACCCTGGAGGTCGGCGCCCTGTTCGTCGCCATCGGCCTGGTCCCCGCCACCCAGCCCTTTCAAGACGTTCTGGAGTGCGATGCCAACGGCTATCTCGTCGCCACTGGCCCTTTCACTCGACTTCCGGGCGTGTTCGTGGCGGGGGATGTCGCCGACTCCCGCTACCGTCAAGCGGTCACCGCCGCCGGCGCCGGCTGCCGGGCGGCCATCGAGGCCATGCACTACCTGGAATCCCTCGGCGAATGAGTTCCGCGCGCAAGCTCACCCCGCAGCAAAAGCAGATCTATTGGCGACTGCTTGCGCGCACCCGGCCCTATCCCCTCCGCCTGGCCCTCGCCATTCTGTTTGGCGCCATCTTCGGCGGCTCCATCTTCGGCATTCTGGGCACCGCCCGCAGCAGCATGGTCCAGATCTTCGGGGGGGCCGAAACCCGGCTGAACGAAGCCGCTTCGGAATGGATCGGCCAGTGGTATTCCGGCGGACTCCCCCACGATGGCCTGCTCACGGCGCTTCTCCTGGCCGGCCTGTTCCTGCTGGCCATTCTTCGCGGCATCGGATTCTTTTTCAGCAAATACCTGATCGAGTGGGTCGCCCAGCGCGTGGTCATGGGCCTGCGCAATGATCTGTTCAGCAAGATCCTGCGCCTGCCTTTGCTCTATTTCACCGGCTCGCGCACCGGCGAACTCATGTCGCGCACTCTCAACGACACGCAGATGATCGAACGCGGCATCACCGAGGTCATCTGCGATGTCGTCCAGCAGCCGTTCGTCCTGCTGGCCGCCGCCGGCGCACTCATGCTCACCGATATGCGACTGGCCCTGATCGGCCTGGCCATCTTCCCGATCTGCGTCCTGCCCATCGCCGTCTTCGGCAAGCGCGTACGCCGCCACGCCAAGGCCGGGCAGGAACGCATCGCCGACCTGTCCAGCATCCAGCAGGAAGCCATCGCCGGGGCCGCCATCGTCAAGGCCTACGGCAACGAGTCCCGCGAACAGGAACGCTTCGAGCGCCACAGCCTGGATTTCTTCCGGCGCCAAGTCAAAATCGTCGCCTCCAAGGCCGCCGTCAATCCGCTCATGGAGATCTTCTCCGTCGTGGCGGCCATCGCCATCTTCCTGTATGCCCGCCAAACCGGACTCGATCTGCCCAGCCTCGCGGTGTTCCTCTTTTCCATGGTCGTCATGTACGACCCCGTCAAAAAACTCTCCCGCGTCCATCTCACCATCCAGCAAAGCACCGCGGCTGCCGAGCGCATCTTTGCCATCCTCGACACCGTCGATACCGTGGCCGATCATCCCGGCGCCACCCCCCTCCAGGGGCCCATTCAGGAAATCCGATTCGAGGATATTTCGTTCGCCTACGGTCCCGGCAAACCCCTGGTTCTCGACGGCATCCACCTCACCACCCGCTCCGGGGAACTGGTCGCCCTCGTCGGCGGCTCCGGCTCGGGCAAAACCACGCTCGTCAACCTGCTGCCGCGATTCTTCGATCCTTCCCATGGCCATGTCCGCATCGATGGACGCGATTTGCGCGACTTCACCCTGGCCAGCCTCCGCCGCCACATCGGCCTGGTCACCCAGGAAACCATCCTCTTCAACGATACGGTGTTTCACAACATCGCCTATGGCGAGCCCGGCGCCACCCGCGAACAGGTCGAGGCCGCCGCCCGGAAAGCCCATGCCCACGACTTCATCCTCGCCATGCCCGACGGCTACGATACCGTCATCGCCGAACGCGGCCTGCTCCTGTCCGGCGGCCAGCGCCAGCGCCTGGCCATCGCCCGCGCCCTCCTGCGCAACCCGCCCATCCTGATCCTCGACGAGGCCACCAGCGCACTCGACACCGAATCCGAACACGCCGTGCAACTCGCCCTCAACGATGCCATGGAGGGACGCACCGTTTTCGCCATTGCCCACCGACTGTCCACCATCCGCCGCGCCGATCAGATCCTCGTCCTGCATCAAGGCCATATCGTTCAGCGGGGACGCCATCAGGAATTGCTCGACCAGGAAGGCATCTATCGCCGCCTGTACCACATGCAGTTCGAACATCAAGCCGCCACCACCCCATGAAGCCTGACGAAGCCCACCTCCTGCAAGCCCTCTGCGCCGTTCGCACGCCCGACGAGATGCGTCGCGTTCTCGGCGACCTGCTCACCCGCTCCGAATACGCCGCCCTGCTCAAGCGCTGGAGCATCCTGTGCCTGCTGCGCGATGGCATGCCCCAGCGCGAAGTCGCCCGGCGCATCGGCGGCAGCCTGTGCAACGTCACCCGCGGCGCCCGCCTCCTGCGCGGTCCCCGCTGCGCCTCCGCCGCCCTCATGGAGCGGCTGGAAGCGACGACCGATTCCCCCTAGCGCGCCCGCATCAGCATCCACGGCCACAACGAGGAGTGCCGCGATACGTTGCGGTCCACGTTCACGCGCGGCAGATTCCACCGCGAATGCGACGGCGTCGTCGCGGCGCCCGACTGGGTGCCCAGGGCCGCTTGGAGCCCCAG
>CAYNSH010000129.1:0-5816 GCA_964399775.1 uncultured Verrucomicrobiota bacterium
GAATCCCCGCCGTGCGGTCGAACGTCCACCCGCAAAACTCCTCCCAAATCGTATACACCGGCGGGCGGCGCGGCTCAGGTTTTTCAATCGTTGATTTCATTTTTCAAAATTTTGCGCGCTTCGCGCGCAGAGTGTAAAAGGGTAAAGGGACAAACAGCCAGGCCCTCAGCGCGACAACACCACGCGAAAGCCGTAGTTGTCGTAGAGATTGACGGGAACGAAGCCGTTGCGACACGACGACAGCAGAGCCCTGGAAGAGTCGCCGCGCCACGAACCGCCCCGCAACACCCCCCACCCGCTGCGGCCGTCATAGAAATCGTCGCACCACTCCCATACGTTGCCTCCCATGTCATATAGCCCATTCGCTTGGGCATCGAACGACCCGACGGGCGAGGTTCTTTCAAACGAATCCACGTTCAGCGACTGAGAATAGTTCCCGGCGCCTCTCGGCGGTGGCCATGTCCCCCGACCTCCGTTCCAAGGGTACACGTTAGGCGTTTTTTCGCCCTTGTCCCTTGGGCTGCCGCCGCGACTCTCGTTCAGCCCCACCGCCACGCTCCACTCCCAATCCTTGGGCAAGCGATACCGCTGGTCGGAGGCAATCTTGCCCTCCCGTCGCTCTTTTTCCGTAAGCCATTCGCAGAACGCCACCGCATTGTTCCAAGCCACGTTCACCGCCGGATGCATAGGGCCCTGCGCGAAACTCGGCTTCGGCCATTCCCGGGGTCTTTCTCTCACAAAGGCCTCATAGTCCTGCACCCGCGTTTCCCACTTGCAGAACAATACCCCGTCCAGGCCCGACACCGGCACCAACTCCATTCCCAGGGAGTTGGTGAAGGAGGAATCCAAGTTGGGAACACGGGGCTGCGATCTGGGTGCCACAACCACAGGCCAATCCCCTTGGTTAGCCGCCCAGATCACCGCGCCGACGACCGCCAGGGCAACCCGCACCCCCACCCAAACCTTGGAGCCTTCCGTCTTCTCCGGCGGTTTCAGCGGCGACTTTTGCGCCGCCTGCCGTGCCTGCTCCGCCTTCCGCTTGGCCTCGGCTTCCGCCTCCGCCGCCGCGCGCCGTTCTTCTTCCTCGCGCCGCCGGATTTGATCCGCGAGCCGCTTGGCTTCTTCTTGTACCCGGGCCTGTTTCTCCGCCTCCGCTTTTGCCCGGTGCTCCGCATCGGCCTTTCGGGCGTCCTCGATCTTCTTGCGCAGGGCCGTCTCGATGTTGTCCAGCGCACCCCGCATCGCTTTGGCATCCGACCAGCGTTCCGCTGCCTCTTCCTCCAGCGCCTCGGCCAAAAAGGCATCCCATTCCTTCGCCAGCGCCTTGTCGATTTCAGAAGGCCGCTTCATGCTCAGCCCCCGCCCCGTCAGCAGCCGGTACGCCATCAAGCCCACGGCATACAGATCACTCCGCTCCGTCGCCTCTTCCCCCCGCTTCTGCTCGGGGCTCATGTATTCATAGGTACCCAGAAGGGATTTCGTCGAGGTGCCCTCCCCCTCTTTTTGCAGGGTCTTCAGATCCCCCATCGACATCGACCGTTGCACGCTCAACTGCGCCTGGCTGCGCACCCATTCCTCCCCCACCAGCCGCACCAGACCAAAATCGGCAATCTTGATTTGGATGGGTTTGTCATTTGCCTCGGGTAGGGCGGGGCCGCCGGACCCGCCGCGGTTTTCCGATCCCGGACGGCGCGGCGCGCCGTCCCTACCTGAAAACAACAGGATGTTGCTGGGCTTCAAATCCCGATGAATCGCCCCATGCCCGTGCGCATACGCCAGCCCCTCCAGAATCTGCTTCAGGATCCCAACCAGCTCCTCCTGCGGAATCCTCCCGCCCCGCGCATCGGCCAGGTCTTGCAACGACACAACGGCTTTCTGACCCTGATCTTCTTCAACCGCTGAACCCTGAACTCTGAACCCTGAACCCTGGATGCCCCCAGTTTCCAGTTTCAAGTTTCCAGTATCGGCGCCCTGCGCCAACTCCATCCTCAGCCAATACCGTCCCCCCGTCTCCCCGAACTCATCCACCCGGATAATGTTCTGATGCTCCAGGTTCGCCATGACCTGCGCTTCGCGCTCGAACCGAGCCAGCGCCCCAGACTGCCCCGCAAAGTCCGCCGGCAGCAGCTTCAGCGCATACCGCCGCCGCAGCACCTGGTGCTCCACCTCATACACCTCCCCCATCCCGCCCCGCCCCAGCGCCCGGATGATGCGGTACTGGCCGAGCACCTGACCCGCAGACAGCGTAAAGCCGCCGGATTCCCTTTCCCTGCCGATCGTTTTTTCGTCGCCTATGGACCTGTCTGCCATCCCTCGCTCCATCCTTATCCCCGATGGTGCCAGAAACCGTCCCGTGCTTCAATGGTCAATCCCAGACCCCCATGGCCTCGCTTGTCCACCGTAGCCTTGGCGTAGGAGGGCGCCATGGGTGAATCAGGTCCGTACACCCCATTTTCCACAGCGTGGAAAAAAGTTTTCCACACCATGGAAAATGAGCCAGCAGCCACTTAACAGAAACAACCCAAGTCCCGAGCCGTCTCACGCCAAGCCGCAAAGCCGCCAAGAAAGGCCGTTTGCACTGGAATGCTCCCCGCCCGAATCCGTGAAATCCGCGAAATCCGTAGCCCGGCTGTTCCGGTCTTCGACCTCGGATCTCGGACCTCGACCTCCCCGTCCTCTGTCTGTCCTCTGGCCTCTGTCCTCTGGCTGCCCGTCATCTGACCACTGTCTCCGGACAACTGTCCCCTGACTCCCGCCCCCATGCCCGAATCCGTTCAATCCGCGAAATCCGTAGCTTGAATTTGTGGATCCCTTTCTGTCCTCTGGCCTCTGTCCTCTGGCCTCTGGCCTCTGGCCTCTGGCTTCTGTCCTCTTCGTTCACCCAAACCGCTGTTTCCCGAACTCCTGATATCGCCGCAGCATGGCCGGTGTGACGGAGGACGGAATGGTCTTGAACGCCTGTTCCAGATCGGCCTCGGTCACCTGCGGATCCGTGTTGCCGGTCACGCTGCGACGCAAAGCTGCGCGCTTGGCATCATTGACGATCCCCACGATGTCGCTGCCGGTATAGCCCGTCAGCCGATCCGCCCACTTGGCGAAATCGAAGCCCTCCTGCAGCGGCAGGCTTTCCAGGTGCATGCGCAGGATGCCCTGCCGGGCGGGATCATCCGGCAGCCCCACATGGATCTTCTCGTCAAAGCGCCCGGTGCGGAAAACGGCTTCGTCGATATCCCACGGATTGTTGGTCGCCCCCAGAATCAACAGGACGTTGTCGCTCTCCTCGAATCCGCCCACTTCGGCCAGGAACTGCGCCACGATTCGGTTGTCCACCACCGAGTTCCCGCCGCGCTTGGGCAGCAGCCCATCCACCTCGTCCAGGAAAAGCACCGCCACCGGCTGGGATTTGGCGGCCTGCAGGAGCGCCCGCAGGCGCTGCTCCGATTCCCCGTGCCACTTGGACCGCAACTGCGCCCCGCTGGCATAGAAAAACGCCGCATCCAGCTCGTGCGCCACCGCCTTGCCCAATAGCGTCTTGCCGGTGCCGGGAGGGCCGTACAGCAGGACCCCGCCGCCCGGCTTAAGCTTCAGCGCCCTGGCCTTCTCCGGATCCTTCAGGGGCAGGATCACCATGTCGTGGATGGACTCCTTGGCATCCAGCATCCCGGCGATATCGTCAAAGCTCACCTTCGGCTTCACCGTGATCAGCCAGGAGTCCGCCGCCACATCCCCCTCTTCCGCCTTCTGGGCCGAGGCCTTGGCCCCCTTGCCGTCGCCCGCCGCTCCGCCCTTGAGGGGTGCCTGCTTGATCTTTTCGGCGATTTCCAGCCAGCCCTCGGCCTCCTCGATATAGCGCGGCTGGAGCGAGCCGCCGGCCTGCTCCGCCAGCGCATAGGCGAACTCCGCGGCCTTCGCCGCATGGAAGATCGCCTCCCGCGACTTCCCCGCCCGAATCGCCTCTTCGCACGCCGTCTCGTGCTCGTTCTTCTTGTTCAGCAAAAAGCTCATGGTTGGCCTCCTGTTCCGTCACGCTTCTATTTGGACTGGTCACTCCACCACAAGTGGCTCCGAATGTTCAGATTCTGCCTCCAGCCATTTCCACAGGGGAACATAGCGGATTTCACCATCCAAACCGAACCATTCAGCGGATTCTGTTTTCTCCAGATCCTCGGTCAGCAGAATGCGGTTAGCGCATTTCATCTCTTCCCCGGCTTTCAGCAGTGCCCGGATTTCCCGGTCCCGTGTTTTGGGATGGTCCACCGTCTGGCATACCTGGATCAGCGCCACCGTCTTCAATCCCTTGCGAACAACGAAATCCACCTCTTCACCAGTCGTTCCCTTCCAAAAAAAGAGCTGGATGCGGCCGGCCAGCGCCTGCTGCCAAAGGGCAATCGCCACCAGGTTTTCATAGAGCCGCCCCGTATCGGCGCCCGGTCGGGATCCCAGCGTAGCGGCCAACCCCGTGTCAATGGCGTAGATTTTCCTGTTATAGGCCATTTGCTCCCGCACCTTCGGAGAATAACGCGGCAAGGAAAAGAACAGAAAGGCTTCCTCCAGAAACCGCAGATACTTCTGCACGGTGTTGGCACTGCGAACGCCTGCCACCTGCACCAAGGTCCGGAACGAATATTCCTTGGCCACGTTGGAAAACAAATAGTGCGTCAGATTGTCGATGCCCTGCACCGCCCGGATCCGGTGGCGCTTGACGATGTCTTTATACACCACGTTGTTGATCAGCGTGCGCAGGTATTCTGCCGGATCCATGCCCAGCAATAGAGGCTCTGGAAAGCCCCCCGAACGGCAGTAGTCCGACAGCAATGCCATGCGTTCCGATGTCGTTGGCGGTGTGGGCAGCAGCCGCATGCGCTCCCGGAAACTGAAGGGCAGCAGGGGAAACAACAGATGCCGCCCCGTCAGATGGGTGGCCAGCTCCTGTCCCAGCAGGTTGGAGTTGCTGCCCGTGACGATCAATCGGCGCCCCTGGCGCTGCAACCGGTTCACCAGCAACTCCCAGCGCGACAGGTTTTGCACCTCGTCCAGCAGCAGGGCCTTGGGCTGGCCATAGATCGAATCCACGGCATGGACGATGTCATCGTAATTCCGCACGTCCAGCAATCGCTCGTCATCGAAATTGACATAGCCCCCGCCACCCTCTTTTTGCAGCAAGTGCGTTGCCAGGCAGGATTTTCCGGCCCGACGCGGACCGATGACCACCCGCACCAGATTCCCGACATCGGAGGGGACCTGCAAATCCCGCTCGATATATCGTTCCCGCAGTTTGGATTCCAGCTCCCGCTGCTGCGTTTCAAGGATATCCCGCAGTGCCTCCATGCTTACTTCGGATTTCATAATGAGCAATATTGCATACTATCGTTCATTACGCAAGTTCTGTTGCCCAACCCGACCGCCCGTCTGCTCTGCCAGCGCATAGGCAAACTCCGCCGCCTTCGCCGCATGGAAGATCGCCTCCCGCGACTTCCCCGCCCGAATCGCCTCTTCGCATGCGACGGGAGGGCGGCGGGAGTGGCGACGGAATGCTGGAATAATGGATTGGTGGAATGATGGAACTAACGGACCAGAGGTCCATGCCGCGGGGAAGTCAACGCTGTAGCTGCGCTCGTTGAGGGCGGCGGGCCGGATTGGGCGGAACCGGCGAAGACAAAGGCCATCTTCTTGATCCCCTGACCAAACTCTCCGGCTCCGGTCCCAAATCCGAAAACCGTTAACCACGAATGCACACCAATGGACACGAATTGGAACCCGCTCCTGTAAATCCTGAAAAATCCTGTTAATCCTGTCGAAGGTCCCCCGGCTGTTCC
>CAYNSH010000130.1:0-5647 GCA_964399775.1 uncultured Verrucomicrobiota bacterium
AGGGCTTTTTTTAACCCTTCGGACGATTTTTCCCAGCTTGGCTAAGGATTCGGGCAGCGTGATCTGGATGAGGCGGGGATTCGGGTGATCGACCCCCTTCCCGATCTGCAAAAAGGCCTCCGGGAGGGTGGGCAGACCTATTTTTTGAGTGCGGATGGACACCCCAATGCCTTTGGGCAGCACTTGATCGCGCGGGCCGTTCAGGAGCATCTGGATGTGTCCGGTATTGACACAACGTCGCTTCGACCCGGCCATGAGGATATTGGCATCGAACGGCAGGTGATGCGCCTGTTCACTCCCGCGCATTCAACCCGTTCGGCCGAAGCCTGTACGGTGACCGTTCGCCTGAAACAGATGACCCCGCTGCCCTCCGTCGCGGAGATCCGCCCCTATGAACGAGCACTTGTGGTGCACGCCTATCAGGTTGAGCAAACGTTGTCCGGGGTTCCTCCGGGAGAAGACATTCTCATTGCCCACTGGGCAGTGGTGGACTTGGAGCCGGTTCTGCGTGACTGGCAGACCAACGCCGTGTACCAATTTGATCTCGAACCCTTCGATGCCCATACGGACTTGGCGAATGACATGATGGTGATCAACACGGATCGCGTGGATCTGCCGCTGTATCTGGAACGGCGGGCATTCGGTCAAGCAAGCGACTGAGGGATTACCCGGATGTGACCGGAGGCGTCCGGTTTACTCTGGGCCGGGGGCATCCGCCCCATGTGGGGTGGTTGCAAGAGCGGGTTGCACAAACAGGGCAATCTGTTCGGCAAAATGCGCGTGCCCGCGCGCGTTCGGGTGTCCATCCTGCAAGCGCAGGTCGGGCCCATCCAGGTCCATGTGCATGGCGGAGACCTGGGCGCGTTCGACGATCTGTGGCAGGGGGGATTGGGCGGTCAAGCCGAACATCGCGGCGTAGATGTCGACTCCGTGCCGGAGCGCTTCCCGCCGCGACCGGGACAGGCGGTCGACCGCCTCTTCCCAGGCGGCGGGATCCCGGTCGCCAAACAGAATCGACCGGGCTTCATCCGGGTTCCGATGTTGCAGCCATGCGGCCATCCAACCCTGATAGCGCATGTTGACGGCCTGGTACAGGTGGCTATGGGTTTGCAGCCAGCGTTTGCCCGGGAAGGAGATCGTGGTTTTCTTGCGGGGAACGCACAGGTATCCATCCTCCACGTAGAAGGAGGGTTCCAGATCGTTTTCCACCAGGCCCATGAGGATCAGGTTGGGTTCGTACTCCAACAAGGCCAGTTCGATTTGCCGGCCGTATTGTCGCAGATTATAGCCGGGTACGCCGGCATTGACGACTTCGATCCGGTGGTAACCCGGGGGGGGGGACAGCCGGGCTTCCAATTGCGCCGGCCAGCTTTCCTCCTGGCGGACTCCCATGCCGAAGGTAAAGGAATCCCCGACGCAGATCACGCGGTAGGTCCCCGGGGAACGCTCTTTTGCAAAGGGGGGGCTTCGAAACCCGAATTCGTTGATTTGGACAGGGGTGCCGTACGACGTTCCGCGGTGGCCCGGAGTCAGGCCGTAGCCCAGTTCCGGGTCGGGACTGGCCTCGTATAAGCCACGGCGGTACAAGATGACCCCCCCGATCCCGAATGCCCGGCAGGTCAGTTCGCCCAAGACGAGGACAACCAAGCCCCATGCGGCCAGCAGGCACAACCCGAACCTGACGCGCCTGGCCATGCGGCCAATCGAGGGGGACCGGGGGCGAGACGCGGGTTGTGCCGGGGACGTCATGTCCAGCCATGTAACGTAGTTGGGGGGCGGGAGTCAATTCGTGGATGGATAGGTCATGCGGAAGCGTCGACCGAGATCGGATATCTTTAGGATATCTTTAGGCTTGTTCCCACTCCTCTGATGAAGTAGGTTGCGCCCCCGATACTGGTTGATTGCAACGTGATCAGGCTGTTGTTGCATGGAGTTTTCCCTGGGAGTCAATGTGAGCGATCCAACAAATCAGAGAGTTCTCACCACGGTTTGGCCGTGGAAAGAAAAGGTGCGCGCGGATGACACAACGGCTTCCGGCCGGCCGCGCTGGGTTCGGGGGGTGATTCAATTCCTCATCATGCTCACGATCGGATTTGTGCTTTATCGGTTTGTGGGCCATCAGGTTATGGGCCAAGTGGTGTGGGGGCTGGCGATCGTGGTATTGTCTTGCGCGCTGTTCATTCCGAAGGCATTCGAGGGCATCGAATCGTTTGGGCGAAAGCTGGGCCTCTGGGTCGGCATCGGGTTGAGTTATTTGCTTTTGGTGCCGTTTTTCTACATGGTGTTTGTGCCCGGCCGGCTCATTCTTTGGATCCTGGGCAAGGACCCCATGCAACGGGGATTCCCCACCGATGAGACAAGCTGCTGGTCTCCCCGTAAAACCAAGATGGACGAACGACACTACCGGAAGCAATTCTCATGAACATTCTCGGCATCAGTGCCTTTTATCACGACTCCGCGGCGGCTTTGGTTCGCGACGGAAAAATTATCGCCGCCGCCCAGGAGGAGCGTTTTTCGCGAAAGAAGCACGACTCGCGCTTTCCGATCCACGCGGTGAAGTACTGCCTGGCGGAGGGCGGGGTGGAAACGGGGCAGTTGGATGCCGTGGCGTTCTACGACAAGCCCATTACCAAGTTCAACCGCATCCTCGAGACCTACATGAGCGTGGCCCCGAAGGGGCTGCAGTCCTTCATGATGGCCATTCCGCTTTGGCTGCGCGAAAAGCTGTGGATTCCGCTGGACATTGAAATCGCCTTGGAAAAGGCCGGTGTCGACCAGCGCGCGGACATGTTCTTTCCCGAGCATCACGAGTCGCATGCGGCCAGTGCGTTTTTCCCTTCGCCGTACCAGCGGGCCGCCATTCTGACGGTGGATGGCGTGGGCGAATGGGCCACGAGCACCATCGGGCACGGGGTCGACAACAAGGTGTCCATTCTCGGCGAATTGCACTTTCCGCATTCCCTGGGACTGCTGTATTCGGCGTTTACCTATTTCACCGGGTTCCGGGTCAATTCCGGCGAATACAAACTGATGGGGCTGGCCCCGTACGGCAAGCCCCGGTATGTGGATGCCATCCGCCAGAATCTGATCGACCTGAAGGAGGATGGGTCGTTCCGCTTGAATATGGAGTACTTCGCCTATCTCGATGGCCTGACGATGACCAACGACAAGTTCGCGAAGCTGTTCGACGGGCCGGCGCGCAAGGCGGAGTCGGAGATCTCCGAGCGCGAGATGGATTTGGCGGCTTCGATCCAGATCGTGACGGAAGACATTGTGTTGCACATGGCCCGTCATGTGAAGAAAGTGACCGGAGAGCGGCACCTGTGCATGGCGGGGGGCGTTGCGCTCAATTGCGTGGCCAATGGACGACTGCTGCGCGAGGGAATCTTTGATGATGTCTGGATCCAGCCGGCCGCCGGCGATGCCGGGGGGGCGGTTGGCGCGGCGCTCATGGTCTGGCACCAGGTCCAGAATCAGCCGCGGACAGCCGATGGCCAACACGATGCGATGCAAGGCGCCTATCTCGGGCCGAATTTCGATGACGATGCGATCGAGGAATTTCTGACGGCCAAGGGATATCCGGCCCGGAAGTTGACGGAGGAAGAATGGGCGCCGGTATTGGCCGACATCATGGCCAGCGAGAATGTGATTGGCCTGCTGCAAGGACGGATGGAATTCGGACCGCGCGCCCTGGGGGGCCGGTCGATCATCGGGGATGCGCGGTCGTCGAAGATGCAGTCCATCATGAATCTCAAGATCAAGTATCGCGAATCGTTCCGCCCCTTTGCCCCGTCGTGTCTGGAAGAGCGGGTCTCCGATTATTTCGAGTTGGACCGGCCCTCTCCCTACATGCTGCTGGTGGCGCAGGTGCAACAGGACCGCTGCCGGGGCCTCGAAGAGAGCAAAACCCTGAACATACGGGAACGGATCAATCAGGTGCGGTCGGACATCCCGGCCATCACCCACGTGGACTATTCCGCCCGCGTTCAGACGGTCAACCGCGACACCAATCCGCGCTACTACGATTTGATCAAGGCGTTTGAGCAGAAGACGGGCTATGGGGTGATTATCAACACCTCGTTCAACGTGCGCGGCGAGCCGATTGTCTGCACGCCGGAGGACGCCTATCGCTGCTTCATGCGGACCGAGATGGACTATCTGGTATTGGGTTCGTTCGTGTTGGACAAGAAAAACCAGCCGGAGTGGCAGGACAAGGCCAATTGGAAAGAAGACTACGTGCTGGACTAGGAATAGGAGCGATACATGCGAGCCATCAAATACATGGGCCGATTGATTGGGGAATTTTTTGTCTATGCCTGGCACCACAAGGTCTGGTGGATGGTCCCCGTGGTACTGGTCTTGCTGCTGCTGGGACTGCTGATCGTGGGCGGATCCAGCGTCGCGCCGTTCATCTACACGCTGTTCTAATCCGGATCCCCCTGCGGATATCGCATAGACCGCCAATCGGGGCGGAGGGGTTCAAGCCGGCCGGAGGGGACGCCGATACTGGACTCCGGCATGAAGGCGCCAAGGTCATATGAGCAAAATAGCAAAAGGGATACAGGCCATCTGGCGGCTGGCGGGCATTGTGGTGTTCTGGCTGGTCGTGATCGAAATCGTCAGCTTTGGGCTGGTTCGGCGCCTGGACGCCCGCGACGCCCAAATTCAGGAGCTGTATTGGAGCCAGTCCGACAGTTATCAGGAGGAGGACTGGATCGACGAGTACATGGCGGACTATTTCCAGATCCGGTTGCGGTGGGAGCCCTATGTCTACTGGCGGCGGCTGCCGCTCCAGCGCCGGTTCATCCATGTGGATGAGGCCGGCTTCCGCCATACGTCCCCGGGGTTGCCGCCGGCCGAGGGAACATCTGCGCTTCGCATTCAGGTTTACGGGGGCTCCACGACATGGGGGGAAGGCGTTCGCGACGAAGCCACGATTCCATCCCTGCTCTCGCGCGGGCTCGCGGAGCATGGCGTGGCGGCGGAGGTGGTCAATCTGGGCGAGGGGGGCTATGTCTTCACCCAGGAGTTGATTGCCCTGTTGCGCCGGTTGCACCAGGGCGACGTGCCCGATATCGCCATTTTCTACAACGGTCTCAACGACCGCTATTCAGCGGCCCAAAGCGGAGAAGCGGGGATTCCCCAGAACGAATGGAATCGCCGCGCGGAGTTCAACCTGTCGTCTCGCCAGATCCAAGTGCTGCGGCTGGCGATTTTCGGTCCACGAACCGGGTTGTATACCTTCCGCTTGCTGCACCGGTTGCGCCGTTCGGCGGATCCGGACCATGCATCCCGGCTCGACGACCCATTGGCGCAAGGCGTATGGGACGCCTACGGGTCCAATGTTCGGACCGTCCGGGCGTTGGGGCAGGCCTATGGATTCGTCCCCCTCATCTATTGGCAGCCGGTTCTCTATGGCAAGCCGCAACGAACGCCCTTTGAGGATATGCTGAAGCAAACGCAACCAGCCGGGTTTGAGGAGTTCTTTGCCGCCGTGCAGAATAGGCTTCAGTCGGATTCAGGTGCACAGGTCATGGAAGGTTTCCACGACATCAGCGATCTGTTTGCGGACATCCCGGATCCGCTATTCATCGATTTTTCGCATATCAGCGAGGAGGGCAATCGCCGGGTGACGGAGCGGATTCTG
>CAYNSH010000131.1:0-5516 GCA_964399775.1 uncultured Verrucomicrobiota bacterium
GGTAGGCAGGGCGCACACCAAACCAGCGCACAGGAAGGCCAACGCGCCAATGAAAGAGCATGTTGCGGATGTCTTGGTTTTCATAATGGATTCCTTCTCGATCGGATCACGTGTGCAAACGGTACTAAAAGGGAATTCACATCGGTGGTTCATGGGGGGCCTCATAATGGTCCAATGGCTCTGCCGACTCCAGAAGAGTTGGTGCCGTCAAAAGATGGGCAACGCGCTTCCGCTCTTGCATCAGTTTGAGCATGGCGCGCTCCTGCTTAGCGATGCTGTCCAGTTGAACCTTAATCTCCGGGATCTCATCAAGCACCCCTTCAATCTGCTGGCGCAACCGGTTAATCTCCGCATTGATTTCGACGACACGCTCATCGGTCAGCCGGGCCTGGTTGCGGTCCTCGCGCAAGGTGATGCGGAATTGGTGAAGTTCCGCTGTCCCCTCCCGCAGTTCCGTGTCGATCTCGGCCAGACGGCTTCGCAGTTCTTCCGGAGAGAGGGACTCCAACGCCGGCTCTTCCACCACTTCCTCGATGGCCGCCGGTTCATCCGCAACATCTTGCTCGGAGATCTCAACCTGGGCCATTGCCCCGCATGCCCCAAAAATCCAAATAAAAGCGATCCCGCCAAAAACCCAGCACGCGCCTGCTTTTTTCATCATGCGTTCTTCCTTCGCTACCCAAGCCAAGGGCCTTATGCCCTAGTTGTGCGGAGTAGACCTGAAAAGAGCGCCGCTGGCAATCCTAAAATGGTCAGGGACAAGAACGTCAAGAGGCCGGCGGCGGCTTCTCGGCGACATCCCGCCACGGGCGGCTGTGGCACCCGGACGATTGGGCCGGCGCAATGGGTCTTTCGTTCGCCGGGGGACCGGCGGAACGGCACCGAAAACCGGCTACCGGGCCGGCCGGGGCGTCTGGACCCCGGGAGTCGGCTCGGGCTTCTTCCCGCCGGCCGAGGTGATCACCCCGCTGGTGTTGCAGCGCAGGCAGCGCGTCGAGCGGATTTGAGCATCCGCTTTGCCGCGCCCTGGGGCCGTCTGCCGAGATGTTTGAGACTGGCGCGATTCGCGCCGCTCCGTCACGCCCATCCCGAGGCAATCGGGACAGATCTTTTGCCCTGGGCTTACCTGTACCGTTCGGGTTCCCAATCCATTGCAGATCGGACAGGGATATACATGATTGGCCCCGCGACCGTCGGCATACGTCAACCGGGTTTCCCCTTGGCACGTCGGACATACGACCCGATGGAGGCTGGGGCCCACCACCTCCGCAACAACAGGCGCCGGCGGGGGCGCTTCGGCTTCCCGCCCCCCCATCAAAGCATCCAGATAGGTGGACCGCGGCCACTCGGCCGGGGCATGCGCATCGTACAGCATGTAGGCCCCATACAGCGCCACCACCGCAATCACAACCTTCACCATCATCTGAATCATGTCTTCCTCCCAACCCCCATCCAACCCGAATCCCCCCCCTCCGGCAACCCCAAAAAAGGGGTCAGCCCGTGAATTGTAGCATTTTTAATCCCATCCCCCCTGCCCTCCACCTCCTCGCCTCCCCGTATTCCCCGCCAATGGGGTCGGAATTCAAGAAAACAGCCAAGCAGGAAGACAGGAAAAACAGGAACACAGGAAACTGCGTCGAGCCTATGTACACGTAATAGAAGTACGGATGAAGGGGGACGAAGAGTATATTCCGCGCGACTGCGTCGCGCGGAATGCGGCGCTCACTTCGTTTCGCGGCCTGTCCCGGCGCCTTGCGCCGGAACAAGCCGCGCACCGCCTACTAACTACTGACTTCCGGCCCCTGCCCCCTGCCCTCATTTCCCCATCCGTGGGCCTCCGAAGGCATCTGTTGAACCATCCGGGTACCCCACACGGGACGGAAAGGCATCTTCCCGCCGATCCTGCATCTCCCCTTCGAGATTGGCAGGGGCGTAACCGAGGTGATAGAGTTCATTCGAAATCAAGCGTGAGGTCAAACATGCCAACCACATCTGACATCATACACGAAGCGGAGTCACTCCCTGTCGAGGAACGAGCGGTTGTCGTTGACTCTCTACTGCGATCTCTCAATACACCTGACCCAGAAATCGACCGCAAATGGGCCGCCGTCGCCAAGCAGCGACTTCAAGAACTACGCTCCGGCCATGTCAAATCGATCCCCGGAGAAAAGGTTATTGCTAAGATACATCAACGATTCGCTTTATGACCTTTGACTTTCATCCTGAGGCGGATGAGGAGTTGGTCGATGCGATCGCATACTATGAAGATTGCGCCCCCGGATTGGGCATTGACTTCTCACGCGAAATTTTTGCCACTATTCAAAACGCCCTCGATTATCCGACGATGTGGCCGGAGATCGAGAAAGAAGTCCGCCGTTGCCTCGTTCACCGCTTCCCTTACGGAGTTCTATACAGCATGGAGCCTCACGGCATCTTTATTCTCGCCGTCATGCATCTCCACAGGGATCCTGGCTTCTGGAAACACAGATTGGGAACGGGCAAAACCCCGCAATGAATCTTTCGGCAACCCCATCCTTCCATCATTCCACTATTCCAGCGCCCAAGCAGGCCCGGATGCGGGCAATATCCAGAATTTCGACAGAATAGCCCGCCGGGTCAGCCCGGGTGATGGCAAGACCCAACCGATATTCGGCATCTACGAACGGGCAAAGGGCGATGCCGACGCCATCCGGCTGGCCGGAGCGGAGCATCCGGGCCGGGGGGCCCAACTCAACGTGTAGTTGCCCCATGGATTCGAACAGCCCCTCGCCGCGGGTCTTGATGTAGCTCTCCTTCAGCACCCAGATTTCGCAGAAGGCTTCGGCCCAACGCGCTGGCGAAAGCCCCGAAAGAAACCGGTTTTCTTCCGGCGAGAAGAAGCGCCGGGCGACATCCTCGCGGCTTCTGGAGACCTGCTCGATGTCCACGCCGACCGGATGGCCGGCGGTTGCGCAAACCGCCCACTTGCCGGAATGCGAAAGGTTGAAATGGACGTCCGGCCACTCTGGAAGGAACGGCTTTCCGTGGGGGCCGGTTTCGATGCGCGGCGGGAATGGACCATCGGGATGCCTTCGGCGAAGGGCAACCGCCAGCAGCAAGCCCGCACCGATGGACCGCGCGCGATCCTCCCGGCGCATCCATCGCGCGGCAGCCGCCATCCGTTCCGCATCCACCCACCGGGACCAGTCGAGCCGGTCGGGATCCAACGGCGTGATATCCAGGGCGTGAATGATGGGGGGTGTGTTCACGGCCATTAGATCAACAAGCTCGACGACCGAGGCGTCCGTCGGCTTTCGTCGGCTCCTGACCTCTGTCCCCTGTCCACTGACCTCTGTCTCCTGTCACCTGTCTCCTGAGCTCTTTCCCCATCCGTGGGCCGCCGAAGGCATCCGTGGGACCATTCCTTGTGGCCTCCTGCAACCTGCAACCCGTAACCTGCCACCTGCAACCCCGCCCAACATCCAATGTCCACGTCAGGGGCTACGGATACACCCCGCGGAGGGTGGCGGCCTTGGCGACGCGACTGACGGCCAGGATTTGCGCGGCCAACCGAAGATCGCACTTCTCGCGCTCGGCCACGTCGTAGACATCCCGACAGCTCCGAAGCATCAGGCGGTCGAGGCTGCGGTTCACATCTTCCTCGTCCCAGAAGTTCGCCTGAAGATCCTGGACCCACTCGAAGTAGGACACGGTCACACCGCCGGCGTTGGCCAAAATATCCGGCACCACGATCACGCCGTTCTGGGCCAGGATTTCATCCGCCTCCGGGGTGGTCGGCCCGTTGGCGCCTTCGACGATAATCTTCGCCTTCACATCGGCGGCGTTATCAACCGTGATCTGGTTTTCCAGCGCGCAAGGCACCAGAATGTCCACCGGCATGGTGAGCAGTCGTGCATTGGCTTGTTCCGAATCGGCCACGAATTCGCCGCCGCCGAACCCGGCCAGGCCCCGGCGCGGGTCTTGCCGCACATGCGCCAGCAGCGCCGGGATATCCAGCCCGCGCGGATTGAACAGCCCGCCGCCCACATCCGCAATGCCCGTGACTTTGAATCCCTTGCCATGCAGAAACTTGGCCGCGGAACTGCCGACATTGCCGAAGCCCTGCAGCGCCACCGTGCTTTGGGCCGGATGCAACCCCTGTCGTTCCGCGGCGGCGATCAGGACGGTCGCCACCCCGCGCCCGGTCGCCTCCAGGCGGCCCTGGCTGCCGCCGATTTCCACCGGCTTGCCGGTCACCACCCCTGGCACCGCGTAGCCAACCGTCATGGAATAGGTATCCATCATCCACGACATAACCTGCGGATTCGTGTTCACGTCCGGCGCCGGAATGTCCTTGGCGGGGCCAATGATGATCGAAATCTCGCTGGTGAAGCGCCGGGTCATGCGCTCGATCTCGCCCAGGCTCATGCGGCCCGGATCGCAGATCACGCCGCCCTTGGCCCCGCCATAGGGCAGGCCGATCACGGCGCACTTCCATGTCATCAGCATCGCCAGCGCCTTGACTTCGTCGAGGGTGACCCCCGGATGGTAGCGAACGCCGCCCTTGGTGGGGCCCCGCTCGGAATTATGCTGCACCCGGTAGCCTTCAAACACCTCCACTCGGCCGTCGTCCATCCGGGTCGGGATCGATACCACCAAGGTCCGTTGGCAGTGGCGCATCTTGGCGTGAATGCTGGGGTCTAGGTTTGTTCGTTTGGCCACATGATCCAATTGCTGGCAGGCCATGTCCCAAAAACTGAATTTCGCGCTCATTGGTTGTCCTCCTGGTTTTCGGTCGCGATGCTACACCCGTGCGGTCCCGTTTGAACAGTCGTAACTACTCAGGTAGCCGCCCCAAGGCGGGCGGGTACCTGAGTAGTCACCTATTGAACTACTTCAGATCTTCCATGGGCAGGATTTGTTTCACATGCCGGACCGTCAGAATGGAAACCTGACGAGCATCGATGCGATAGATGATTCGATAATTGCGCCAGATGAGTTCACGGATGTCGTTGCGGGGAGTTTCGGGTATCTGTCTGCCGCTGTCGGGAAACGGCACCAGTTGCCCCACGCGAGCGAACACGTCGCCAATCCACTTCTCGGCGGCGATCGGATTGTCTTCCGCGATGTAGGCGGCGATTTCCGCAATCCGATCCATGGCCAGTGGGGCCCATTGCACCTTCATCGGTGTACCTTGGCCAGCACGTGCTTGAGCGCGGCATCGTGCGAAAGACCCTCCCCACGCGCGAGTTGATCTTCAGCCACGCGGATATCCTCGAGAATCTCAATCTTCCCCATCAACCCCTCATACTCCGAGACGCCCAGAAGCACGGCAGTGGATTTGCCGTGATGGGTAATCACCAGTGGACGCCTGGTCTTGCGGATTTGGCGGATGCACGTCGTGACATTCGCACGGAATTCGGATAGGGGCTTGATGTCTTCGTCTAAATTAAGGCGTGTCATGCGTCATCTCCTTTGCACAATAAAACGTACATTATAACGCACGCTCGTCAAGGCCCCCCCGCCGGGCCGGCCGG
>CAYNSH010000132.1:0-5509 GCA_964399775.1 uncultured Verrucomicrobiota bacterium
GCCCTTGGGTCCGCCCATGGCGGCCCCCCGCCCTTCCCTCCGACCAAAAATCCGTACAACCACGCCGGCCCGCGTGGCAAGCCACGCCTGCCCGCGTGGCAGGTCTGTGGTTTAAAACGGCTGTTTCATTCGCGACATTCGAGTGATTCATAGTTGAAGCTGTCTCCTGTCCCCTGTCCTCTGCGCTCTATCTCCCCCCTTCCCCCCTCGCCCCCTCTTTGCGTTCTCTGCGTTCTTTGTGGCTAATCTCTCCGGCTGTTCAAGAATTGGAATCATGGAATGGGGGAATGGTGGGATGACTCCAGCTTCTGTCCTTGGACATTGATTGTTCCTTGTTGAATATTGGATATTGAATACCTCCCGCACCCTTCCCTCTTCTGCGCTTTCTGCGCCTTCTGTGGTTACCTCTCCCCGGCTGCTCCTTTCAGCCTTTCAGCATGTTCTTTGCGCTCTCTGCGTTCTTCCACGAACGTTATTACTTAGGATTTATCCACAAAAGAGCACAAGGAGCACATAGAAATAGCCGGTTCCAAGGCCGAAAACTGGTTCTTTGTGTTCTCTGTGTTCCTTCGTGGACAATTTTCCGGAGGGTTTATCCACAAAGCTTGCCAAGCCGAAGGCATGGAGCACATAGAAAAACTGACGGGGTTAAAGGTTTCAGGTTGAAGGTTGCAGGTTTTCGGACCTCTGACCTCGGCCCTACCGACTACTGTCCTCCGTCCACCGTCCTCCGTCTTCCCTGTCCCCTGTCCCCTGACTACTGCCTTTCAGCTTTTTCTCTCCCCTTCTGCGCCTTCTGTGGTTACCTCTCCCCGGCTGTCCCTGCCTCCATTTCTGCTTTTCAGCGTTTCAACCTTTCAGCTTATTCCTCTCCTCTTTCTCCGGTTTGACCTCTCCACTGCGGATCTGCTAGCCTGTGGCTCATGAAAAGCTCGACCGCAATGGGGCCGGATCAGATCCGGGCACCGGGTCTGGTCTGCGAGATCTTGTCCGTGTTCCGCTTGGCCGCCCTCCTTACCGTCGCCCTTGTTGGCGGCGCCCTGTCCGCCCGGGCCGAGACACGCTATGTCTCGCCGTCTGGCCTGCATGTGCCGCCATTCACGAGCTGGCCGGAGGCCGCCACCAACCTCCAGGTGGCCATTGATGTCTGCAACCCCGGCGACCTCGTCCTCGTGGCCGATGGTACCTATTCCCTGATGTCCACCGTCCGAGTGACCAATCAGGTCACCCTGGCCTCCGTCAACGGACGCGACGCCGTCCTTTTGGATGGCGGATCGCTGCCTGCCAACCAAGACGCTGTCTTCCTGCAATTCGGCACCATCGACGGCTTCACCGTCAGTAATGCTCCCCGCCATGGCGTCAAGAGCGAGTATGGACATATCTTCAACTCCCGCATCAGCCACTCCGGACAGACCGGCATCGACAGTTACACCACCCCCCGCATCGTCCCCAACTCCACCCTGGTCGTCAGCAACACCATCGTCGAAAATAGCGGCTCCAACGGCATCTTCACCTGCGCCGTCGATACCCGCATTGTCGACAGCCTGATCACACAGTCCGCCAATACCGGCGTCTCCTTGCGCCAGAACGATACCGTCACGCCTCTCACCCTGCCCCGCGTCAGCAATTTCCTCATACGGGCGTCCACCGTGTCGAGCAACATGAACAGCGGAATCATGCTGGCTTTTGCGAATTACAGCGCCGCGCTTCCGACGGTTCCCGTTTTCATTGAACACTGTCTGATCGAGGACAACGTAGGCATACGCGGAGGAGGCGTTACCGACAGCGGGGGAGCCGCGACTCCAAATCAGTCTTCGGGAGTACAAATCCGTCAAACCTGGATCCGGCGTAATACATCAACCTCCGGCAGTGCAGGGGGCTGTTATATCGGGGCCAGCCGTATGCCGACGATTGCATATTCAATCGTGGAAGACAATCGTTCGGCGTATGACGGGGGGGGAGTCTATTTCCAGGGAGAAGGGCTCATGTTATCCTGTGCGGTCTTCGGCAATATCGCTCCGCTGTTAGGCGGGGGTGTGAGGGGTGGCGCACTTCACAATAGTACGATCATCAATAACATCGCATCTCAAGGCGGGGGGACTGCCATCAGTGATGTCCGCAACAGCATCGTCTATTACAACAAGGCGGACGTCGGCCCCAACACCTCCGGCGGCAGTGTGAGTTTCTCCTGTGTTTCCCCGCTGGCATCGGGCGCAGGCAACATTTCTTCCCCTCCCGGCCTGGCCGGATTCCGCAATTGGCGGCTGGTCCCGGGTTCCCCCTGCATTGATGCCGGCAGCTTTGCATTCGCCATCGGCGACTACGATCTGGAGGGCGACCCGCGGATCTGGGGCGGCGGCGTGGACATGGGGGCTGACGAGTACTATCCCCCCGGCCTCGGCGGTCCGCTGTCGGTCGTAGTGGAGGCCGGGACGGATCGGGCTGTCGTGGGGACCGTGATTTCCTTCCAATGCGACGTGGACGGACGGCCGGAATCGTATGTCTGGCACTTCACGGACGGCCATGTGGTTTCCAACTCGCCGTTTGTGGATCATGCTTTCGATACCCCCGGCATCCATACCGCCACCGTCACGGCTTGGAACCCGGATGGATCGGCCTCCAACTCGGTCTCCGTGGAGATCTTTCCGGGCTACACGAACTATGTGTCGCCTGCCGGATTGCACCTGCCGCCCTACACCAATTGGCTGGACGCCGCCACGAACATCCAGGACGCCATCACCGCCAACATCCCCGGCGGCGTGGTCCTGGTCGCCGATGGGATCTACGATACCGGCGGAGTCGCCATCAACGGAGGCCCAACCAACCGGATCGCCATTACCAATGTTTTGAGCGTCGTCAGCGTGAACGGTCCGGCCCAGGCGCACATTGTCGGCCAAGGGCCGCTGGGCGATGTCGCCGTCCGCTGCGCCTACGTGGGCCAGGGCGCGCGCTTGAGCGGCTTCACCTTGACCCAAGGCCACACCCGCACCTCCGGAGACCCGGACCGGGACCAAAGCGGCGGAGGCGCCTGGTGCGCGCCCGGGGGCATCCTGGACAACTGCGTTATCCGGAACAATGAAGCCGCGCAATTCGGCGGGGGAATCTATGGCGGCACGGTCGCCTCCTCCCGAATATTCGACAACAGCGCCGGGGACGGCGGCGGGGCCTACGGCGCCTCGCTGGCCCGGTGCGTGGTGTCCAACAATCTGGCGGCCGGCCAGGCTGGTGGGATTTATGGCGGTACCAATGAAAACGTTTTGGTCGTTCACAACCGGTCCGGATACGGCGGCGGGGCCGCATGGGCCTGGTTCAACCACGCCACCATCGCCCACAACCACGCCACGCTTTCCGGTGGCGGCGTCAATCGCTCCTTCATCAGCAACTCCATCGTCTACTTCAACACATCGGATGGCGACTGGCCCAACTACTTCAACTCGATTGTGCGGTATAGCTGCACCACCCCCGATCCGCAATCCACGGGCAACGTGCTGGACGATCCGCTCTTCGCCGACGCCTCCCGGAACGATTTCCGCCTGCTGCGGGATTCGCCGGCGATCGATGCGGCCCAGCCGACCGCGGTGGAGATCGATCTGTCCGGCGTCCCGCGCCCGTTGCCGGGCGCGTGGGAGGGCGAACCCGCGCCGGACATGGGCGCCCATGAGTTCACCGCCGCCCACTTCGTCGCCCCGGACGGAGGCCATGTCTGGCCCTTTGCCACTTGGGCCGATGCCGCCCGGGATATCCAATCGGCCGTCGATGCCGCCCTGCCCCAGAACTTGGTTTTCGTCTCCAACGGCGTATTCAACACCGGCGGGCGCGTACATCACGGCACCTTGACCAATCGGGTGGTCGTCGACAAACCCGTCCATGTCCTAGGGGTGAACGGCCATGCCCACACCATTATCGAAGGCGCCGGACCGATAGGAGACGGGGCCATTCGAGGCGTGTTCCTGGGCGCCCAGGCTTCGTTGAACGGCTTTACCATCCGGCAGGGCGCCACGCGGACCATGGGCGACGATATCACCGACCGGAGCGGAGGCGGCATCTGGGCCGCGCCGGATGCCTGGATTTCCAATTGCGTGGTGGAAGCCTGCGCGGCCAGCGCCTTCGGCGGCGGAGTCCATGGCGGACGCCTGGTCAACTCGTTCCTGCACGCCAATACCGCCGCCGCAGGCGGCGGAATAGCCTTTGGAACCCTTGATTTCTGCACGGTGACCGGCAACAGCGCCGACCAGGGCGGCGGCGCCTATGAAGCAACCGGCCGGTACAGCATTGTCTACTTCAACCTGGCTACGGAGGCGGGCGACAATGTGCTGGGCGGCGCATGGGATACCTGCTCCGTTACGCCCGATCCCGGCGGCCCCGGCCACCTGACCGACGATCCCCGCCTGGTTTCGGTCCATGATTTCCGCCTGGCCCCCGATTCCCCCTGCATTGATGCCGTCGCGGTTCCAGCCTGGCATCCCGGCGAGGATCTCGACGGCATCCCCCGCCCGCTGGACGGCAACAACACCGGGCTGGCCCTCTTCGATATCGGCGCCCAGGAATATCTCCACGAAACCGCTGATTCGGACGGCGACGGCTTGAGCGATTATGATGAACTCTTTTTGCACAGGACGGACCCTCTGATTGGGGACACCGACGGCGACGGCCAGTCGGACGGAGAAGAAATTCTGGCGGGTACGGATCCCTTGAATCCCGACAGCTTTTTTGTCATCACCCACATCGAATCCAGCGAAGTGGGGCCGATGTTCCTGTGGCCCGGGCTGGCTGGGCGCCTGTACACCATTATGACCACCGATGACCTGATCGCCGGGATCTGGACAAACCGGCTGGACTACACGGATCGGCCGGGCGTGGCCGGCGACATGACATTCACCAACGAATCGCCGCCGGGCCTCTCCATTTATCGCGTCCGGATCCGCTGGGCCCCATAACTGTATTGGAAGCCCACCACGGGTTCATCCCGTGGGTGAATAAGGTCGGGTTGGCGCCAGGGGCAAGCTCATAACCTTCTTCGCCCATTCTGTCTCCTGACTCCTGAATACTCTCTTGCGACAACTCCGACCGGAGTTTTGCAAGAGGCTCATCCTGTCGAAACCGACGGCCCCGGCTGTTCCGCTTATACGGACAACCTGAAAGCCCAACCGTCTCAATGCCTGGATCAGCCGGGTTCCGCTGAGAGCCGGAACCGTGCTCACGACATCACGGCAACGCGCTGGACGCCAACAAACTGGTTTGAAACCGGCGTCTCGACTTCCAGGCAGAGCTCAATGGCCTCTTTGATCCGCCTCATCAAAACGTCCAAGGATTTGGCCTGCGTGTGACAGCCTCGCAAGGCGGGAACAGATGCCACAAAATACCCGTCCACGTCCCGTTCAATCACGACGTTAAATTCCTTGGTCATTATTCTTCTCCAGATTCATTCCACAAGATGACCTTTACCACAGAGGCCACAGAGAAAACAGCCGGGGGCGGTTAACCACCAATCCCACGCCTGCCCGCCTGT
>CAYNSH010000133.1:0-5341 GCA_964399775.1 uncultured Verrucomicrobiota bacterium
CCCCCGGGGCACCCTGGGCCGGGGGGGGGGGGGGGGGCCGGGCCCCCCGCCGCCGGGGGGGAGGCGTTTGGGTTTGATGATGTTGTCGTTGACGAAGGTGTCCATTTGGCGGATGAGGTTGCCATCGCCGGTGGCGAGTTTCTTGAGGGCGGCGTCATAGGCGGCCTGGGTTTTCTGAAGGGCGAGATTGATTTGTTCCATGTCCTCGGCGAATCCGACATATTTTTCGTAGATTTTGCGTACGGCATCAAAGACGTTGTCGATGGCGCGGCGCTGGTTGTCCTGACGCCAGATTTGACCGACGAGCCTCAAGGTGGCGAGGAGTCCGCCGGGGCCGACAAGGATGACGTTAGCGCGGGCGGCGGTCTGGTGCAAGGCCGGCCGCGCGGAAAGCGCCAGCGCCAGGGCGGGTTCGTTGGGGACGAACATCAGCACGAAATCGGGGGTGCGGTCCTTGAAGGCATCGAGATCGGGATAGCGCCGGGCCGACAGGCCCTTGACGTGGGTTTCGATGGAGGCGACGTGGGACTTGAGGGCGGCGGAACGATCGACATCGGTATCGGCGTTGACGTAGTCCATGTAGTCCTTGAGGGACATCTTGGCGTCGAGGAGGATCCAACGGTTTTCGGGCAGCAGGACGACCACATCGGGCTGGGCGCGGCCGCCATCGCCATCGGGGACGCTGAATTGAAGTTTATAGTCGCGGTCGGCCTGGAGGCCGGCGGATTCGAGGAGCCGCTCGAGGGCCAGTTCGCCCCAATGGCCGAGCATTTTGTTGTCGCCTTTGAGGGCTTCGGCGAGATGGTCGGCCTTCTGGCCGATGTCGCGGCTCTGGTCCGCCAGGAGTTCGACCTGCTGCTTGAGGGCGCTGCGCTGTTGGACATCGGCGAGGTGGACATCCTCGACCTTTTTGCGGAAATCGGCGATACGGTCGCCGAGGGGGGCGAGGAGGGCGCCGATGGCTTCGCGGTTCTGGGCGGTGAATCTACGGGAGTGGTCCTCGAGGATTTGGGCGGCGAGGACCTGGAATTGGCTGAGAAGCTCCTGGCGGGCGGATTGTAGGGATTCGAGGCGGGTTTGGAGGATGGTGGCCTCGGAGCGGGCCTGGGTCAGGCGGGCCGCGGCCCGGAAGTGGCCGAGGGCATAGCCGAGGCCAATGCCAAGCAGAAGCGCAGCTACAATATACAGGGCGATCATGGGTGGGCAGTGTTTCGCAGGAGGGGGGGGAAATCAAATCATTTGTGAGCAGGGGGAGGGGGGGGCGGAGGAGAGGAGAGTGGTCTCACGCCAAGACGCGAAGACGCCAAGGGGGAAGGGGAGGCATTCGATCTCCAGGATGCAGCGAAGGAATAACCAATGTCCAAGGAGGGTACAGGGGGATAAAAGGACGTTTTCATGGCGGGAGGGTTCGGGATAGAGTGGCGGGGCGATGTGGGCCGTATCGGACAAGGTGAAAGCGAAGCTGGCGGGATTGCCCGACCAGCCGGGGGTGTATTTGATGCGCAACCGGCAGGGGAAGATCATCTACATCGGCAAGGCGGCGAGTCTGCGCAGCCGGGTTTCGTCGTATTTCCGCCGCAGTACGTTCCAGCGGGCGGACCCGAAATTGCGCGGATTGATGCGGAGCATCGACGATTTTGATTTCATGGCGCTAAAGACGGAGGCGGAGGCGACGCTGACGGAGAGTCGGCTCATCAAGGACTATCATCCGCGCTACAATGTGCTGATGCGCGACGACAAGCGGTTCCTGCTGCTGCGGGTGAACTTGTCGGATCCGTTTCCGCGGTTTGATGCGGTGCGCTTGCGCAAGGAGGATGGCGCGCGCTACTGGGGGCCCTATGCCTCTTCGGCGGCGGCGTGGGCCTCGCTGGAATTCGTGGAAAAGCAGTTTGGGCTGCGGCGGTGCGCGCCGCGGGAGCCCGGGCCGGAGGATCACCGCCACTGCCTGAACGACATTGTGCGGTTCTGTTCGGCGCCGTGCATTGGCCAGGTGACGCCGGAGGGTTATCGCGAACGAGTGCTGACCGCCTGCGCCTTTCTGGACGGGGAGCGGCGCGAATTCCTGGAGGCGTTGCGCCAGCAGATGGCGGTGGCGGCGAAGGAGATGAGGTTCGAGAAGGCGGCGGCGCTGCGCGACATGTATCTGCTGCTGTTGAAGGGGATTCGCGAAAAGGCGCGCGGCCGCAAAAGCCTGCACCTGAAGCGCGACGAGGCCCGGGCGGGGCTGGCGGAGTTGCAGGAGCGGCTCGGGCTGCCGCGGCCGCCCGCGGTGATCGAGTGCTACGACATCTCGAACATCTCCGGGACGTTGTCGGTGGCGAGCCGGGTGGTGTCGGTGGAGGGGATGCCGACACCGGCGCGCTACCGGATGTATCGGATTCGAACGGTGGAGGGCGCGGATGATCCGGCATCGATGGCGGAAGTGATCCGGCGTCGGTTCACGCGCGCGCTGGCGGAGGGGGAGAAGCGTCCGGATCTGGTGCTGGTGGACGGAGGCATTACGCAGTTGCGGGCGGCCCGGGCGGAACTGGATGCGCTGGGGCTGAAGGAACAGCGCGTGGCGGGCATCGCCAAGCAGTACGAGGAGATTTATCACGATCCGGCCAACGAATCCGAGCCGCTGCGGTTTGCGGGGGATTCGCCGGCGTTGCGAGTAATCCAGCGGATCCGGGACGAAGCGCATCGGTTTGCGCTGACCTACCACCGCAAGCTGCGCGCGCAACGGATCCAGGAGTCGATGTTGGACGACATTCCGGGGATCGGCGCGCGCCGGAAGGCGCGGGTCCTGGCGCATTTCGGATCGGTGTCGCGCCTGCGGCGGGCGAGCGTGGAGGAATTGGCGGCGGCGCCGGATATCGGCCCGAAGATGGCCGCAAGGATCCATGCGGCCTTGCATGCCGAATCGTCGGGTTGAAGGTTTGTGGGGGGGGGCGGGAGTGTTTCTGGGGCCTCTGACAGGCTGAACTTTGCCTCCCACGGCGCGAGGCCGTGGGGGGGGGCGGAAGTCGGGCGGGCGGGCTTGTTTTGGCTGTCCATTGCGGGCAAACCGGTATAGGGTCGGCCGCCATGAAAACGACACGGACCTTTTGGCTGAATGCCACGGTGTTCCTGACCGGGGCGGGGATCATGACGGTGGAACTGGTGGCGAGCCGGTTGATTGCGCGCTATCTGGGATCATCGCTCTACACCTGGACGGGGGTATTGGCCGTGATCCTGGCGGGGATGAGCCTGGGCAACTATCTGGGGGGGTGGATGGCCGACGAGGCGAGCCATCTGCTTCGGCGGATCTCGGCGATGTGCTTTGCGGGGGCGGTAGCCTGCGTGGCGATCTTGTGGTTGAACGCCTGGGCGGGGGCTTCGGTCTGGCTGATGGGGCTGCCGTGGCCGACGCGAATCCTGCTGCACATGACCTGGGCCTTCCTGCTGCCGGCGATGGTCCTGGGCACGATCAGCCCGATGGTGGCGAAGCTGGCGCTGCAACGCACGACGCACACGGGTCGGACCATTGGCGCGCTCTATGCGTGGGGTACGGTGGGCAGCATCGTGGGGACGCTGCTGACGGGGTTTTACCTGACGGCCTGGATGGGGAGCGTGCGGATCGTGGTGAGCATGGCGCTGCTCCTGGCGCTGGTGGGGATCTGTTACGCGCTGTCGTCGCGCCGCGAAGGGGGCCTCGATCGACCGGCGGTTTCCGGCGCCGCCGCGGGATTGGCGGTGTTCGGCGGATTTTTCCTGCTGGCGGTCTTGCCGGGCGAGGGGATCGCCCATGTGTCGCATGCCTTGCGGCTGCGCGACGGACCGGCGGAGCCCAACGCCATCTTCTACGCCGAGACGCAATACCAGATCCTGACGGTGACGGCTGAGCCGGGGAATCCCTCGCACCGCGCGTTTTACCAGGACAAGCTTCGGCACAGCGAAGCGGATCTGTCGGACTGGGGCGATCTGAAGTATCCCTACATGCGCGTCTATGAAGCGCTGGTGAACCGGAAAGTCGGCCAGAACGACCAGCCGGTGCGGTTGCTGCTGCTGGGCGGCGGGGGCTATGTGTTTCCGAACTATTTGTTCCGGGCGCGGCCGGGCAGCGAGATCGTGGTGGTGGAGATCGATCCGGGCGTGACGCGCGCGGCCCAGGCGGCGTTCGGGTTGCCGGAAGATGCGCCGATCGAAATTCACCACATGGATGCGCGGTTTTACGTGACCGACGCCCTGCGGCGCAACCGGGAGCAGCCGGGAAGCGTTCCGCCGTTCGACTTCATCATTTGCGATTCGGTCAGTGACTATTCCGTGCCCTATCAGCTCACGACGCGGGAATACATGGCGCAGGTACGCGAGTTGCTGACGCCGGACGGGCTCTACATCATGAACCTGATCGATGCCTACGAGGTGGGCGGATTCATGAACGCCATCGCCCAGACGATGGCGGAGGAGTTCGAGCACGTGGGCGCGGTATCGGCGGCGCCCGAGCTGGGTCCGCGGGCCACCACGGTTTTCGTGGCCGCGACGCAGCCGTTGTCGCTCGACGACATCCACGAGTGGACGACGCGGCCGGGCGTGTTCCAGGGCGTGGTGCTGACCGCGGAGCATTTCGCGGATCTGCGCGACCGCAATGGCGATGTCGTGCTGACCGATGACTGGGCGCCGGTGGAGAACCTGCTGGCGCCGGTGGTGCGGACCGACAAAATGGGATTGCTGGCGGCGGCGCAGGCCGCGGGGATCCGCGCGGCGGAGAAGGAAGACTATCCGCGCGCGATTCTGCAATTCCGGCGCGCGCTGGAGATCGCCCCCACCAGCGAGGACGCCCTGACCAATCTGGCCCATGCCCAGGAGCTGGCGGGGGATGTGGCGGGGGCGCTGGATACCTATGCCGCGCTGATTCAATATCATCCGCAACACGTGACGGCGCGCAACCGGGCGGCCATGATCCTGGTGAGGCGCGGGCACATCGGACCGGCGTTGGAGCAGTGGTCCGTCAGCCTGCAGCTCAATCCCGCGCAACCGGATGTGCTGAACAATCTCGGGGCGCTGGCGATGCAGTCGGGCGAGCGCGACCAGGCGATCCGCTACTGGCGGCAGGCGTTGGACTATGCGCCGGATTCGCCGATTCTGCGCCAGAACCTATTGGCGGCGGAAGCCGTGGACTAGGGCGATCGGACTTCGATCTTTTCGCGACGGCAAGGCCTGTGGTAGGTTCCGCGGACATGAGCACCGAATTGTTGCAGCGTACGCCGTTGTATTCCCGCCTGGTGGAAGCGGGCGGGCGCATGGTGGATTTTCATGGCTGGGAGATTCCGATTCAGTTTGCGGGGATCCTGGCCGAGCATCGCGCGGTGCGAAGCGCCTG
>CAYNSH010000134.1:0-5261 GCA_964399775.1 uncultured Verrucomicrobiota bacterium
CCCGACGACGAAAATCAGCTGTATTTGCAGGGAATTTAAACCGGACAGCAGTGATATATAGTATTTATAAATACCATATATATGGTTTCTGTAAATATTACGGCCGCGCTTATGGTCGTGAAAGCTCTTGCCATGGGGGCGATGCCCGGGGAGACTGGGGGGGATGGATCCAGCCGGCCCATGGAGCGAACAATGATGCCCGACGATAGCCCGCGCAAAGAGAACGAAATCACCTTGCGATTCGTTGCCGAACCCGCCGATGAAAACCTCTATGGCAAGGTTCATGGCGGTGCGGTCATGAAATGGATCGACCAGGCCGGCTATGCCTGCGCCACCAACTGGAGCGGGCGGGCGTGCGTCACGGTTTATGTCGGGGGCATTCGCTTCTACAAGCCCATTCTGATCGGCCATCTGGTGGAAGTGCGCGCGCGCCTGATTCACACCGGCCGGACCAGCATGCACATCGCCGTGGATGTGCTGTCGCGCGACTTGCGCACGCAGGATGCCCAGGCCACGACGCATTGCGTCATTGTCTTTGTGGCGCAGGATGCCGAAGGCCAGCCGGTCGAGGTCCCCCCGTGGCATCCCCAAACCGAAATGGAACAAGCCTTGGAGCGCTACGCGCTGCGCCGGCTCGAACTGAGCAAGACCCTTGAACTCGAACGGCGTCCCTACCTCCCCGAATGGTAGGGCGATGGCATGCCGTTCGTTGCGAACGGGCCGGGATGTGATATGGTCATGCCCATTCATTCCAACACAGGAGACGGATCATGATTCTTAGACCCCTTGTTCTTGGTGCGGCCCTTGCCGCGGCCGGTTGCCTATCCTGCCCGCCCTCCTCCCCGGAACGTCCAACTGATGCCGCGGCCAACCACGACATCTTCCAATTCCGGCAGGGCATTCCCTTGGACGGGTGGGAAGTCGAGGACGACAACGTGATGGGCGGTCTCTCCCGCGGGCGCCTGGTCGTGAACGAGGCCGGCAACGCGCTGTTCACCGGCGATATCTCGCTGGATAACAACGGCGGATTCTCGTCGATCCAGTACGACTTCGCCTCCCTGGATGTTTCAGGCTACCAGGCCCTTTGCCTGGGACTCCGTGGCGATGGCAAGCGTTATCAGGTCCGCGTCGAATCGGCTCCCCGGGCCCGCCACGCGTATGCCTTCGACTTCCAGACCGACGGCAATTGGCAAGTCATCGAAATCCCCTTCCGGCAGATGGAGGCTATTCGCCATGGCGATCGCTTGGACCTGCCCAATTATCCGGGCGAGACCATGACCCGCATCCAGATCCTGGCGGGCGAGGGGCGAGCCGAATCCTTCCAACTTGAAATCGACCGCATCTGGCTGAAATAGGGCGCCTCGCGAAGCGCAGGGGGCGCCGGTGCATCCGAGGGCCTCGCCGATGTGATTGGCTCTGATCGAAACAGAGATTGGGGTTGATCTTGGGGCCCGCTTTTGAGTGAATGCGCGGCCGTATGCGTCGCACGGCCGGCACCGTCGACGCCAGGAGAACGCGTGTACCTCAAAGCACTGGAAATGGTTGGGTTCAAGAGTTTCGCCGAGCGGACGAAGCTTGTATTTGAGCCTGGCTTGATGGCGATCGTTGGGCCGAACGGCTGCGGCAAAAGCAACGTATCGGACGCGATCCGCTGGGTGCTGGGCGAACAGAGTCCCAAGGCGCTGCGGGGCGGAACGATGACGGATGTCATCTTCAGTGGAACCGACCATGCCAAACCGCTGGCGATGGCGGAGGTGAGTCTGACGCTGACCGATTGTGAACCGGTCCTGGGCACGGAGTACAACGAGGTGACGGTGACCCGCCGGGTTTTCCGCTCTGGCGAGGGGCAGTACTTCATCAACAAGGCCCAGTGTCGGCTCAAAGACATCCAGCGTCTTTTCATGGATACGGGTCTTGGCACGAATTCCTACAGCGTGATGGAGCAGGGGCGCATTGACCAGATCCTGAGTTCGCGCCCGGATGATCGCCGCGAGGTATTCGAAGAGGCCAGCGGGATCAGCAAATACAAGGCGGACAAAAAAGAGGCGCTGCGCAAGCTGGAGCATACGGAAGCCAATCTGCTGCGGCTGGGCGACATTCTCAAGGAGGTCAAGCGGCAGATCATTTCGCTGCAGCGGCAGGTCGGCAAGGCCCGTCGATACAAGAATCTCCAGGACCAGTTGCGCGCCTGCGATGTCTGGCTGGCCAAGGAGCGGCTGGCGGAATTGGATGCCTCGCTGGAGTCGTTGGAAGCCGACTTGGCTGGCCTGACGGCGCGCGAAGAGGAGTTGCGCGCCGGGGTAGAGGCGGCGGAAGGCCAGGCCAACGAGCTGCGCCAGAACATGGCGGAGATCGAAGGCCGCATCGCCGCGGCGATGGATGCGGCGGCGGAAGCCGCCGGAGCGTTGTCCCGCGCCCGCGAGTTGATTCGCGTGAACCAGGAGCGCGCGCAGGAGCTGGAGACGCTGTCGCAGCGGGATTCCCGGGAGACGGAAAGCGCGCGTGCTAGTTTGTCCGGCCACCAGGCGGAACTCGAGGTGCTCCAGAAGGACCTCATTGCGGCGACCGATGCCCACGAGACCGCGCGGATCGAGCTGGAGCAGCGCCAGGCGGCGCTGGCCGAACACGATCAGCAGACCACGGCGCTTCGTCAGGGGCTCCAGCAATTGCGCTCCGAGGCCCTCGACCTGGAAACCCGCCTGACCCGTTTGCAAAACGAGCTGAACGAGATCGAGGCCCGGGAGCGAACGGATCTGATCCGGCGCGAACGCTTCGCCGCCGAGAAGGCCGAAGCGGAGCGTGCGGTGGAGTCGTTCGAAGAGCGGGTTGGATTGATGGGCGCCCGGCGTGAAGAGATTCAGGCGGAGGTCACCCGCTGCCTGCAGCAGGTCGAAGATCTGAAGCAATCGCAGGCGGACCGTACCCGGCAACTGGCCGCGCTGCAACAGGACGTCTCGACGCTGGCCTCCGAGGCGGCGGCGCGCGAGGCCCAGGTGAACCTGCTGGCCCGCCATCGCGCCGAGGCCCAGGGATTTCCCGCGGGCGCCCGGGCGCTGTTGGAGGGCAAGCCCATCGCGGGGGTGGACCCGGCGAAGATCCTGGGCTCGCTGGCGGAGAAGGTACGTGCCGACAAGTCCCATGCCCTGGCGCTGGAGGCGGTGCTGCGTTCGTGGTTGGATGCGGTGGTGGTGACGGATGCCGCCAGTGCGCTGGACATCGCCAAGACGATTCAGTCGGCCGGAGCCGGGGCGGTCCGGTTGTTGGCGATCGATGGTGAAGCCTCCCCGGGGCCCGACGGCCCGGGAGAACCCCTGCGGACATTCGTCAAAGCCCCCCGGGAAATCGCCGCCCTGCTGGGGCGCTTGCTGGGTTCGGTACGAGTCGTGGCATCGGCCGCGGAGGTGCCGGCCAAGATTCCCGCCGGGCTGACCGTGGTGACCCTGGATGGCCTGGTGGCCGGCGGCGATGGGCGGGTGGAATTCTGGGCGCCGGGGGAAAACGAGAGCAATCCGCTGGCCCGGGAGCATCAATTGGCGGAATGGCAGGCGGATCTGGAGCGCCTGCGGCAGGAGGTGGCGGACCGGCGGGCCCGGGCCGAGCAGTTGCAGCAGGAAGAGCGGACGGTCGGCCAGGGCCTGGGCGAGGCGCAGGCGGCACTGGAATCGCATCGGCGCGAACTGGCTCTGGCCGAGGGCGAAATCCGCATGGTGGAGCGCGAAACCAAGCAAGCCCGGGAACGGGCGGAGACCATCGGCTGGGAACTGGAATCGCTGGTTGAAAAAACCGGCGCGGGCACCCAGCGGCGGAGCGAGATCTCCGCCGAGATGGAGTCCATTCGTTCCCGCCAAGCCGACGTCCGCGCGCAGAATGCGGCGGATAACGAGAAGCTGCGCCAGTTTGAGGAAGAGCGCAATGCCCTGCTGGAGACGGCCACGGAGGGGCGGGTGGCCCTTTCGGGCTACAAGCAGCAGGTGGAAAACCTCCGCGCCCGCGGCGAACCGCTCGAAGCCCGGTTGCGCGAATTGGAGATGCTGATCCGCGACCGGGCGGCCGGCATCGACTCCTACCAGGAGCGCCTGGCGGCCCTGGCGCGGGCGACGGCCGAGGCCGAGGCCCAGATCGAGCCGCTGGAGACGGAGCGTGCGGCCCGCCAGTCGGAGCTGCAAGAGGCCCGCACCCAGCGCGAACGCCGCAATGCGGAGTTGGCGAAAAGCGATGCCGATTTGCATGCCCGCCGGGCGGAACTGGATGACGTGCGCGAAAAGCGCAACGGCGTAGACATTCAACTCGCCCGCCAGCGATTGCACCGCCAGAACCTGGTGGACCGGATGAGTTCCGACTACGGCCTGCCGCCCGCCGATGTGCTCAAGGCCGGGGCGCCCGAGTGGGAAGAGGGGACGGCCCCGAGTGATCGCGAAGCGCTGGAGACCATGGTGGCGGAGATTCGCACCAAGCTCCAGAGCATGGGGCCGGTCAATCTGGTTGCCATCGAGGAACACCAGGAGTTGGAGGAACGGTTTGCCTTTCTGACCCAGCAAAACGACGATCTGGTCAACGCCAAGCAGCAGCTTCTGGATCTGATCCGCAAGATCAACGACACGACGACCTCGCTGTTCACCGAGACCTTCAACCAGGTCAACGAGAGTTTTCAATCCTTGTTCAAGCAGCTTTTCGGTGGCGGCAATGCCAAGCTGGTCCTGGTGGACGAAGAAAACGTGCTGGAGTCCGGGATCGAGATTATTGCCCGTCCGCCCGGCAAAAAGCTGCAAACGGTCTCGCTGCTCTCCGGTGGCGAGCGCACGCTGACCGCCGTGGCCTTGCTGTTCGCGCTCTTCAAGGTCAAGCCCAGTGCGTTTTGTCTGACCGATGAATTGGATGCGGCCCTGGACGACAGCAACATTGCCCGTTATCTCGAAATGCTGCGGGGGTTCATCGCCAACACCCAGTTCATCATCATCACCCACAACCGGCAGACCATTGGCGCGGCGGATGCGCTCTATGGCGTGACCATGGAAAAACAGGGCATCTCGAAGATCGTTTCCGTCAAGTTCAGCCGCGAAAGCACGGATGAGGGGGTTGCCGATCCGGCCTGATGGGGCCAGTGAGCGCGGGGGGGGAGGATCTATTGAGATCCTCGCACAAGGGTTTGGACGACACCGAGGTTCCGCCAGCGGCGGACGGGGCGTCCCTCCGCAGGGAATAAGCCATTTTGGCGGTCTTCTGAGACCTCTGGTTCCGTCCCGGCCGCTTTGCCAACAGCA
>CAYNSH010000135.1:0-5033 GCA_964399775.1 uncultured Verrucomicrobiota bacterium
CCCCCCCCCCCCCCCCCCCCCCCCCCCCCCCCCCCCCCCCGCCGCGGGGGGCGGCTGGGAGATGGAGCCGGGACGCCCTCGTCCCGTAAGTTGTAGCTGCGCCCGCTGGGCGCGGCGGATGGAAGGCGGCAGCCTTGGGCGGGAATCGAGCAGGTAGAGTATGAACAGCCGCCCGACGGGGGCGTCGGGGCTCCAAACAGCCGGAACAGCCAGCTACGGATTATACGGATCGCACGGATCCGAACCATTGGCTCTCCGGATCGAATCCGTAAAATCCTGTACCATCCGTAGCTAAATTGTTTTCGGACCTCGGACCTTGGCCCCTCTGTCTCCTGTCCCCTGTTCGCTGACCTCTGACCTGTTTTCCCTGCGCCTTTTTCAGGGGCTCCCGACATTCAGGCTTTTCTCATCCCTTCAGGAAGTGTAAAACCCCGACAACGCGTTGAAACGTTTTTGTGAAAGCCTCTGCGGTCGTGTGGCGATGGACACCGGTCCGCGGGGCGGAAGATGGCAACGGATGATTCATGTTTGAAGAATGGAAACAGGCCCGGCGGGATCTCGTAGCGCGCTACGAGTCCAAGTATCTCGTGCCGCGCGCCCTGGTTCCGGAGATCCGCGAGTTCATTGCGCCCTTTTGCCGGCGCGATCCCTACGCGCTCGGAACGCCGCCGGAGTATTCCGTCACCACGCTCCAGTTGGATGCGCCGACCTTTTCGCTGCACTACGCCAAGGAGTGGGAGGCGCTGCACCGCTTCAAACTGCGCGTGCGGACCTATGGCGACATCGGCTCCGCCCCGGTGTTTACCGAGATCAAGGCCAAGCTGGAATCCACCATCCAAAAGTGGCGGGTCCAACTCCCGTTTGACCATTGGAACAAAGACCTGGTCATGCAGGTGGGCTTGCCGCGGATCTTCCGCAATGCCCATCAGGAAAACGACTTTTTGCAGTTCCGCCGCCTGGTGTGGGAACTCGGCGCCCAGCCCGTCCTGCTGGTGCGCTACATCCGCGAATCGTACGTGGGCCGGGTGGATCGCTATGCACGCGTGACCTTCGATCGAAAACTGCAATACCAGATGACGGATTCCTGGACGGGATTCGGGCGCGCCGGCCGTTGGCGCAACATGGATTCCGCCGGCGCCCAGGGCGGCGGACACGCGCCCTCGAACCTGATCATGGAAGTCAAAACCCTTTCGCACACCCCCTTGTGGGTCATGGATTTGGTGGAGCGCTTTCAACTGCGCCGGTGCGGATTCTGCAAGTACTCCGCCGGCCTCTGGTGCGAGGGCTTGTTCCAGCGCTATCCCGCCATGGGCGCACCCGATCAGGAGGAACTCGCCCATGCCTGATCGCACGTCCTCCCCGGCCCGCCGGCCGACGCCAACGGAGCCCCATCCATGACCAATTATTTGTCGCTGTTTCTCGAGCCGCCGCCGATCCTGACCCCCGGCCTGGTCGCCGGCAACCTGGTTCTGAGCGGCCTGCTCTCGCTGCTGTTTGCCACGGTCTATCAGCACACCTTCCGCGGCTTCACCTATTCGCGGTCCTATATCCACACCATGATCATCGGTAGCATGGTCACCTGCATGCTGATCATGGCCGTCGGCAACAATCTCGCCCGCGGCATGGGCATTCTCGGCACGCTGGCGATCATCCGCTTCCGCACGCCGGTCCGCGATCCGCGCGACGCCATGTTCCTGTTTGCCTGCCTCGGGGTGGGCATTTCCTGCGGCGCGGGCATGCCGCTGGTGGCCGTGATGGGCACCCTGCTGATCAACGCCGTCGCCCTGCTGCTGCACTGGACCCCATTCGCCTCCCGCCGCGAATACGAGGGGCTGCTCCGCTTCACCATGCCGCCCCAGGCCGCCGCCGCCGAACAGGCCGTTCAGGATCTGCTCGTTCGCTACTGCTCCACGTTCTATCTCCTGGGCATGCGCGACGCCGAGCAGGGCGATCGCATGGAGTTCTCCTACCAGGTGCGCCTGATCGATCCCGCCTACTCCAAGGATCTCGTCGAGGCCTTCAAGCGGTCCGGCCATTTCGAGGATGTCGTTTTGCTGATGCAGCGCACCACCATTGAGCTATAGGAACAACCCGTGGTCGCCCGAGATTTCCAGCGCATCCGAATGAAGACCCCCTGGCGTCTGCGCCTGCGGCGCATGCAGCGGTGGGCCTTCCTCGTGCCGGTGGCCATCCTCATTCCCATCCTGCTCGCGACGCTGGCCGGGCCGTCGGGCGGCGACCGCTTCCTGGGCGTGGTCGAGGCCGAGGCCGAAACCATTGGCGCCACCGGGACCGTGCGCATCCGCTCCATCGAGGTCCAGCCCGGGCAGCGCGTGGTCCCCGGCGATGCGCTGGTTCGCCTGGATCCCGCTGGCCCCGCCCTGGACCTGGCCGTGCAGGAAGCCCGCCTGCTGGACTACGAACAGAGCACCGTCCGCTACCGCCAGACCTTGCAGGAGTCCGCCCGCCGGTCGCGCCAGATCCTCCAGGAAGCCGCCGTGGCCCTCGAAGCCGAGCGCATGAACCGAATCCGCGATGTCGCCGAGCTCGCGGCGCTGCGCCAGGAATCCGCCCGCCTCCAGCCCTTGGTCGACAAGCGCCTGGTCAGCGAAATGGAACTCTCCGCCCTGCGGCCCAAGATCGCCGCGCTCGAGTCGGTGGTCGGCCGCTATGCGCCGCTGATCGCCTCCCTCGAGCAGCGTCACGCCCAGGCCCAAACCGACCTCGAAGACGTCCAGCTCCTTCTCGCCGAAGCCGAGCCGTCCGAACGGATCCCCGTCGTCGACGCGTTGCACGCCGCCACGCGGTCGCTTCGCGACGGGCATTCCGACGAACCCTCCGTCCTGCGCGCCACCCGCACCGGCGTGGTTTCGCGCCTCCAGCACCAGGCCGGCGATGTCGTCGTGGGCGGGGACGCCATCATCCGCATCACCGCCGAGCACTCCCGCCACATCACCGGGCTGCTGACCCAGGACCAGGTGCAACAGGTCGCCGTGGGCGATCCCGTAACGGTCTATCGCAAGGGCAACGCCTCGCGGGAGCCCCTCTCCGCCGTGGTCGAGACCGTCGAGCCCGAAGTGATGGATCTGCTCGATCCCTTCAACCCCGCGCCGCGATTTCCCGTCCGCGGGCGCCGCGTTCGCCTGCGAATTCTCGATGAATCCTCTCCGCTGGTCCCCGGCGAAACCGTCACCCTGCGCCTAGTGCGGCCCCGCGGCTGGTGGCTCCCGCGCGGATGGCCCTTGGGATCTTCATGAAGCGCCCTCCGCGCCACTCGGACCGCCCGCGCCGGTTTTCCACACCGTGGAAAACGTTTTTCCACAGCGTGGAAAAAACAGGCCCCGATTTTCCACAGCGTGGAAAAAAGACCTCCCATTTTTCCATGGCGTGGAAATACTTTTTCCACAGCGTGGAAAAAAACGGCGGGGATTTTCCATGGCGTGGAAAAGTTGAGCTTATCGTTTCCACGGCGTGGAAACGGGTTGGGGCGTGCGGCCTGCGGTTGGGCGGCGGGGTGGTGACGGCCGGGCTGCTGGGGGCCTGCGCGGGGCTGGGCCCCGGCGAGCCATTGGTGCCGCGCACGGTCCGCGCCCAACTGGCGGAACCGGCGCCACTGCCCGATCCGCCTCCGGAGGGCTATGCCTGGGACGACCTGGCCCGGCGCGCGGCCGAGCGCAGCGCCGAAGCCCATGTCCTGCGCGTCGAAGCGATCGTGCAGCCCTTCCTGACTGCCGCCCAAACCGCCTGGCCCGATCCCCAATTGCGCCTGGGCCGCGCCTGGCAGGATGCCGATGACGCGTCGCCCGGCAGCGATCCCCGCGAATGGGGCCGCCGGTCCGCCGATTCCTATGACGCCGCGCTGCGCGCGAACCTCTCCAATCCATTTGTGAATCGTTGGCGCCGGATCCATGGCGAGGCCGTGGGCCGCGCCCTCGAGGCCGAAGCCCTCGAAGCCTCCACCCGGGTTTTCCACCAGGTGCGCAGCTGGTGCCTGGATGCGGCGACGCTGGAACAGGAACTGCGCCATCTGGAACAAATCGTGGAGTTGCGGGCCGAGCTGCGCGATGTCCGCAGCCGCCAGGCCTCCGCGGGAGTCGCGGGTGCGCTGGAATTGATCCAGGCCGTGGCGCGCCATGCCGCCACGCGCAGCGACCTGCGCGACAAACAGGCCGACCGGCGCTCCCTCCTGCGCCAGATGGCCACCCATGTCGGTATCCCCGAGGATCAGATCCGCCTGCGGCCGCTTTCCGATGAACCCCTTCCGGATGTCTCCCGATGGACAGCCGAGACCCTCGCCGAGCGAGCCCTTTCCCAGCGGCCCGATGCGTTGCGCCTGCGCCACCGGGTGGCCGCTGCCGAGTACGAACGGCGCGTCGCCCAGGCCGGCGGCATTCCATGGTTCACCTACGTCGAAGCCGCCTATGCCGACGAAGCCACCCGCATCGACAGCTATCGCGACGGGGGGACGGGCGCGAGCCGTACCGACCGCGACTCCGCCGAGTGGCAACTGCGCCTCGCCGTGACCCTGCCGATCTTTGGCGGGCATGTCGATCGCCTGCGCGCCGCCGGCATCCGCCAGGCCGCCGCTCAAGCCCGACTGGCCATCCTGGAGCAAGAGGTGCGCAACGAACTCGCAGCCGTGCTGACCGAGCTTCGCGAGGCACTGGCCGAACGCGACCGCATCGTCGACGAAAACCGCCAGGTGCTGGCCATCATGCAGGCCCGCCTCGACGGCCTGGCCGACGAACCGGCCGTCCGGCCGGAGGAACTCATCGAAGCCCGCGAGGCCATGGCCGCCTACCTCCGCATCGGCCTGCGCGCCGAGCGCCGAGTCCGCCGCCTGGCCCACCGGCTCGAGGCCCTGGTCGGCAGGTCCCTGACCGACGAGTGAGTTCGGGAATGGGACGGGCAGAAATCTCCTTATCTCATCATCAAGAGCAAACTACGAAACGAAAGACGCGAAGGGGGGGCGGCTGGAAGATGGAGCCGGGACGCCCTCGTCCCGTAAGCTGTAGCTGCGCCCGCTGGGCGCG
>CAYNSH010000136.1:0-5010 GCA_964399775.1 uncultured Verrucomicrobiota bacterium
GACGGCCTCGGGGGTGCTGATGGCGCTGTTCATGAGCAACGCGGGCGGCTGCTGGGACAACGCCAAGAAGCATATCGAGGGTGGATCGCATGGCGGCAAGGGCTCGCCGGCGCACAAGGCGGCCGTGGTGGGCGACACCGTGGGCGACCCCTTCAAGGATACCGCCGGGCCTTCGCTGAACATTTTGATGAAGCTGATGAGCGTGGTCTCCCTCGTGATAGCCCCGGTCCTGTTGAACTGGACGCCGGTGGTCGAACGATTCTTCACGAATTGGTAGCGGAGAGTCCCGCCCTGGCGCCTTCCGGCCGGCAAGCGACGTGCCGGCCGGATAGGGGGGATCGGTGATCTGGGTCGACCTGATCTACAACGCGGTGCTGCTGATCGCGCTCAGCGTGGTCAGCGGCTTTGTGGATCTGCGTTGGAAGCGCGCCACGCGGCTCGGCGCGCTCTTGCAGGGGCTGGTGTTTGGCGGCGCATCCATCATTGGGATGCTCCGCCCGTTCGTGATGGCGCCGGGGCTGATCTTCGACGGCCGCACGATCTTGATCAGCCTTGGGGGATTATTCTTCGGGCCACTGGCCGCTGGCGTGGCGGCCCTGATGACGACCGGGCTGCGCGTGGTCCAGGGCGGACCCGGCGCCACGATGGGGGTGATGACGATCTTGTCCTCGGCCGCGATCGGTGCGGGCTTTCACTATGCCTACCGCCAACGGTCCGGCGAATGGCCGATCCGGGATTTGCTGGTGTTCGGGTTCGTGGTGCATGCGGCCATGTTGAGCATGACCATCTTCCTGCCGGCGGGGTCGTCGTGGCCGGTGCTGAAACAGATCGCGTGGCCCGTGCTGCTGATCTATCCCTTGGCAACGGTCATGATCGGCAAGATCCTGTCCGACCAGGCCGCCCAGGACCGGCTGTTGATTTCGCTGCGGGACGAGCGTGAACGGCTCGCCGGCATTTTGACCGGCACGCATGCGGGGACGTGGGAATGGAACATCCCGACGGGCGAGCTGCTGGTGAACGAGCGCTGTGCGGAGATGCTGGGCCACAGCCTGGCGGACCTGTCGCCGATGACGATCGATTGGTGGAACCGCCGCATGCATCCGGAGGATATCGAGGTCAACCGCGAACTGTTGGATCGTCATTTTCGGGGGGAGGTGGACTACTACGTGGCGGAATTGCGCGTGCGGCACAAGGATGGCCACTGGGTCTGGATATTGAGCCGGGGGCGGGTGACCCAGCGGACGCCGGACGGCAAACCGATCCTGATGATGGGCATTTATCAGGATGTGTCGGACCGCAAACAGGCCGAGGCGGAGACGGCCCGGCTGGAGGGCGACCTGCGGCAGGCGCACAAGATGGAGTCGATCGGCCGGCTGGCGGGCGGCGTGGCGCATGATTTCAACAACATCCTGGCGGTGATCCTGGGGCACGCGGAATTGGCGCTGGAACAGGTGGCGCCGGGCGATCCGATCCATCACGACCTGGAAGAAATCCGCAAGGCGGCTCAGCGCTCGGCCGACTTGACCCGCCAACTGCTCGCCTTTGCGCGCAAACAGACCGTGTTGCCGCAAGTCTTGGATTTGAACCGGACGATTGAGGGCATGCTGGAGATGCTGCGCCGGCTCATCGGCGAGAACGTGAAACTGGTCTTTCGGGCCAAGCCGGGTCTTTGGCCGGTCAAGATGGATCCATCGCAAGTCGACCAGATCCTGGTGAATCTGTGTGCCAATGCGCGGGATTCCATTGCTGGCGACGGACGGATTACCCTGGCGACGGAGGCGGCCACGCTGGATGCCGACTTCTGCGCGGCGATTCCGAGCGCCGTGCCGGGAAACTATGTCGTGCTGACGGTGGCCGACACGGGCCAGGGCATGGACAAGGAGACCCTGGCCCATATTTTCGAGCCGTTCTTCACGACCAAGGGCGTTGGGCAAGGGGTCGGGTTGGGATTGGCCACCATCTACGGGATTGTCCAGCAGAACCGGGGATTCCTCCAGGTTGAGAGCACGCCGGGCGCGGGTACGGAATTCCGGATCTATCTGCCGCGGCATGCGGGGAGCGTGCCGACGAGTCCGGCCGTGTCACCCGCCCAGCCCGTGGTCCCGGGCCAGGGAACCATTCTGCTGGTGGAAGACGACGCGTCCATCCTGAACATGACCCGCACCCTGATCGAGTCGCAGGGGTATCGCGTGCTGGCCACGGACCGTGCGGACGAGGCCCTGCGGTTGTCGGACGCATATCCCGGCGACATTGATTTACTGGTGACCGACGTGGTCATGCCGGAGCAAAACGGGTTGGACCTGGCCCAGCGCCTGGCGAAGCGGCGGCCCGGATTGCCGTGCCTGTTCATGTCGGGCTACACCGCCGACGTCATCGCGGCCAACGGCATTCTGCCCGAGAAGACCAACTTCATTCGCAAGCCCTTCACGGCGCAAGAACTGGCCGCGCAGATCCGGGACTTGCTGAAACCCGCGAAACCGGCCTAGCGTCTTTTCAGACCGGCGGCAACGCCCGTTGGTCGCGGGGCACGCCGATTCGGAGGCCGCCCCCGACGGGACCGGCATCGGAAGACTGCCATTCGCTTCAGCGCTTCTTGGCGCGTGAGGTCTTGCGGGCGGACTTGCGGGCAGGCGCCCGGGCGGCTTGCTCCTGGCGGGCGAGGTGGTTGGCGCGGAGCTGGGTGATGGCCAGCAGGAAGAAGCGGGCCTGTTCCGGGCTCAGCCGGAAGGGATCAAACAATTTCCCGCTGCTGTACTTGTGCAGCAGGGCGGCGGCCAGTTCGTCGGTGCGGATGTAGGCCATGGACCAGCTTTCAAACTCGCGGAAGGGTACCACGGCGAATTCGAGAAGGGTTGGCTTGGCGTGGCGCGGGTCCTGGACAATGCGGCGGTAGAGTTCATTGACGGCATCGGCGGGGCCTTCCAAAATCTGAAGGAAGCCGCGGGGGGAGTAGCAGAGTGCGCCGGTGATGCCGAGCTTCTGGTTGTTGCGGCGGGATACATCGATGATCTTGCCCAGGGCGTCGGGGCCCATGTCGTTGGCAAGGCGGCTGGCATATACAAGACGGACAATCTTCATGGGGCGTTCTCCTTATGGGGGACAGGATAGCAAAGAGTGGCCAGATCGCAATCCCGGGATTCGGGGCGGTCAGGCCCGTTCATAGCGGCGCTTGTGGTCCTTGACACCGGCCAGGCGGAAGGGGCCGGCGCGGTAGGGGGCGAAAACGTGGTCGGCGCCGTCCTTGGGCACGCCGTAGTTAAAAATGTCCTCGTATTGGCGGTAGGTGACCGGCGCGCGGGTATCGAGCATGGCGCGGTGCCGATCCGTGAAGAGATGCTCCCGGTAGCCCTTTTGAACGACGCCCGAGAAAAATTCCGCCATGCAGCCGGAGCCGTAGGAGAAGAGACCGATGCGGCGTCGATCCAGGTCGCCGGGGGCGTTGTCGAGCAGGCAGGCGAGGGCTTCGTAGACGCAGGCGGCATAGGTGTTGCCGGTCTGGCGGTTGTAGCACAGGGCGTGGTCGAGCAGGCGTTCCTGCTCCTCCTTGGGGGGCAGCTCGACGCCTTCGGCCTTGCAGAGGCGCTCGAAGGATTTGTAGGCGATCTTGGTGAAGGGGAGGTGGAAGCAGAAGTGGGCGTGGTCGGCGAGGGTGCGGCCGGAGGCGGCCTTATAGTTTTGCCAGGCGTCGATGAGGGTGGTGAGGTACATGCGGGTGGAGTACTTGCCATCGACGAGGGCTTCTTCGCGGTAGTTGGGCCGCCAGAAATCCATGATGTCCTCGGCGTGGAATCCGGATTCGGGATCGAGGGCGAGGACGCGCGGGCGGGCGGATACGAGAATGGCGACGGCGCCTGCGCCCTGGGTGGGCTCGCCGGGGCTGGCGAGATCGTAGCGGGCGATGTCGGCGGCGAGGATGAGGGCGCGTGTTTCGGGGCGTGCGGCGACCATGGCGGCGGCCATGCGCAGGCTGGCGGTAGCGCCGTAGCAGGCTTCCTTGACCTCGATGCAGCGGCAGGTGGAGGGCAGGCCGAGGAGCTTGTGGCAGAACAGGGCCGCGGCCTTGGATTGGTCGATGCCGGATTCGGTGGCGAAGATCAGCAGCTCGATGTTTTCGCGTCCGGCCTTTTCCACCACCGGCAGCGCGGCGTTGGCGGCGAGGGTCACGATATCCTGGTCGGGCGGGGTCACGGCCATGCGCACCTGGCCGATGCCGGTGATGAATTTTTCGGGATCGACGCCGCGTTTCTCCGCGAGGATGCGCAGGTCCATGTAGTACGACGGGGTATGGAAGGAGATGAGGTCGAGGCCGATGTTCATGGAAGGGTTGGGGAAGGGGGTGTGGAATGATGGAATGATGGAATGGTGGGGGGGCGGGGAACCAATGTGCAGAAGACGGAAACAGGAAGGTCTGCTTTCATGTCTCTTCCATTATTCCATCATTCCAGTTTTCCACCATTCCAATCTTAAAACCGCTTCCAGACCCCACGGGCGCATTCGCGGGCCTTGGCGCAGATTTCCTGTTCGTCGAGGGTCAGGAGCTTTGACTGGCGCATGAGGATTTTTCCGCGGGCGATGGTGGTCTCCACCCGGGCATAATTGAGCCCATAGAGCAGGTGGCCGAGGAACCGGCCCTCTTCCAGGGGCGTGGTGGGGATGTAGTCGAAGAGGGCGATGTCGGCGAGCTGTCCGGGGGCCAGTTTTCCGCGGGATTCAGGGAAGCAGCGCGCGGCGATCTGAGCGTTTTGGTTCAGCAGCATGTCGCAGGCTTCGACGAAGGCGACGCGCGGATCGCGCCGGCTGGCGCGCTGGAGGAGGTGGGCGGCGCGGGCCGACGAGATCATGTGCGAGGTCATGCCATCGGTGCCGAGCCCGAGCAGAATCCCCTTTTGCAGCAGGGTCAGCATGTTCTGGGTACCGACGGCATTGTTCATGTTGGATTCGGGATTGTGGACCATCATCGTGCCGGTCTGGGCGACGAGATCCATTTCCGACTCATCGAGGTGCACGCCA
>CAYNSH010000137.1:0-4967 GCA_964399775.1 uncultured Verrucomicrobiota bacterium
CTGTCCCCTGTCCCCTGTCCCCCCCTGACCCATGAACGTCATTCACGCTGAAAACCTCTCCAAGACCTTCCGCGACTTCTGGCGCCGCCCGCGCGTCGAAGCCGTGCGATCCATTTCGTTCGATGTCCCAACCGGGCAGATCTTCGGACTGCTGGGGCCGAACGGATCCGGAAAATCCACCACCATCAAAATGATCCTCGGCCTGCTCTTCCCCACCGGCGGAACCCTCGACGTCCTCGGGGTTTCCCCCCGGTCCACCACCGCCAAAAACCGCATCGGCTATCTTCCCGAAGAAACCCATCTCTACCCCCACCTCACCCCGCTCGAAACCCTCTCCTTTTACGCCCGCCTTTTCCGACTCCCCCCCTCCGTCGCTCGCGATCGCATCCAGCAACTGCTCGACATGATCGGCCTGACCCATGCCCGCCATCGCCCCGTCGGCGAGTTCTCCAAAGGCATGGGCCGACGCATCGGACTCGCCCAGGCCCTCCTCAACGATCCCGACCTCGTCATTCTCGACGAGCCCACCGCCGGCCTCGACCCCCAAGGCACCCGTCAAATCAAGGATCTCCTCCTCGCCCTCGCCGCGCGCGGCAAAACCGTTCTGCTCACCTCCCATCTGCTGGCCGATGTCGAAGATGTCTGCCACCAAGTCGCCATCCTCTACGATGGCCGCATCCTCGCACACGGCACCCTGGACTCCCTGCTTCAGCAAAAAGACATAACCACCCTGACCTTCCCGACCCCCGAGAATCCTCAGACACTTCGGAACCTTCTCGAGGCTGCACGTGCCGCGCTGGGTCACAATCCCGATGTTGGCAATCCCCGCCAACCTCTCGAACCCTTTTTCCTACAGGTCATCCATACCGCGGCCGCCCGGGGCGCCGCCACCTCCGGTGCCACCCCCGCCGCCCCTCTCGCGCCGTTCCTCCAAGACTGAAGCATCGCCTTCGCTCATTCAACACCCCCATTCCACTTATCAAATGTTTAATTAAACATTGTATATTCAGAGAACCAGAATATACAGTATTTATTCGTAATTTCTGAGTCTTTCATCAAATGTTTAATTAAACATTTGATCCAACAACCTCATCGCTCACGGCCGTTTCATCACCATCCCGCACCACTCCGCATCCCCGTCACGCAGCACTTCCTGCGCACCTTGGGAACGGAAGGCGCCTGAAACAGAATCGGCCTCGGGTTCTCGGATTCCCGTCAACACGAGCCGGTGCCGCGTGGCACGCCAAAGCGCCGGCGCGGCGGCGATCAGCACGCTGGTCAGAATATTGGCACAAACCAAATCCGCCGGCTTTCGGCACCATCCCCCTTGAAGTACATCGGCGGTGAAGAAGCGAATTCGATCTGAGCGCAAACGGTTCAATCGGGCATTGTGACGGCAACGAGCCAGACAGACCGGGTCATGGTCAAAGGCCGCGATCCGAGCAATGCCCAGGCGGGCGCCGGCAATGGCCAGGATGCCGCTGCCGGTACCGGCATCCAGCATCGACCGGGGCCGATCGCAATCCCAGGCATTCTCAATCTGCTCCAGGCAGAACCGCGTGGTAAAATGTCCGCCCGTCCCGAAGCTGAGTCCCGGATCCATGCGCAGGTTGATGCGCTTGCGGTCCGGGGTTTTTTCCCAGGCCGGAACCGTTCTCAGCCGACGACCGATGTCCTGAACGTGAAAATGATGCCGCCAAAAGGTGGACCAGTGCTTCTCATGGCACGCCATGGCATGCGCGGAAAGAATCCCCGCCCCCGTGGGCAACTGACGAATCAACCCCTCCGCCCGGAACGGCGTATCCACATAAACCTGGATGACCACCGGGCCGCCACGCGGCGATTCCACCTGGACCGGCTCGGTTTTCCAGTTTTCCCGGATCCAGCCGCAGAGCTCCTCCGCCCGGTCGCGCGACACCACCACATCCAACTGTCCACAGGTCTGGCTCATGCGGGAACCATAGACATCGCCCGAAACAAGACAAGCGGGAAGCGATAGCCCGCCAATCGCTCTCCGGTAGCCACCGGCTTTGGGGCGGCGGCCGGAACTGTTGCAATAGAAAAAATACCGCTTGCATGGCGGCCGGATTTCGCTATCTTCACCGTGTTTTTGAGCCGCGGGGTCGTAGCTCAATTGGTTAGAGTACCAGACTGTCGATCTGGGTGTTGCGGGTTCAAGTCCCGTCGACCCCGCCACTTGAAATGCGAAACCTCCGGCCCGCCGGAGGTTTTTCCTTGATGCCGGGGCGTTCCCGACACCCCGCCAACAGTGGCGGTGGTCGGGATGGCAGAGCGCCCTGAGGTCGGATATATTTTATCAACGGGGCGTGGCTCAGCCTGGTAGAGCGCTAGCTTTGGGAGCTAGATGTCGCTGGTTCAAATCCAGTCGCCCCGACCATCTTAGATTCAGCCGATTTTCGGCCCAATTTTTCCATGGGCCGACGAACTCCACCCGCAAGCGCGGCGGGAGATTCCCCCTATTGCTCACCCGATGCGGCGACCACTTTTCCACGGCGGACAGATCGGGGGCGGTGGCATTTTCGGGCGCGGGGCGACGGGCGCGGGAGGCGCGAACTTTCAGGCTGGGGTACAAGGATTTGCGGAGCGGCGCGGCGGCAGGGATGGGCGGGGTTTCCTGCGGGGTCGGGAGGTCGGCGCGTGCGGCAAGGCCGCCGCGCCGAGCGGCAGGGTCGGCTTTCTGGCCCGCTGGTTCCAAAGGGGGGAGCATCCGGTTTTCTTCTTCGATTTCTCCTGCTTTCGGCTGCTCCAAAAAGAGGTTCAATTGGAATCTCTGGAAAAAATCGCGCAATTCCGCATAGCTGCCCGAAATCGCCGTTTTTTCGGCCTGATTCGCGGATTTCACAAAATCGGCCAGAGGTTCAATCCAGCAGTTGCCTTGGGTCTTAATCCGGTCGATTTTCTCCCGTAGCCGAGCCTTCTCGGTGAAATATTCGGTCTTGCGGGCGGCGTATTCCTCCCGCGTGATGGCCCCTTCCAGAAATATATCCAGCAGGCGCGCAACCTTCGCCTCGATCTCGGCCAGCCGCTTTTGATGGGAGGAAGCTTCCGCCGTCGCGCGGTCCGCCCCTTCGCGCCTCCAGTCCTCGATCCGCCCCAGCATCAACTCCGCCCATTCGTCGGATATCCCCACGCGCAGGAGTTCCCGCCGCATCTGCTGGGCAAGATATTCCTCGCGGAGGTATCCAACCAGGTCGCAGGAACCGAGTTTCTTGGCGCAACGGTAATAGTGATAGGTCTTGTGCCGTTCCACCGTCACCCAGGACCCGCACACCCGGCACCGCACGAAGCCCAGGAACGCCACCGGCTGCAACCCCTTCTTGGTGCGGTAGCGCCCCCGTCCGCGCTCCATCAAGACCCGCTGCACGCGCTCGAAAAGTTCCATGGGAATCAAGGGCGCGTGTTTTCCTTCGTATTCCTCACCCCGCCACTTGAAAAACCCGATGTAGAACCGATCCTCCAACATCTTCGGAATCATGCTGCGCGCCAGCGGTCTTTCCTGATGGCTCAAAAGCCCCCACTGCGCGGCAAGGTCCGCCATTTGATCGTAGTTGTAGCGTCCCGTCGCGTAGGTCTCGAACAATCGCCGGACCAGTGGGGCTTTCTGTTGGTGAATCTCGATGGTCCGCAGGCGCGGCTCGTTCACATAGCCCAAGGGCGGCTTGTGCGGATAGACACCACGCCGGATCTTCTCCCGCATGCCACGCCGTACATTCTCCGAGAGCGCATCCACATAATATTTCGACTGTCCGAACGCCATATTCAGGACGAATTTACCCTGCGGCGTGTTCTCAAACCAAAATGTCGGGAACTTCAACGCCGTGATTTTCCCCGTATCCACCAGCCAGATAATTTTTCCGCCGTCCACGCTGTTGCGGGCGAGGCGGTCGGGATGCCATGCCAGCAGCGCATCCGCCTCGCCTTTCTCCACCCGTAAAAGCATGTCGTTGAAGATCGGTCGCCCCGGCTCCTTCGCCGTCATGGATTCGACAAACTCGCGGACAATCACCAGCCCCTGTTTCTTCGCGTACTCGCGCAATTCGTTTCGCTGCGCATCAATCGAAAGAATCTGCCGCTCTTCGTCGTCCGTGCTCTTCCGCGCGTATAGGAATACTTTCATTTTGCCCCCCTCTTGGCCTTGGCTTGCGCGCTGGCCTTCGTTTTCTCTGCTTCTGCGATGATTTTTTTGAAGCCCGCCACATCTGGCCCGGCGAGCGGTTGCAACAGGATGTTTTTGCCATCGGTGAAAATGGCGAACTTCGTGCCCGTGCGCAGACCGATCACCTTCCGCGTTGCCTCTGGAATCACGATCTGCCCACGCGAAGAAAGCCGGGTCAACTCAAAGTGCATTCGTAGCCTCCTGTCATAAGATGATCTTATGAGATTACATTACCCGAGGGGGTAGGTGGGGACAAGTATATTTCTAGAAAATAAAAGCGGCCAGGATCGAACCGCTCCCGCCCGCGTGCGAGGAACGAGCGCCAAAGGGCGGGAAGTGGGGCGACCTGGCCGCTACCGACGGCGGCAAGCGTAGCGCGCAGGGATGCCCCCCCCTTTGGAACCATCGGGCCAGAAAGCCGACCCTGCCGCTCGGCGCGGCGGCCTTGCCGCACGCGCCGACCTCCCGACCCCGCAGGAACCCCCGCGCATCGCTTCCGCCGATCCGATCCGCAACTCCTTGTACCCCAGCCGAAAAAATCGCGCCTCTTGTGCCCGTCGCGCCGCCTCTGAACACGCGGGCCAAGCCCAAGGCGTAGCCGCCGCCCCCGATCCGTTCGCTGGGAAAATGTGGTCGCCGCAAAGGGTGAGCAATAGGGGAAACCTCCCGCCGCGTCTGTGCGTGGAGTTCGTCGGCCCGTGGAAAATTTGGGCGAAAATCCCCCGTAATGAAAAGTGGTCGAGCTTCCTAGACAGGGCTCGAACCTATTTCGAGGCGTAGTTTCCCCCCT
>CAYNSH010000138.1:0-4896 GCA_964399775.1 uncultured Verrucomicrobiota bacterium
GTCGCGCCCCGCGCGGGGCGCGTGGATTGAAACATGCCGTGGCCTCCTTAACCGCGCGCCTGGCATGTCGCGCCCCGCGCGGGGCGCGTGGATTGAAACCTGATCGACGTGGGCTTCCCGATGACCGTCGAGGTCGCGCCCCGCGCGGGGCGCGTGGATTGAAACCCTGCCACGCGCAACGTACTGGCCAATCGCCGAGGTCGCGCCCCGCGCGGGGCGCGTGGATTGAAACATAGACCGCGCCTGCATCTCGCCATCCGGCGAAGTCGCGCCCCGCGCGGGGCGCGTGGATTGAAACATCCGAAACTTCTGCCTCAAACTTCGCCAGCGGCTGTCGCGCCCCGCGCGGGGCGCGTGGATTGAAACAACGCCGTGGTCGAGCTGCCGCAGCTTTCGATCGTCGCGCCCCGCGCGGGGCGCGTGGATTGAAACGTTCTCATCACCGTCAGCAAGGGCAAAGTGCCCGTGTCGCGCCCCGCGCGGGGCGCGTGGATTGAAACTTCGCCCCGGCCATCGCCGTGAATCCTCGCCAGGTCGCGCCCCGCGCGGGGCGCGTGGATTGAAACAGCCCGCGCAAGAGGTCCAGGCCGGAAAGGGGTCAGCCAATTAATCCTAGAATAGCGTGGTTCGCGCGAGCGTTAATGGGCAGCCCTCGTGAACAATCTAATCCGGTTTCCTCGCGATGTTGACGCTGTTCATAGCAGCGATTATGGTTCCGGCACATGACCTCCGACCGATTCATCTCCGGCATCTACAACTACTGCGACTACTGGTGCGAACGCTGCGCCTACACCCGCCGCTGCCGGAATTACCAGATGGGCCAGGGCCTGAAACGCCGGGCCACCGGCCAGCCGCCCGCTCTCGATCGCGACGCCGCCAATGCCGCCTTCTGGGCCGATCTCGCCGAAACCGTCCGGGAAACCGAAATCTTCGGCCCGGAGGATGCCCGGGATCAGGAGTCCGAATTCCCGGACGATCTGCAACCCGACTCCGAATGGCTGGCCCGTGAAGAAGCGCACCGCACCGCCGTTCAGCAGCATCCCATTTCTCGCATGGCCTTCGATTACATGCAGCGGGTGGACGCCTGGATGAAATCCGCGGATCCGGACCTGAAGGCCGTCGCCCGCGACCTGCTCGAGGCCGCGAAAAGCTCGATCCCCAACCCCGCGGAAGAGCAGGCGCGCGACATCGGCGACATGATCGATATTGCCACCTGGTACCACACGCTCATCCCCCCCAAGCTCTCCCGCGCCTTGGGCGGGCTTATCGAGAAAGACGACATGGGCGGCGAGTATTCCGACATCCTGGCGGAGGCCCGCCAGCACGACGCCAACGGCTCCGCCCGGATTGTTTTGCTGGCCATTGAACGATCCATTGCGGCTTGGAGGCGTCTGCGAAACCTCGTGCCTACCCAGGACGATGCCATTCTGGACCTGCTCGTTCTACTCGATCGCATGCGGGGAGGCATCCATCAGGTGCTCCCCAACGCCAAGCATTTCCCGCTGGCCTTTCTCGGCGAATTCTCCGAGCCCCCGGGCGAAACTTGACAAGAATGGGGCGGGAGTCAGGGGACAGAAAGGCCGAGGTCCGAGGCTGCCCAATTTGACATATCCGTCATTCAATCCCCGCGAAAACGTCGGAGACCGCAAACGTAATCGTCCGGCGTGCCGAAATCGAACCGTTCGGCCGCGACCATCTCCAGCGCCAGCATTCCCTCGCGTGCGCGCACTATTTCCTGTGCCCGGGTCAACTGGATCTCGCCGTGGTCGCGAACATCCCCTCGGATCATTTCTTCCAGTACGTCGTAGATCGACGGCGTCAGCAGGTGCAGGCCGAACCAGCCCAGAAATTCGTCCGGCCCCAGCCCGTCCACGCGCAGATCCCGCCGAGCGGTTTCCACGTCGGGCTTTTCGATGATGCGGTTCACCTCGATGATGCGCGGCTCGTTTCGCCGCCGCAACCCCGCGATCGTCCCGTAGCCCTTCAACTCCGCCGGACCGATCCGGTTCACCGCCGAAACCGACCGCTCCCCGCTGCGCCCGGCCATCTCCGCCATCTCGCGATAGGGACAAACCGGCGCCCCGCGAAAGAGATGGTCCCCCAGGCACAGCAGCACCCTGTCGCCGCCCGCGAATCCCCGGCTCTGGTAGACGGCATGCCCGAAGCCCTCCTGCCGGTTCTGGATAACGAAGCGCAGCCGGTCTCCAAGCCGCTTCATCTCTTGGAACTCACCCGCCAACTTCGAACCGGCCTCCAGCCGCTTGCGGATTTCCGGCCCCGGCCCTGAAAAATAGGCGCGAATGGGCGCCTCGTCGCCGGGTTGCGCCACAATGCAGATCTCCTCAATGCCCGCGTTGACCAGCGCCCGGACCTGATGATGCAGCATGGCCCGGGCCACCCCGTCCGGCCCCACCACCGGCATCAGCTCCTTCTTCACCGCCAGCGACGCCGGCCACAGGCGCGTGCCCCGCCCCGCCACCGGCACCACCGCCTTGGTTGCGATCCCTACGCTTTCCGGCATGTCCATCCTCCCCGTACGGGTTTGAACACCCGCGTTCCAAATTCCAGCGCCCCCTGCGAAGTCCCCCCGAACACCGCCGCTCGCAAACCCGTTTGTCGCTCATACTCCCGCACCAGCCCGGGCAATTCCTTCCTCAACGCCTCCACCCGCCCGTATACCGCCACCGTTCCGCCCGCGCCGCCTCCGGTGATTTTCGCCCCGTAGAGTCCGCGCTTCGGCCCGATCCGCCCCGTCGCCTCGACCAGCCAATCCACCTCCGGCACCGACAAGCGGCACTCGTCGCGATAGCTTGCATGCGAGCCCTCCATCTCCTTGCCGGCTGCGACGCAACCGGACAAGTCGCCGCCGGCCGCCGTTCGCAACGCATCGATGAACCGCAGCACCCGCTCGTTCTCGAAAATCGCATGTCGTGCCGGCCCCCGGATGCGATACACCGCACCGGGCCGGATCGTTGTCGCCGGATCGCCATGGGTTTTGAAGCGCGCCAGGAAATCCGCCCCGGACATCTGCTCCGGCAGCGCCATTCTTCCGTGCGAGGCCAACTCCGCCGTCGCGATTTCCGTCAGATGCGCCACCGGTTCCCGCCCCGCCTTCACGCGCCTTTCATTGAGAATCCGCCGGCCCATGAACGCGCCGATGCGCACGTCGCCGTATGGGGCCGCCGCCACCGAATGGCGCACCCCCGAATGAATGCCTGCAAACCCCGTCCCCTTCGGAATCGGCACCGGGCCGATCACCGATCCTGGCCGACACAGAATGTGCAGCAGCCGCCCACGCCGTCCGCTTGCAATTGCGATTTGGTCCATGATGCCGCATGGCGCTCCCACCACCCGGTTCTCCGCCATCTGGCCGAGCTGGGCGATCCGCGACGCATCCAGGCCCGAACCCAGGCAGGCATCGAATGCGCATAGCGCGCCGATCTCCACCGCCGCCGAACTCGCGACGCCCGCATTCATTGGTACCGCGCTGGAAATCCACACATCCAGTCCGGTTTCCGGCCGGACGGATTCCTCCCGCATCAGCGCCAGCAGACTCCCCGCCGCATACGCCGCCCACGACGCCAGCGGGTTCTTCCGGAACAGCTCCCGTACCCGCTCATAGGTTGCCGGCCTGCCGTTCGGGGCCAGGCGGTCCAGTGGAATGCACATCTCCACGGGCAACCCCTGACAACCCGCCGGCGACGTGCAGATCCGCAGGAGGCGATCCGTGCGCGGCTGCACCGCCACCGCCACCCCCGCGCCCAGCGTCGCTTCGCAAACATTCGCCCCTGAGTAATCCGCGATGCCCCCCATCACATCCAACCGAGCCGGCACCCGTGAAGCCCATACCGGCTTCGACCGGGAAAAATCCCCCAGCCGCCGTGCCACCTCCGCCAGCTCCGTCGGAAACGATTTGGATTCACCTTGGTCCATTTTTGCGCCAAGCATGTCCCCCCCCCATTCATTTGCAAAGCAAAATTCCACCTCCCCACCGCACCGGAAAGGAACGTCTCCATTTCCCCTAGGCGTCTGGATCAGGAGACAGGCGACAGGGGACAGGAGATCCGAAGTTCGTGCGAGAAATGCGCGCAGGGGGAGCTTGACAGGCGGGCGGCGGTTGTGTATCTACGCACAGAAACATTGCCCACCCCCCCAAGGAGATGCCATGAACGATCCCGACTATTCCAACTACTTCAACCTCCATCCCGACAAAGACGGCCGTTACGGAAAATACGGCGGGGCGTATCTGCCCCCGGAGCTCGACGTCATCATGGCCGAGATTCGCGATGCCTACGACACCATTTCGCGCTCCGCCAAATTCATTGCCGAGTTGCGCTCCATCCGCAAGCACTACCAGGGCCGTCCCACGCCGGTCTATCACTGTGAACGCCTTTCCAAGAAGCTGGGCGCCGCGCAAATCTACATGAAGCGCGAAGACCTCAACCACACCGGGGCCCACAAGCTGAACCACTGCATGGGGGAAGGCCTTCTGGCGGTCTATCTCGGCAAGAAAAAGCTCATTGCGGAAACCGGCGCCGGACAGCATGGCGTGGCCCTTGCCACCGCCGCCGCGTATTTCGGCCTCGAATGCGACATCCACATGGGCGAGGTCGATATCGCCAAGCAGGCGCCCAACGTCGCGCGCATGAAGCTTCTCGGCGCCAATGTGATCCCGGTCTCCTTCGGGCTCAAGACTCTCAAGGAAGCCGTCGACTCCTGCTTCCAGGCCTACATGGCCGACCCCGTCACCCAGCTCTACTGCATTGGTTCCGTCGTGGGCCCCCACCCCTTCCCCATGATGGTCCGCGATTTCCAGCGCGTGGTCGGCATCGAGGCGCGCGTGAATTTACTTTAATTGAGTGTCGTAATGCTATATATTTTGACGTCTTGTGTCGG
>CAYNSH010000139.1:0-4718 GCA_964399775.1 uncultured Verrucomicrobiota bacterium
AGGGCTTTTTTTAACCCTTCGGACGATTTTTCCCAGCTTGGCTAAGGATTCGGGTGATCTTAGCCCCCCCACGGGCTTGTCCCGTGGGAGGCAAAGTTTGCTCCCCCACGGCACAAGGCCGTGGGGCCCGCCGAAAAACCATCCGTCAAGCCGGCGGCGTGAATTTCGCGATGTGTTCGCGGGCGAGCATCTTGCGGTATTGGCGCCAGCCGTGGAAGTTGCCGTGCTGGGCGGGATTCTGCCAGGAATCGGGATCCTCGGGGTTCCGCAGGCGGTCGGGGGTGGCCTGATGTTCCATGGGCGAGGCGTGGAGCGGCTGGGGCGGCCCGTTGGGATCGCCCGCCAGCTTGGCGAACGTGTCGATGTCCTTGGCCACGTGGGGGGCGGTGCCGTCGTGGTTGAGATAGGACACGCGGGCGCAGCGCGCGGCGGAGCAGCGGCGGGCGGTGTCCAGGCCCAGGGCTTGTTCTTCGTCGGCGGAAACGAACGGCAGATGCCACTGGTCGGGCTCTCGCGCGCGCGGTGTGCTGGACTGGAGGGCCGAGAACATCTGCCGGGCGAGCTCCTGGATTTCGGGCTGGGCGTCAGGGTGCCAGCGCACGCCGAAGAAGTTGTCGAACGCAGTGGCAGAGACCAGCACGGAGATGGAGGTGAACCATTCAAGCGGGCGGTTGGCCCACTGCTTGTGCAGGCCGATCTCGGCGAGTTCGGTGACGCCGGCGGCGCAGGCGTCGGCCATGCGGTCCCAGACCGCCTTGGCCTTCGCCGTCTGCTCGTCGGAGAGCAATGTGCCCGCCTGCATGCCGGGGATGTTGGCGCCCCAATAGAGGGGGTATTCGCGCCCGAGCGCGCCAAGGCGCTTCGAGGGCACCGCGCGCGAGCTGCTGGCGTTGCGCGAAAACATGCGGTGGGTCATGAACTCGGCATGGATCCAGCGGGGATATTTCAACGACAGCGTGGTCAGCCGAATGCCCTGCGGCGAGACGCTGTCGGCGACGATTTGGGCGGAGATGCTCATGGGGGGCAACTATCCCGTATCCAATCGTCCCTGTCCATGGGGTCAGGCCTTGACATTTGTCAATACTTGGCTATGGTAACCGATCATGGCGAGGATGCTGAGATGTCAGTTTGAAGGCGCGATCTATCACGTGATGTCACGAGGAGTCAACCGGTGCCATATCTTCACGAGCGATGCGGATCGGATCATATTCCTGAATAAACTGCAGGAGAGCGTTGAGACGCATGGCATCAAGCTCTATGCCTACGTTCTCATGCCCAATCACTACCACTTGCTGCTCATGACCCCGCAGGGAAATCTCAGTCGTTTCATGCACCAGTTTGGGACCTCTTACACCGCTTACTTCAATGTGCGGCATCGCCGATGTGGCGCACTGTTTGGCGGCCGGTTCAAGGCGCTCTTAGTCGAAGGCGACGCGTATCTGTTGAAATTGGTACGCTACCTCCACCTGAACCCCGTTCAAACCAAAGCCATGAAGCAAGCCGATCTTTCAGAGCGTTTGGACATCCTGGAAAAATACCGGTGGAGTACACACCGGTCGTACGGCGGATGGGAAAGACGCCACGAATGGGTCTCGTATTCGCCCTTGCATGCTTTGCTTGGCGAACGAATGGGAACGAAAAACATGCCCGCAGCCTATCGCCGGTATGTTCAAGCCGGACTCGCCCGCAATGATGCGGATCTGGAAGAGGCGCTGAAACGATCCAGCAAGGCCGTTGGTAGTGAAGCGTTCTGCCAGGACATGGAGGATAAATATCAGCAACTCGCGGCCGAGTTCGGTCGCGGTCCGGATGTTGCCATGCGTCGCATTGAACAGGGAATCCATCCTGACCTAATACGTGAGGCTACCGCGCAATCGTATGGGCTCGATTCATCGATTGACTGGCAGAAGCACAAAGGCAACTGCGAAGCGCGGGACGCCCTCATTTGGCTGTGGACAACAGAAAGCGGGATGATGGGAAGAGATATCGGACGCCGACTAGGGCACAAGGACGGCGCAGTGGTGTCCCGCCGACTCCGGATCCTTCGCTCCCTCCAGGTCGAGAACCTTGCATTCTGGAAGACCTGCCAAAGGATCCGGCTGAAGTTGTCAAATGTCAAGGCCTGACCCCTATGACGCTCGGGATAGGGGGTCTCGGATCCCCGACCCCCACGGGCTTGTCCCGTGGGTGAAGAAGTTAAGGGAGGGGGCGGGTGAGGCCTTGGCGGAGGGCGGGGAGGGTTTCGTCGCGGAGGGTGCCGGTGAGGGAGAAGAGGACGACGCCGGGGGCGCCGGCCTGGCGGGCGAGGACGATCTGGCGGATAACCTGGGCGGGGTCGAGGCGGGATTCGTCGGCGGTGACGCCGATGCCGGGGATGATTTTTCCGCGGGCGCCGGGGTAGGCCATTTGGGTGCGTAGCCAGGTGGCGAACTCGGGGCTGGATTCGGTGTAGTTCATCGGGGTGAGGAAATCGACGGTGCCGGCGCGGAGCCAGTCGGGCCAGTATTGGGCGATGTTGCCGCCATCGGCGGCGGCGATGCCGAAGACGGCGGCGGAGAGCTTCACCTTGGGATTGGCGCGGCGCAACGTGGAACGAATGTCGGCGACAAGCGCGGTGATGTCGGCGGTGCGCCACTTGCGGAACTCGGCATTTCGCGCTCCGCCGGGCTTGACCTCGGCGGGCCAGTGGCGGGTCTTGCGCTTGCTGGCGGCCTCGAAGCGGGCACGGGTGGCGGGCGAGTAGCAACTCAAGGAGTCGGGGAGTCGAATGTAGTCGAGATGAATCCCGTCGATGGTGGGATAGGTGCGCGCGATCTCCTCGACGACGTCGAGCACGAGTTTGCGGTTGGCGGGATGGTGGGGGCTGAGCCAGGGGCGGGTGGCGCCGGAGTCCGTAATCTGCAGGCGGCCTTCCTTCTTCATGCGTTCGACGAAATCGGGCGGCGCGCCATCGAGTTTCCAGAGGACCATCCAGACGTGGAACTGCATGGCGCGGGCCTTGGCGGCGGCGAGGCCGGCGGCAAGCTGGTCACCGTAGAGTCGCAGGGTGGTCGAGGCGGGCAGGTATTTGCTGGGGTAGTGGGCGCAGCCTCCCCACGTGAGATTGGGAAAGAGGGCGTTGACGCCGTGGGCGGCGAGGTGGGCGGCGGTGAAATTCCAGTCGCCGGGGATGTAGCCGGTGCCGTCGTGGTCCCAGACGCCGATGAATTCGCCGGGACGGGGCGGCTGGATGGCGGCATCGGCGCGGAGGATCAGGTTGCGCTGGCGGCGGGCCCATTGAAGGGCTTTCCGGTATTGCTCGCCGGCCATGGCGGCTTGGATCTGGGCGGAAAGATTTTGGGCTTCGGCGAGTAGCGCGCGGGTGCCTTCGGGATCAGCGGCGACGGGGAGGGCGCGTTCGATTTCGGAGAGGGCGTGGGGCAGCGAGTGGAAATCGTTGACGCGCCCGGCATCCTGGATGGCGCGGGCGGCGGCGGGCGCCCAGACAGAGGGATCGAGGTGGGCGCAGAGCGAAACGAGCAGTTCCTTCTTCGACGGGGCGTCGTCGCTCATCAGAATGTGCGACATCCAGAAGCCGCGCGGCGAGGCGACGAGGGCGGGTTCGGGCTGGCGGACGCCGCGGGCGTTGTCCCAGAACGCAACGATGCGCGAACCGGGCCCGGCGGGATGCGCGGGCATCAGGTTGGGGGAGTTCTGCCAGATGCGCGGGGCCACGAGCCATTCGCCGGGGTCGCCAAAGACGATGGACCGCCAGCGGTCGGGGCGCTCGGCTTTGACGTAGGGGCCGAGCTTGAAGCCCATGGCGGAGGCGAGCACGGGCGAAGCGCCATAGAAGACGCCGAGCTTGCCGCCGCGCGCGAGGAAGTCGGTGAGCACCTTCAGTTGGGCGGGCGAGGGGTTGGGATTGTAGGGCAGGAGCGCGCCGGTGGCCTTGGCGAGCGCGCCCTTGGTCAGGTCGTCGTCGGTGACGATGGTATGGCCGATGCCGGCTTCGATGAGCAGGCGGCTGACGCGCTCAGTGGTTTTGGCGGCGACGGCCCGCGCGCCGGCGTCGGGGCATGACGACGTGCCGCGGACCAGCACGAGCGAGGCGCCTTCCACGGTGGAGATGCGGCGCAGGACGAGGGCGGTGTCGAGGGCGGCGCCTTTCCACGGCGAGAGGCGAATGCCGGAGATGCGGTCCCATCCGGCGGGGGAACCTTCGGGGGTGAAATCGGATTTGGAGAAGACCAGGGTCTGGGGGCCGGCGCCGGGCAGCGGCTTGGAGGCGGCATACCACCCGTTGCCGCTCTTGAAGTAGAGGCCGAACTGGCGGATGGCCTGGGGCTGCGGGCAGGAGAACTCGACTTCGAAGGCGATGGCGGCGGACAGGTCAAGGTGGACCGGCTTGTCCCAGGCTGCGCGGTCGACGTTCTTTGCGAAGGGCACGGGGAAGGCGATGCCGGTGGCGGCCGCCACCGGCGCGGGGGCTTTCAGAAACGGGGTCCAGGCGGAGACGGTGGCGGGGTCGAAGGATTCGACCATTCGCGCGGCGGGGGCGGTGGCGGGGAGAAGGAGGAGGGCGACGGCGAGGGGAAGGATAAAGCGGACCTGATTCACCCACGACACAAGGTCGTGGGGGTCTATTGAAACAGGAGAGTGGGGGGCTTGGAGTCGGACCGGGTTCACCCACGGGACAAGCCCGTGGGGGTCTGGGACAGGGGCGTGGGGGGCTGGAG
>CAYNSH010000140.1:0-4596 GCA_964399775.1 uncultured Verrucomicrobiota bacterium
GGAGTGGCGGGATGGCGTTGCTTGCAACAGCCGCCCGTCACTCTCTACTCTACTGGTTAACATCTTGTCTTGGTTTCCGGCGTTTTGTGTGTTCCTGCGGCGACCTGATTCAGCCGTGGGACCCGCCGACGCCAAGGCTCTGGCGGGCGGGAAAGTTCGCGCGGAAGGCTGGAGTCCCCCAGCTTCCAGCTTCCAATTCAGGATAGAACTCGCCACGGGGCATTCCAAACAGCATGATTCGGTGTATACTCTGATCAGGCGCTTGAGACGCGTGTGCGGAACAGGAGACCGGCCATGAAAAAGTGGATGTTGGTGTTGGGGCTGGCGGCGATTTTGTTGAGGCCGGCAGTGGGGTTCCGGCCATCGGGATGGGTGTACTTCGATTGGCCGTGGGCGTATGCGCTATCCTCGGGCGACTGGCATTGGTTCAACACGGCCGATCGGCAATGGGTGCATGGCTTCCCCCCGGCGGACGGTTGGCGGACGATGCCGCGGAGCGGATTGGCGTCGGGGTGGTCGTACCACGTCTGGCCTTGGGCCTATGCCCAGAGCAACGGCGCGTGGCACTGGTTCAATCATCCGGACCGGCAATGGGTGGTGAACATGCGAACGCGAGAGTGGTCGCGGTTTGGGGTGTCGACCGCCAAGACCTTGCTCAAATGGGCGGACGTGGAAGCCGGATTCGCGGGGACCTTTGCCATTCCTCTGGCGCAATCCGGAGACTTCCGCTTCGGCTATTCCTCCGGAGTGCATGCCCAATTGGCCAACGGGAATCTGTTGGTCGTCGGCCATCCCTATTATGATCGCCAGGCGCAGGTGCAGCTGCCTTCCGTCCTGGATGGGCGCGTGGGTTCGCCGGTGGGCGGCTGGATCGACGTGACGGGGGGACGGCAGCCGGCCGGATGGACGGGCGGATTGGGCGTGGGGGCGCTGTTGCCGGGCGGGTTGCTGGAGGTGGACGGGCGAATCCATTTCACCAAGTACGAGTGGTACAACGGGGCGGGTACCGACTGGCAGACGCAGGGGGTCAACGAGGGCGGGATTGTTTCGGGCCTGTGGGCCGTGGACAACCCGTTCGCGCACCATTCGCGCGTGGGCGGCTATTTGAGCGCAGCGCCGCAGACGCTGCGCGAGGCGGGCCATGCCTACTTGGCGGGCTTAGAGGGCACGTCGGGCGCGGCGCTGGGACGCTGGGGGCCCAATTGGTTTGCGATTAATCCGGCCATCGTCGACGGAAAGGTTCGCGCGGCGACCCTGATCTGCCATCCGGACGAGGCGCGGCGCGGGCCGAGCGTGCGGGCCTCGAACGCGACGAGCGCCTGGTGGGTGGCCAATGGCGCGGCCAACGAAGAATGGTGGGTGGCCAACAAGGTCACCGACATGAAGTGGATCGAGACCGACACGCATCACGGCATCCTGTGCTTCGTCTATCGGGGCATTGGCGGGCGGTGGTACGGATTGGCGGACGGAGGCGGGGGGCTTCCCGATCCGTATGGCGGCGGCTCCGGATACCATGCCGAAGGCTGGGCGCTGCAGGCGTGGATCTATGATCCCGCCGACGTCATGGCGGTGTTCCGCGGCGAGCGCACCCCGTGGAGCCTGGCTCCGGCCGAAGTCGTGCTCTTGACGGAACGCCTGCCGGGGGCCCCCGCCGAAACCCGCTACAGCGTGTTCACCGGCCGTGCGAATGCCGATCTCAAGGCCAGCGTGAGGGGAAACCGGCTTATTGTTCTCCAGGAAAACGAGCACCCCGCCAACGAATGGGAATCCACCCCCAAAGGGTATGTGTTCCAGTTGCCGTGGTAACTATTCAGGTGTCCGCCCGCGGGCGGGCACCTGACGGATTTGGGTTCAGAGTCCTGAGTCGGGGCTGTCCGTTTCTACCAATCGCGTTAGAGATTGTATTCGTGTCCATTCGAGCCATTCGTGGCTCACCGACTGTGGCTGGTTTTTCTGATTCCCCGTGTCCTCTGGTAATTGTTCTTGCGTCTGGGAAAATGGGAGGAGTAGCCTTCGGACACGAATCCGGGCGATCCCGGTGTTGCGGTTGTGGAGTTGCTGGTTTGAGAAAAATGAAAAAGGAGGGTGCGATGAAAAGACTATTGGCTTGTTTGGGTTTGGTGGTGGTTTTGACGATGCCGGCGTCGGCGTTCCGGCCCTCGGGCTGGGTGTACTTCAACTGGCCTTGGGCGTACGACACGGCCTCGGGCGACTGGCATTGGTTCAAGCCGACGGACCGGCAATGGGTGGCGACCATGTCCAACGGACAGTGGGCGAGGATGGAAAACTCGGCTTTGGCGACGGGCTGGTCATACCACGTCTGGCCCTTCGTCTATGCGCAAGGCAACGGGGCGTGGCACTGGTTTAACCAGACCGACCGGCAATGGGTGGTCAACATGCGCAGCGGGATATGGTCCCGTCTCGGGCAACCCCAATGGGAGCCCGGTCGCTCGGTTGGCCCCGTGAAGTTGGGCGACACCTACGCGGGGGTCTTGGCCAAGTTGGGCGTGCCGGACGAGGTGCGGCGAACCGGAGATCCTGGGGACTATACCCATTGGAACGATTACGACGTGCTGGGCCTTAAGCTGGCCTACGATGATGGAAATGGCGATGGGGTCCTGAATCCCGACGAGATCGTAGACGGAATCTTTGCCTGGAGTCTCATTGGTTCGCCGCCGCCGTGGACCTACCGGGGAATCACGTTCGGATCCTCGCGGGTGGATGCCGTCGCCGTTTTGGGCCCTCCCAATATCGATGATCACCCCACAGCGCCATGGTGGACAAACCACGGCGTGATGCTTACCTTCGGTGATGGCGGGCTGAACATGATCTACGTATATGTTCCCTTCTGACGGACCGGTTGTGGCGGTGGGCCGATACCGGAGGCGCATCTAGCGCCCTGTTTTGCATGAGGCTCGACGGGGCCCCGGCTGGCCGGCCTTGGCCGCGTGGTTCCATTGCCGGTTTGATGCTTGAGGCCGGTTGGCGATCGATGCCGTGGCATGGGTATTGATCAGGAGGATGGCCATGCATGTTTCGAGGTTGGGTCGTTTCGCGGTTCTGGTGGGCTTGGCGGTGGCCGGTTCGTCTTTCGGGGCGTCCATCCTGATTGATCATCGGCATACGGACATAACGACACTGACGGCGACCCGGATCAACCGGGCCAAATCTCTCCTGCACATCGCCTATGGGCACACGTCGCACGGGAGCCAGATCACCGATGGAATGACCGGGCTGGTCGGTTTCGCCAATGGCGGCGGCAGGGGGCTGGCGCTGCCCCATGACATCTTCGCCTGGAACAACGGCGGCGCCGGCGGCGCGCTGGATCTGCACGACTATGCCATGGATGGGGACGTCGGCTACTATCCCGACTGGGTGAACAACACCCGGGCCTATCTGAACCATCCGGCGAATGCCGACGTCAACGTGGTCGTCTGGTCCTGGTGCGGGCAGATGGGCGGCAAATATGCATCGGGAACCCTGCTTTCCGAATATCTGCAGCCGATGGCCGCCTTGGAGCAGGAGTATCCCGGGGTGGTCTTCGTCTATATGACGGGCCACGTGGACATCTGGGACGACGCAAACAACAAGGCCGCCTGCCAGGTCGTCCGCAACTGGTGTTCCACGGGAAACCGGGTGCTGTATGACTTCAACGACATCGAGCGCTACGACCCCGACGGGACCTATTTCCCATACGTCGACGACAATTGCACAATCTATGCCTCCGCAGGCGGCGCGGCCATTGGCAACTGGGCCACGGCATGGCAAGGGTCGCACGCGCAGGGCGTGGACTGGTACGACTGCGGCTCCGCGCACAGCCAGCCCTTGAACGCCAACCAGAAGGCCTATGCCGCGTGGACCCTGTGGTGCCAAATTGCCGAGCGCATCCAACCCCCCGCCTGGGATGACGGCTACCGGGCCCTTGGCGGCGGCTGGCGTCGGCTGGGGTGGTTTGGCGACTACGTGCCGATGGGGAGCGACGGATGGGTCTGGCACAACAAACACGGGTTCTGGTACCCGGCGCGAGGCAGCACCCCGCAGAGCATTTGGTTTTTTTCGCAGGACATGGGCTGGCTGTGGACCAGCGCCACGGTCTATCCGTTTCTCTACCGCCAGGCGCCCGCCGGCTGGTTGTGGTACAACGGGAGCCGCAATCCCCGCTGGTTCAGGAACTTCGCCACCGGCCGCTGGGAAAGCCGGCCGTAGTCGGGAAGTATTCAGAAGTCAGGATACAGGAGTCAGAATGGTCCGGGCGGGCGCCCGTCCCTCCACGGGCGGGTACATAGGGCGCGTCGGATCGACGGCAGGAACAGCCAGCTACGGATGGAACGGACAAGCCTTACCGTCCCCTGTCTCCTGTCTGCTGACTCCTGATCAGGAACAGCCAGCTACGGCTTGCCACGCGGTTGGGCGTGGACTTGTTGCGCGGGCCGGCGTGGGCTTGCCACGCGGGCTGGCGTGGTAACGCGGATTGCACGGATCCGAACTTTTGCCCATGCCTTCGTCCGCCAATATTCCATCATTCCACCATTCCACGATTTCCGCCCGAATCCTTAGCCAAGCTGGGAAAAATCGTCCGAAGGGTTAAAAAAAGCC
>CAYNSH010000141.1:0-4558 GCA_964399775.1 uncultured Verrucomicrobiota bacterium
AAGGAGCGATGGGCGGTTGGGGCGCGACGGTCGTGGAGCTTAGGCCTTGAACATAACCGGGCCGGAAGGGAAGACTGACCTTCCGACCTCAAATACAGGCTTCTTCCGGCTGGCGGTGAAAAAGCCGCGGGCGGCCGTACGGTCTCCGCTGTCAATGCAAGATCGTGCCGCGCGTGACCTGTTCAAGTTGGCCTTGGTTCGACTCCAACAGCATGACGTCACCCTTGGCTTGCCCGTCTGCGGAGCGGACTACATAGATCAGGATGCGCCCGGTGTCCGGGTCGATTGCCGGGCGCGATATTCCCAAGTACATATCGTAGGCGGGCTTCGGAGGGTCCAGCAGATCCCAGGGCGAGTTGAACCTTTTGGTTTCGAAATAGTCATCAGGCGGGTCGGGTTTGGCATCTTCTTTGCTGAATGTGTATGCCCTGTCCGCAGGATCGGACAGGGGGATGTGGTAGGGCTCACGGTTCTTTTCAAGCAGTTGGTCAATCAGCCCCCCGACGTTTTCCATGTCCCGATTCAGATTGCAGCGGATGTGCTCTTTGATCCTGGCGATACGCTCTGTTTCTGAAGGGTCCACCAGAAATGACATGTAGGGCCAGCACGTATGTGGGGCGACCTCGATGACGGAATCGCGGGGGCACTCAAGATCCAGCGTTTGGGCCATGATGCTGGCCTCATCCGCAGGAACGGTATGCTCTATCAATGCCGCACTCTTTTGTGCCTGGCAGGTGAAGACCCCGATGAATAGAGTCAGAAACAGCCATAGTCTCATGCCATACCCTCCGCGGAGAAGGATGGCATCCGACAGGCATCATGGCAAGAATGGATCGGTGGCAGAATGGATCGGTGGCGATGGACCTGGTTGGATGCGGCGGCAAAAACGGCAGAAGAGCTGACTTCGTTGCCTGAACGGTTGCCCGTGATGCGGAAAGAGATGGGTTCAAGGAAGAGGATGCGCGGCTGGGCACCGTCGGCGATCCAAGTGAAGGTGTACGCCATTCGCGATGATCCGTTAGGCCACATCACCCGGAGTTTGATGGAGGGATATTGTGCCGGATGTGTGGTTGGTTGACTTCATGGGAATGCTGGTGATGCCGGTTTGGGCTTTCGATTGTGGACGCGCCGCTGATTGGGCTTGTTCGGGGGATGTCGATTGGACGGGGCGTGCGATGGCGCCGCCAACACTCGGTAGAAGCGTCTTTCGCCGTCGGAGAACTCGTCGGTCCAGGCATGGAGCCCGGGTTGGCGTGGTACCGAGCCTGCGGCGGTCCAGGGGCCTCCGGGTGCGGGCGCAGACTCCAGGATGTAGTCGCGGGCCGGGCCGTTTGTGCCGCCGAGCCATTGGACCGTCGCCGCCATGCCGGGATCCCTGTTCACGGCCCGAATCTCGAATACGGCGGCTGGGTCCGTCGGGTCGAGTCCGGCCAGGTACTGGGTCCAGTTGGGGGCGCCCGCGGCCGATGGCTTGTCGTCGAGATCGTCCCAGGTTTCGCCGAGTGCGGGTTCCAGCCCGAATCTGGCGTACCAATCCATGGGGACGCCCTTGGCCGTCATGCCGCCGATGGTCGCCCGCACGCAGCGTTCCCCACTCCATCCGGTCGTCTGGTTGGAAAAGACAACCGAGGAGGAGTGGAGGCCAGCCGCGAGGCCATGGGTATGGATGACCACTTCCACTTCGATGCTTCCGCCGGGTTGCAGCGCCCAATCCGCCGGCGAGGCGGAAATCCATGCGTGGCCGGTCGAAACCGAGTAGCTGGCGGGCAGGCTGCTTTTGTTGGTGACCACGTAGATGGCGGTGATGGGGTCGAACGGCCCTCCGAACTCGCCCGAGATATCCAGGCCGGTCGTGGGCATGACGGAGTCGAACGGGGCCATGTGGACATCCACGAAAATGGGCAGATGGTCGGATGCCGTCAGGCTCAGATCGAACGGCAAGGGGGCTCCCGCCTTCGGAAGCCCGCCGCCCATGTCGGTCTCGGTGTAATAGACTTCGCTGCGGGGTGCGCCGTGGGGGCTTTCGGCGAGGGCGGGACTGAGGAAGACGTAGTCGATCTTGCGAGATGCGGCGGGGCGGGTGATCGGCGTTTCGGTGCCTTCCCAGAACGCGGGCATGTGGACGAGCCCCTGGCCTGCGCCGGAGTAGTGGTCGGTCGGGAAGATAGCATAGGGGACGGGAAACGGGATGTCGTCGCCCAGCACAAACGAGGCGGGCATGGCCTGGGTGATGGGGATGGCGTTGAACTGCAGAGGCGTTTGGGGGAACCGGGTGTCATCGTTCATGTCGCCGGCCAGGACATATTCGGCGTGGGCGGGATTCGCCGCCAGGTAGGTTTCCATGTCCTGCGCGATGCGGTGTGCTTCGATGGCGCGGCGGAACTTGTCGGCGCTGTCACTGCCGACCTTGTGGTGCATCGTCCAAAGGACCAGCGGATGTTGTGCATCGGGGACGTCCACGACGGCGCGAAACGGGAAGCGGCTCAGCTCGACGGCACCGGGCGGCGACACGACGTCGCGGGTTTCCATGATGGGGAAGCGGCTGAAGTAGCCGTTGTAGAGGTGGCCCGAGAACGGCCCGTTGCCGCCCATGGCCGCAAAGGGATAGCCCAGGTCCTGGGCAAGGGCGAGCCATTCGGCATAGGTGGTGGTCCGGAGTTCCTGGAAGCAGATGATATCCGCATCGATGCGCTCGAGGATGGCAAAGATCGCCTCATACTTGTCGCTGCCGATAACCCCGGTGCCGCCCTCGATGTTGTAGGTGGCGATGCGCACCTCGCGAGCGCCGGCCGGCGTGGCCGGCAGGAGCAGGCTGGCCGTGACGAACGCGAGGCCCGCGGCCAGGCGCATGATCCCATGGCGGAAGGACCGCAGGACAAGCGTGCCGCCGCGTTCCGGCTGGAGGGCGCCAGTGGGATTCATCCTCCGGACAATTCCTGGCGGAGGGTCTGGATGTAGCGGGTAAAGTTCTTCAGTTGCGGGTCGCCATCTTCCTTGGCGAGTTCGTCGATGTGGATCAAGTCGTAGACGTTGACCCACTGGCCGTCGATTTCGACATCGAGCGCGGGATTGAGGATGTAGTAGCCGCGATAGACGCGGACGAAGAGATGGCGGTTGTAGGGGTCCTGGCGATGGATTTCATTCCGGGCCAGCACGGCGCTGAGGTGGCGGCGGGCTTTGCGGTGGGGCGGAATGACGTGGTCGGGAAAATCGCGCAGTTCGTCCACGAAGTCGCCGGTCTGGAACGCGGCGAGGGAACGGTAGATCTTGACGCGCAGGATGTCCTGCAAGGTGGCCGTCATGGACAGGTACAGAAAGTATTCCATTCGCTTGGCATCTAGCTTGATCATGCGTCCGCCGGCCCGAAGCTTGATGGAGGGCGGGGCGAGCAACCCATACAGGCGGCCAATGTGGCGGCGGGCATACTCCTTGGAGCGGTAGGCCTCCAGCAGGGCGATTTGCACGGGCGCGCAGCCCCAGTTGTCGGTCAGCCGCGGGTTGGCGCCGTTTTCCATCAGCCAGGCGGCGAGATCCTCCCGGCCGAAATGGGCGGCGATCATCAGCGGCGTCTGGTTCAGGGGATTGCGGAAATCCACGCCATAGGTTTCGATCTGTTTGCGAATATCGCGGAGATTCCCGGACAGGTAGGCGGAATAATACTTGGTCTTGATGGAGTTGAGGCGCTGGGAGGCATCGGCCGCGGGCTTGAAATCCAGCCGCAACAGGTCGTCGAGCAGCGGCGGGCAGTTGTTGACCACGGCATATTCCAGGAGTTGCAGCTTGGCCTGGCGGTTGAAGTGGTTGGGGTCGAGGGCTTCCGCCTTGAGTTCATCGAGGGTCACGGGGGTCAGGACGCGCCAGGGGACTTCTTTCTGGGCCAGGATGGTGCGGCGGATGGCGTCGGCCTGGTCGGTTTTGCCCTGCTTCTCGAGGCGATGGGCTTCCTGCTGCCATTCTTCGTGGGTGGAGGTTTCCGCCCGGGCCTTGCTGGCCTCCTTGCGTTCTCGAAGTCCCAGCAGAGAGAACATCCGGTGTCCCGGATCGCGCTCGATCAGGTGGAGGTTTTTCACCGCCCGGGTCATCGCGACATACAGGGAGTTGATGAAAAACTTGTAGGCGTCGAGGGACTTGTCGGTTTTATCCTTGGCGCGGGCGTATTCCAGCCGGCTTGCGTCCAGGTCCTGTTCGGTCACGCCGTCGACAATCGCCTCGAACTCCTTGCGGTTGGCGGAGACAAAGTTGAGCAAAATCACGCTTTCGTATTCCAGTCCCTTGGCTTCCTGGATGGAGAAGACCAGGGGGGTCTGGAACTGGCGGCGGGCGTCGGCCTTGTCCTCCTCGCGCATGACGATCACGGCGGTGCGCGCGGAGCGGCGGGTCTTGTCGTTGAGTTCGCGCCGCAAGGGCTCGCTGTCGGCGAACAATTCGACCAGGCCGGCCTGGGAATTGACCGCCCGGACCAGGTAGTTGCTCTCGCGGTCGATGGAGCCAAAGCGGGAATTCTTGATGAGCAGCAGGCGGTTGGCCAGGCCAACCACGTCCGGGGAGTTGCGATAGT
>CAYNSH010000142.1:0-4529 GCA_964399775.1 uncultured Verrucomicrobiota bacterium
CCAATTATTGAAGGGAGGGCGGCGGGACGGGGGCGTCCCGGCTCCAGGCAGGAATAGACCCGACGCCGTCGTCGGGTGGCTGTTTGCGGGGAGAGGACAGGATTACGATCCGGCGCGGCCGGAGAGGATGCGGCGGAGGATGTCCTCGAGGGGGGTGTCGGGATCGAGGGTCGGGGCGATCTGGCGGACCATTTTCTGGGCATCGGCCTGTTTGTAGCCGAGGGAGATGAGGGCGAGGAGGACATCGCGCAGGCGGGCGTCGCCGGGGGCGGGTGCGCGGCCGCCGGTGACGGCCTCCATGAGGTCGCCGCGTCCGAGTTTGTCGCGCATTTCCAGGATGATGCGCTCGGCGGTTTTGCGACCGACGCCGGAAATGCCGGAGAGCCGCTTGGCATCGCCTTCGGCGACGGCGGCCTTGAGGTCGCGCACGGCGAGTCCGCTGAGGACGGCGAGGGCGAGTTTGGGGCCGATGCCGTTGACGCTGGTGAGCAGGAGGAAGGCGGAGCGTTCTTCTGTCGACATGAAGCCGAACAGGAGGTGGGCATCCTCGCGGATGACGGGAACGGTCAGCAGGCGGACCCGTTGGCCGGTGGCGGGCAGGCGGTCGAAGCTGCTGAGAGGAATGGCCGCCTCGTGGCCGATGCCGTTGACGTTGACGACGACGCGGGTGGGCTCTTTTTCTTCCAGAATACCGTCCAGGAACACAATCATGGGTGGGCCTCGTTGTTGGGATGGTCGAACCGGGCGCGCCAAAACCCGCCGCGGCGGAGGGGCCGAGGCGGGTCCGGGCGGTTGTCCGTCGTGCGGACGCGGCCCGGCCGAGAGCGGACTATTCCGCGGTCGGCTGGGCGGGTTGGGCGCGCAGCTTGAGCCGCTTGCGGCGGCGGTCGCGGGCCTTGCGTTTGACGCGTTTTCTCAGTTGTTGTCCCATAGGGTTGCCGTTGGTAGCAGAAGGATGCGGGACAAGTCAAGCGCTGCATTGACTTTGCAAAGGGCAGGGAGTAGTTTGCACGGCTTGAACAGGAAGGAAGCCGACCCCGATACATGAAGCCAGAACCGGTTGATTTGGAGACGATGCGCCACAGTGCGGCGCATGTGATGGCCTCGGCCGTGCGACGGCTTTATCCGGATGCCCTGTTTGACATCGGCCCGGATACGGAGGACGGGTTCTATTACGATTTCGACCTGAAGCACCGCCTGACGGTGGAGGATTTTCCGGCGATCGAGGCGGAGATGGCCCGGATCGTGGCGGAAGACCTGCCGTTCGTGCGCGAGGAAAAATCGCGCGAAGAGGTCTGGGCGATGATGAAAGAGCGTGGCCAGACCTATAAGCTGGAACGGTTGGGGGACATCCCCGAAGGGGAGACGATCAGCCTGTACCACACGGGGGACTTCACGGATCTGTGCCGGGGGCCGCACGTCGCGAGCACGTCGGCGATCAAGGCCTTCAAGCTGCTGTCGGTGGCGGGCGCGTACTTCCGGGGGGACGAGAAGAATCCGATGATGCAGCGGCTGTATGGCACGGCCTTTCTGACGCCGGCGGATCTCGATGCGCACCTAACGATGCTGGAGGAGGCCAAGCGCCGCGACCACCGCGTGCTGGGGCGGGACCTGGATTTGTACAGCGTGCAGGAGAGCGTGGGGCCGGGGCTGATTCACTGGCATCCCAAGGGCGCGCGCATCCGGTCGGTGATCGAAGAGTTCTGGCGCAAGGAGCACTACCGGGCGGGCTACGAGATGCTCTACACGCCGCATATCGGGCGGGCGGGGCTGTGGGAGACCTCGGGGCACCTGGGATTCTACAGCGAAAGCATGTACGCGCCGATGGACGTGGACGAGCAGCGCTACTACCTCAAGCCGATGAACTGCCCGTTCCACATCCAGATTTACAAGAATCGCAAGCGCTCGTATCGGGAGCTGCCGCTGCGCTGGGCGGAGCTGGGCACGGTGTATCGCTACGAGCGCGCGGGCGTGCTGCACGGCCTGATGCGGGTGCGCGGGTTCACGCAGGACGATGCGCACATCTATTGCACCGAAGACCAGGTGGAGGGCGAGGTCCGCGAATGCGTGCGTTTCGCGATCGCGATGTGGCGGGCGTTCGGGTTTGAAGACATCACGGCCTACCTGGCGACGCGCCCGGAGAAGGCGGTGGGCGAGCCGGAGCGCTGGGAACTGGCCCAGCGGTCGCTGGAGGCCGCGCTGCGGGCCGAGGGCATTGCCTTCGAGCGCGACGAGGGGGGCGGCGCATTCTACGGGCCGAAGATCGACCTGAAGACGCGCGACGCGATCGGCCGCGAGTGGCAGATGAGCACGGTGCAGTTCGATTTCAACGAGCCGGAGCGCTTTGACATGACCTATGCGGGGCCCGACGGCCATGAGCACCGGCCCTACATGGTGCACCGGGCGCTGCTGGGGAGCCTGGAGCGGTTCTTCGGCATCCTGATCGAGCACTACGCGGGCGCGTTTCCGCTGTGGCTGGCGCCGGTGCAGGCCGTATTGATTCCCGTGACCGATGCGCAGATCGAGGCCGCCGGGCAGGTGGCTGCGCAACTGCGCGAGCGCGATTTCCGGGTGGAGGTGGATGCGCGCCCCGAAAAGATGGGCGCGAAGATCCGCGATGCCCAACTGCAGAAGATCCCCTACATGCTCGTGATGGGCAAGCGGGAGATCGAGCAGGCAACCGTTTCGGTCCGCAGCCGGGTGGCCGGGGACCAAGGCGCCATGCCGCTGGACGCGTTCATCGAACAAGTGGACGCGGAACGGCGGGTGGTGTTGAAGTAGGAGCAAACCAAGCGGGGCAACCCCACATCCCCGGAAAACAAGGAGACGACCATACAAGCACCGTTCAACCCCCGAGATCCGCGCAACCGCAACTTCGGAACCCGCATCAACCAGCGCATTCGCGTGCCGGAGGTCCGGTTGATCGGTCCGGACAGCGAGCAGCTTGGCATTGTATCCAACGACGAGGCCCAGGCGCGCGCCCGCAGCGCCGGACTGGACCTGGTGGAAATTTCGCCGACGGCGCGTCCGCCGGTCTGCCGGATCATGGATTACGGCAAGCATCGCTACGACCAGAGCAAGAAAGAGAAGCAGAACCGGCGCAACGCGTCGGCCACGCGCGTCAAGGAAATCCAGTTGCATCCCAGCGTGGGCGATCACGACTATGGGGTGAAACTACGGCACCTGATGGAATTCCTGGCCGACGGCCACCGGGTCAAGGTGGCGTTGTTCTTTCGCGGGCGCGAACATGCCCACAAGGAACTCGGATTCGAGCTGATGAACCGCGTGCTGGCGGATGTCCGCGAGATCGGCATCGTGGAGCAGGCGCCCAAGCTGATGGGGCGCAACATCCAGATGGTGTTGAATCCCAACCCCAAGATCCGGAAAACCCAGAAGGCCGCGGCGCCCGCCGAGGGGAACTGAGCCGGCGGAGACGGGCCAAAATCGGCAAAAATCGGTCCACGATTCTGCTGGACGGCGGGGCGCAAATCCCGTACAAGTCGCCGTCTGTTTTGGAAAAGCTGACGAACAGGGCGCGGAGGTTGTTCCGCCGCCCGTAGCAAGGAACGACCCATCATGGCTGCAAAAGTGAAGAAAAAAACGCGCAAGGCGGTGACCAAGCGCTTCAAAAAATCATCGACCGGCAAGATCCTGCACAAGAAGCCGGGCCGTCGCCATTTGGCGTCGTGCAAGACCCGCAAGCAGAAGCGTCGACTGCGCCAGACGGTGCAGGCCGGCGGCGAAATCGCCAAGTCGCTTTCGTTGGAGTTGGGCGCGTAGCCCGGACGCAGTAGGAGAAGCCCCCCCATGTCAAGAATCACCAATTCCCCCGCGAGCCGGAAGCGCCGCAAACGCCGTTTGGATCAGGCCAAGGGTTTCTACGGAAGCCGCAGCAAGTTGTTCCGCCAGGCCACCGAGGCGGTGGACCGCGCCATGGCCCTGAGCTATGCGCACCGCAAGGAAAAGAAGCGCGACTTCCGCGGGCTGTGGATTGTGCGCCTGTCGGCGGCGTGCAAGCTCAACGAGATTTCCTACAGCCGGTTCATCGAAGGCCTGACCAAGGCCGGCGTGGAACTGAACCGCAAGATGCTCTCCGAGATCGCAGTTCACGATCCGGACGGATTCGCCGCCCTGGCGACCCTGGCCAAGCGCCACGCCACACCGCCCAAGAGCTGATCCAAACGGATCGCGCGATCGCGAAAGGGATCGCGTCGGCCCGGGATGTTCGGCACCGATGGATCGGCCGGAGGCCGTAGGCTGCGGCCTACGCAGTCCGTCGTTCGCAATCCGTCCCATCCTATCCGGTCGGCAGAACGTGAATCAGGCCTGTCCAGAAAACGCGGGTATGCGGAAAAGAACAGCCAGGGAGACAACCACGAATCACTCGAATGGACACGAATCGGGAAACCGGTGGCTGACCACTGACCACCGACCACCGACCACTGACCTCTGCCTGCCCTCCGCCCTCTGCCCATGAACAGCCGCCCGACGGGGGCGTCGGGTCTCCATTCCGATCTGGAGCCGGGACG
>CAYNSH010000143.1:0-4280 GCA_964399775.1 uncultured Verrucomicrobiota bacterium
ATGCCGGCTCCAATGCTGGCGCATGCGGTATTTTTGCGGCACCTTCCCCTTCTCCGACCGCCGCCCCTTCGGCACCCAGCCCCCATACGGGAACTTCTTCTGTACGCACGCCGCCAGCGCCCCCTGGTCCGCCCCCGTCTGCCCCCCCGACACAATCTTCCGCAGTTTCATGCTCGCATTCTCCTGGTCTTACAAACCCATTCGACAGGATGCACCGGATTTCGCGGGATGAACAGGATGAAGACAACGGAAATCCGACAAACCCCAAGCAGGAACTCACGAAACACAGGAAAACAGGAAGGCCAGACCATCACGAATCCCGACCTCTGGGCAAGTCGGGACGAATCGCCACAAATATGTAGAAGAAATGGAACGCAACCCACGCCCTTTCTGCGCCCTCTGCCGCCAACATCCGTGTCTATCCGTGTTCATCCGTGGTTCTTGAACGGCCCCAGTTCTCCCCTTGGCGTCTTGGCGTGAAAATCCTTCCCGATCCCGATCCAACAGCCGACCTCACGCCAAGACGCACCCAAGCCGCAAAGGGTTCAATCCCATCAATCCTGAAGTCTGTGTATCCTGCTACAAAACCCCCGGCTGCCCCTCCCTTTGTATCGCCATTCTACGGCGGAACCACCCGGTACATCCGAGCGGCATGCCAGAGCGAAGTGCTGTGTAACGGTGCCCCATTCACCCCATTCACCCCATTCTGTTTTTCCTATTCCGTCCGATTCCCCTCGGTTAGGATGTCAAAAGGCCCAGCCATATCCACACCGAAAACCTCCGCATGAAAAAGCAACTATCCAGCGCCTGTTTTCTCGCCCTTCTTCTCTCTTCCGGCGCGGCTCAACCCCCAAACGCGCAGGCCGACCGTTCCCCCCTCCTATCTCTGCCCGGCTCCGAACTCGTCCAGCTTCTGCTGGATCCCGACTCCCTGCCACATGCATTCCACGAACTCTGGAACCGGAATCATCCTTCCAATCAGTTGGACTTGGCTTCATTCGAAGCCAGGCATTACGCCCCCGACGTCATCGTCTGCCCGCAGGAAAACGGCGAACCTCCGCTTGTTCTCATACTCTACGGATTCTTGCCCCGGGAGCGGTTTTCATCCGACCCTCAGTACGAAACACCCCATGCCGCCGAACTGTTCGATCCCGGGGGCCACCGCCCCCCCCCGCGCCCATGGGATATGCCCGCCTTCGTTGTCTACACCGCCGATGGCCGGGAAATCGAGCCCTTCGGCGGCGATAACTGCCTCGTTCCGCCCGGCCGCATCGCCGACATCAACGGCGACGGCCTCGTCGAACGAGCCGGCCATTCCAACTGTCGTGTCCCCGGCATTCCCTCCGTTTCCGTCCTGGAAATCTACGGCGTCGCTCCCACCCCCCGTCCACTCCTGTATGTCCTCTTTAACTGGGGGAACGACGAATGGACCTATCGCTTCTCCGATCCAATGAACAACGGCGTCTTGAACATCGAGTTGGGCCCCAAAACCCGGCGCGGCATGATCCCGAAGATCACCTACTCATGGGACCCCGAATCCCGCGTCTATGTCGGCCCGGACGGTGCACCAGGCGACCATTTCCGCCGGTTGGATCCCGTTGCCGATCTGTATGATCAATTCGATCGTCTCCAGGCCGAAGGCCTCTCCTTCCCTCCAGACCCGGACTATGAAAACCCAAAGCGCATGCCCGATTGCCCTTGGGAGCGCCGCGGCATGGTGAAGCCCGCTCCTGAAGATCTTTCCCGCCCCTATCGCTACGCTTCGCTACAGGATCTCTCTTCCGAGGGTGTTCTGAGCTTCATGGGCGGTGGCCGGAATGCCCGCGATCTCGAACAATCCACCATCCTCAGCAACCATGTCCCCGATGCCTTCTGGTCCCTGCCGCCCAAAGAGGCGGCGTTCGCTTTCGCCGACGCCAACCGCTACCCCATCCATCGCGACCTCTACGCGCTCGCTATCGACGACCGCGACGGCCTGTCGCCGCCGGACGCCTGCTCCATCGCTGTCTCCCAAATTCACGACAAATCGTATTCCGACGTCGACACCCACTATTTCCTGCAGGTCGACCCCGAACGTTCCTATCTCGCCTATTCCCGCCCGAAAAACGGCAGCCACATGTTCTTCAGCCTCGGAGAATCCAAACCAACCTTTGATTTCCGCCTGTGCGAACTCGACTACCCTGATGCCCGGCACATCGCCCATGTCCTCTGGTGGCTCGACCGCATCCGCAGCCACCGCGACAACCCGCCCGACACCCTGGGATCTTCGTGGAGCAGCGCCGACGGCCGGACCAGCCTCGATTTCCGCTCCGCCGATGGCTCACTCCTTTTCCGCCGCGAGGGTTCGCTCTGGTTCGGCCACATCGCCGAACGCTGGCAGGAAGACTATACGCCCGAAGTTTTCCTGAATCTGGCGGACCACCTCTTCTACGGTCCCCTCCGCGATCGCTTGGGCGAGGCCTGGTCCGCCCAGGCTCCGCAAAGACCGGCCGCCTTCTGCAGGCCGGATGCCTCCGCTTGCCCACCGCCCAGCCCCCCGGATCTTCCGCCCCTGACCTCTGCTCTGCTGGACCTGTTCACTCCGGATCAAACCACGTTTTCGCTCGCCATCGCCCGCGATGCCGTCCGCGCCGCCGGCGAAGCCGCCGATCCCTCCCTCGAAGACCCCTTGGTCGCCCTTCTCTCTCCAATCCCCGATCTCCCTCCCAAACGCACCCGAAAAGATATCGAGGACGAACGTGCCAGGCTCTTCGCCATCATGCCATCCAACCCCGCTTGGGCGGAAACACAAGAAAAGTTGAGCCGCCTGCACGAGGAACTCATGACTTCCTACCGCGACACCGGCGCCAACGACTTCCATTCGCTCCGAAGCGCCATCGAACTCTCCCTCCGCCAGATCCGCTCCGCCAATGACCTCGACACCCTTGACGCCTGGGCCCGAACGGATGACCCCGGCGCCGATTGGGCCATCCGCCGCCTGCGCCATCTGGATCACGGCCGCTACGTCACAACCCTGGAATGGTGGGTCCACCACTCCGAAAGCCATCGAGCCCGGCATGCGTTCAATCTCCTTGCCCGGGAAAACTCCGCGCGCGCCGGTGAAACCGCCGCCGAGCCGTCCGTCGCAACCCGCGATGATTTGGCCGCCGCCGCCTTCACCCAGATCGCCCGGGCCACGGACATGCCCGACGGCCCCCCGCGCATCGAGGCCCTGATCCGCGTCGCCCTCTCCACCAACAGCTATTGGGAAGAACGCGGCCGGGCCATCGATCTGCTGACGCCACCCGACCAGCCCCTGAAATATCCCAACCCTGAAATCGATGAGACCCTCCTTCGCCTCATGGATCCCTCCATGGCGGACGAAACCATCAACTTCACTCTCGGCAAGGCCTGCCTCGCCCTCGCCCGTCGCGGCCGGACCGACACCTTCGACGCCATGGCCGATACGCTGACTTCCCTGAAGGATCCCACCGTCTATCCCTACGTCCTGCAGGCGCTCATCCAACTCGCCCAGCTTGACCCGCCCCGCTTCCATCCCCGCCTGGCCGACCTTCTGCGGCCCCAGTTCCGCCATACCAACAAGTCGATCCCCGAACTCCTGATGGCCGCCTGGGCCGCCGATCTTCGTGAACTTCAGCCCGACATCGAGCGCATCGCTACCTCCGGCCCTGACGACTACGAAAGCGAACGCGCCCATTCCTATGGTGGCCCCCCTAGCGACGTGGACGACCGCTTCCACCTCGCCCGCCACATTGCCTCCCTCTGGAACGAAGAAGATCCCGCCACGCAGGCCCGCCTCCTCCTTGCCTTCGGCTTTCATCAGGCCTCGTACCTTTCCGTCAACCCCCGCCCTGAACAGACCTTCCGCATGGAAACCGAACTCTCCCGCCTCGCCCCAACCCTGTCCCCCGATCACCGTCGGCAGGTCACGGAATTCTTCGAGTGGCTGCGCTCCTCCCAAATCAACCCGGCCTATCTCGACAAAGACCCCCGCGCCGTCTTCCTCCATCGCACCGCCGCCATTCTGCTTCCCCCGCCTCCCTGATCTTTATCCAGAGCATCCCCTGGGCTCTCCCTGCGCCCCGCGCTTGAGGCCGCCTCTATCCCCGCCTCCCCTTTCGTGAATTTCGTTTTTCGTGGCAACCCCCGATCTGCATTCCGTCCGCCGCCCCCCTCCCGTTCGATCACATCCACGATCACCCGCTTTACCGCCAGGTGGATCCCCGGCGCCTTGCTGCGCCGCGAACCCGCCACGTTCAGCACGGCGTTGTCCGGCAGGC
>CAYNSH010000144.1:0-4131 GCA_964399775.1 uncultured Verrucomicrobiota bacterium
ATGGCAAGCAGGTGGCCATGCTGGTGCCGACGACGGTGCTGGCCCAGCAGCACTACGAAACCTTTCTCGATCGCATGGGGCGGTTTCCCATGGTGGTCGACATGCTCAGCCGATTCCGGTCGAAAGCCGAACAGGCGGATGTTCTGGCGCGCGTGGCACAGAAGAAGGTGGATGTGCTGATCGGCACGCACCGCCTCTTGCAGCCGGACATGAAGTTCGCGGACCTGGGACTGGTGATCATCGACGAAGAGCAGCGCTTCGGGGTGGCGGCCAAAGAGCACCTGAAGCGCATGCGCGAGATGGTGGATGTGCTGACGCTCTCCGCCACGCCGATTCCGCGGACCTTGTATCTGAGCCTGACGGGGGCGCGCGACATGAGCGTGATCCAGACGCCGCCGCGCGAACGGCTGGCGATCGAGACCTATATCGCGCAGGATTCGGACGAACTGGTGCGCGAGGCAGTGCTGCGGGAGGTGAACCGCGGCGGGCAGGTATTCGTGCTGCACAACCGGGTGCAGACCATCGATTGGATGCGCCAACGGCTTGAGCGCCTGCTGCCGGGGATCCGGGTCGGCGTGGGCCATGGGCAGATGGGCGAGAAGGCGCTGGCGGAGGTGATGCATCGGTTTGTGCGCGGCGAAACCGATGTGTTGCTTTGCACGACGATCATCGAGAGCGGCGTGGACATTCCCAACGTGAATACGATCCTGATCGACCGGGCGGACCGGTTCGGGATGGCGGACTTGTACCAGTTGCGCGGGCGGGTGGGGCGCAGCAAGCACCAGGCCTATGCCTATCTGCTGCTGCCGCGGCACGGCCATCTGTTTTCGACGGCCCGGCACCGGATCCAGGCCATCAAGCGTCACACCAGCCTGGGGGCGGGATTCAAACTGGCGCTGCGCGACCTGGAGATCCGCGGGGCCGGCAACGTGCTGGGCGCGGCGCAAAGCGGGCACATCGCGGCGGTCGGGTTCGATCTCTACTGCCAGTTGCTCAACCGGACCATTGCGCGGCTGAAGGGCGAGGCTGAGCGCCCGATCATCGAGGTGGCGGTGCATTTCGATTTCCTGGACCTGACGCCGGATCCGGAGCATGAGCGGAATGCGGCGGTGATTCCGCGGGACTACATCGAGGACGAAAGTCAGCGGATCGGGATGTATCGCAAGGTGGCGGGCATCTCGTTTGAACAGGAGGTGGACGCGCTGTTGGCGGAGTTCCGCGACCGATTCGGGCCGCTGCCGTCCCCGGTGCGGCGGCTGCTGGCGATTTCGCGGCTGCGCATCCTGGCGGCGGGCCTGGGGCTCAAGAGCCTGGGCACGGATGGTGACCGCCTGCTGCTGGGCAAGGGGCGCGACGAGTTTTGGATGGTCAACGGCCGCCACATCCGCTTGCACAAGCATGGGGCCGACGAGCGCCTGGCCGAGATCGAGAAGCAGCTTCGGAAACTCCACGCCTCGGGTTCGTGACCGAAATCCATCGCCCAATCGGGAGGGGGGGGCTGGATTTTATCGGACTTAATTAAGTGTGATGTTTTCTGAGCCGGCCGCATTTGTCATCGCCAGGGTGGCGGACGGGGTGGGACCGGCCCGGTGGAAGCGGGAAGGGTCAGGGCGCGGGGACGATCACATAGGTGGGGAAGCCGGGGATGGAAAACGGGGCGAGAAGGTCGCGGGCGGGGGGACGCCGCGGCTGATCGGCATAGACCTTGATCGGGAAATACTCCTGCAAGGTGTCGACCACCACGGGGTCGCTCAGGGTGCCGGCGTCCATGACTTTGCATTCGATGCACCAGGTGGCGCCGAAATTGAAGATAATGGGTTTTCCACTGGCGAGGGCTTCGTGGACAACGGACTCGAATCCGCCATCGTCGCCCGGAATCATGACGACGGTACGGTACGGGATGGAGGAGGTGCCCGCCGTCGCCGTCGCCGGTGCGGCGGGGGTGAGGCGCAGGGCGCGGAGGGTATTCCATCCATAAAACAGCGCGAGCAGAAGGATCAGAATGCCGAAGCCGATTTTGACTTTTTCCATCCAAGCGCCGGGCTTGGGGAGAACGGCCAGGCCGGCGGCGGCGAGGGGCCAGGGAAGCGCCATGCCGACCCCCAGCAGGAAGGGCAGGAGGATGGCCAGGGTTTGGGCATCGCCGACATAGAGCGAGGCGGACAGGGCCAGGACGGCAATCAGTACCGGCGCCACGCAGGCCCCGGCCAGAATGGCGGAGATGCCCCCCAGGGCCAGGACGGCCGGGATGCGGACCCGGCCGGAGATTCCGCCGCTCTTGCGGAAGCGGCTGAAGTCGATGTGGAAGACATCGAACATGGCCAGCGCGAGCACCAGGAACAGGACGGCGATGGAGCCATTGAAGACGGGCGAGCCCTGCAGCGCGCCAAAGACGGCCCCGAAGAGGACCACGCCAAGGCCCAGGGCGCCGTAGACCAGCGCCATGCCCAGGCCGTAGACCAAGCCGAGGCCAAACCGCCCGCGGCGGGAGACATCCAGGGAGCTGGCGCCGATGATGGCGAGGTTGATGGGAATCATGGGCAAGACACAGGGCGTCAGATTGAGCAGGAATCCGCCGACCAGAATCAGCAGGACGACCGGCCAGACGCCGAAGCGGAGGTAGAAGGCGGAAGGATCGTCGAGGAACAGGCGCCAGGACGATGTTTCGGTGGCGGGGTCGGCCATGGAAGGATCGAGGAACGCGAGGAATTCATCGACTTCGGAGGAACCGGCCTTGGTGCGAAACGGCCCGCGCTGGGTCAGTTGCGCCAGCCAGTCGCCTTCGGGGGGGCTTGTGGAAGCTGCCAGCGTGGAGGGGGGGGCGGGCGCGGGTGCAGCCGAGACGGGATCGAGGCGCAAGGTGACCTCTTCGGGCAGAAAGCACATGTCGCCTTTGCAGCCCTGGTAGGCGACGACAATGGTGTCGGTGCGGGGGGGGGCATAGAAGGCGGCGAAGGACGCGGAGTGGCTGGGCGTGGGATCGTCGGGTTTGAACGTGTCGGGCGCGGGGACAAGCAGGGCATCGAGCGGTTGCCCATCCGGATCGGTTACGGAAAACCCGGAATAGAGATTGTGGTCGGCGGGGATTTCAAAGGCGACGCGGATGGCGGCGGCGCCATCGTGTTGCGAGTGTTCCGCGCTGACCCCGAAGGGCGAGGCGGCCGCCGAGGTGGCCATGAGCCCGGCCAGGACGGTTTTCCACAGTGTGGAAAAAACGACGCTGGATTTTCCACGGCGTGGAAAAAAGTTTTCCACAGCGTGGAAAAAATCACGCCCGATTTTCCATGGCGTGGAAAAAAGGGAAAAGCTTTTTCCATAGCGTGGAAAAACCGTTTCCACGGTGTGGAAAAGGGTGGAGAGGGATGGAGTCATGGAGTGTCCTCGTCTTCGGGATCGGGTTGCGGAGATCGGTCGGGTAGGGGGCTTCCATCGAGGGCGTGATGAATATCCTCGCGGATTTCCAGCCAAGGCGGAAACCCGGGATAGGCTCGGGCCAGGTTGCCTGCCCGGTCGAGAAGAAATGCGGTGGGGATGGCGCGGAGGGCGTCAACTCCGCCAAAGGCCGCGACGACGTCTTCGGACCCGACGCCGATCGGGAAAACGGATCCCAAGCCGGCGGCCTCGGACGCCAGTGCGGCGCGCGGGCGGTTGTCGACGACAATTCCGACGACTTGGAATCCGCTTGGGCCAAATACCTCTTGCAGGGCATTCCAGGCGGGGATGGTGTCGAGGCAGGATTCGTTGTCGGTATGCAAAAAGATCAGGAACTGAACGCGCCCTGCAAAATCGATGGTGCGGATGGGCTCCGGGGCGTCGCCGAGGAGGGAAGGCAGTTCCAGGTCGTGAACCGGCGGAGGGGGTGGAGGGGGCTCCGGGGTCTGGCGACCGCAGGCTACCAACAGCGCAACCAGAACGAAGGCAATAAGAAAAACGGATCCACGCCTGGTCCAGAAATTATCGGACTTAATTAAGTGTGATAAAAACGAGGGTAGGGTGATGGGGGGGGGGGGGGTCATTTTTCGGACGGGCCTGGGTTTCATGGTTCCGGGGCGGGAGGGGGTTCGGGGCGGAAGGCGGAGGGGGGGAGGCGTTTGGGTTTTATGATTTTTTCGTTTAAGAAGGTTTACAATT
>CAYNSH010000145.1:0-3789 GCA_964399775.1 uncultured Verrucomicrobiota bacterium
CCCGCTCTTCTTGCGCCGCTTCCCGTCGCTTACGCTTTCTTGACGCAGCCGTGCGATCCAACTCCGGGCTCCAAATCCGGGCTTGCGGTCGGGGCGGTCGTCGCGTAGCATTGCCCCCGATTTGTCCGGAAAAGCGTAGGACGTTGCGACGGACGGCTGCACGAGTCGGGGAGGAGACCGAAGGGGCTGGGGAGGGGCTGGTTTCGCATAGTGGCCGCGGCAGATGTCGTTCCGGATCCAAACCCAAAAGCAAGGATGGAAGTTCGGATGAGCTTCATGAACAAGATCAAATCGCTGTTTGCCCCGGCCGGCTCCGGCTCGAGCTCGGGGTCCCGCACCTGCGTGGTGGACGGGGCGCGATTGGTGGACGAAAAGACGGGCCGGCGCCTGGCGCCGCGCGAACAGATCCAAATGCTCAACGCCCTGTCGCGCGTCGCCAAGCAGGAGGCCCTCGACCTGCATGTGGTCTTCGAGAGCGATCGCGCGTTGCGCGAGGTCGAAGACGGCGGAGAATACAACGGAGTGCGCGTGCACTTTGCCCCCGATACGGAACAGCTCGTGGCCAAGGCCTTGAAGCTCTGCCGCGGCGGAGGTTCGATCATCAGCTCCGGCGTGACGATGGAAAGCCGCGCCACGGAAGCCGGTATCACCGTGATTGGCAGCGGAACCTTTCGCAAGGTCTTCCTGCCAGCCGGACTGCCAAGCGGGGGGGGGGACCGCGGGAACGGTGATCGGGGCGGACGCGATCGCCGCCGGGATCGTCGGCGCCCCGACCGGGACAATCGCGGTGGTGGCCGTGGCCAACCCAGAAACCAGTCCAATGCCGAACCAGCCAACGACGCGGGAAATACTCCGCCTGAAACCGACGGAGGCGATAGCGCCGTCCGGAACTTGATTGATCTGGTGGAATAGGTTGCGAATCATTCCGCCTATAAGGCCGGGGCCGTTGCCTCGGCCTTTTTTGTTGGCAGGAAGGCCTATTTTTCCACCGGGACGACAATGCCGCGCAGGAGGATGCGCTGGCAGGCAAGGAATACGGCCAGGGTGGGGAGGGCGGCGAGCAGGAGCGAGGCTTGGACCACGCCGGGGCCGGAGCGCTGCTGAAGCTGGTACAGCCAGACCATGAGCGTCCACATCTTGGGGTCCTGGCAGATCAGGAGGGCGTACATGAAGTTGGCGTAGGCCAGTGAAAAAGCCTGCAGCGCAATGACGGATAGGATCGGCGTGGAAAGTCGCATCGTGATGTGCCAGAAAAGGGTCCACTCGCCGGCGCCATCGAGCTGGGCGGATTCATAGAGGTCGCGCGGCAGGGAGTCGAAGAAGCCCTTGAGCAGAAAAATAGAATAGCCGCTGGCCATGCCGGGCAACAGGAGCGCGGCAAAGGTGTTCAGCAGGCCCAGTTCGCGCAGGAGGATGAAAACCGGAATCTGCGTGACCATGTGGGGGAAGGCCATGGTTAGCATCAGGAAGAGGAGAATTTGCGGCCCGGCGGAGGGTTTGAAGCGGCTGAGGGCGTAGGCGGCGAGGGGGTTCACGATCAGGGCTAGCAGGACGGCCAGCAAGCAGTAGACGGCGGTGTTGAACATCCCGCGCCCGTGGAAAATGATGTAATCGAGGACCGTCTGGAAGTTCCTGAATAGCAACTCACTGCGGATCTGCGACTTATGTTCTCGGAAGAGTTGGGCATGGTGGGCAAGCTGGGGCATGGGGGGGGGCGAAATGATTAAAAACGAGGACTGACCCCATTCTCGCCAGCGGGTTTCGGGGGTGTCGAGGGTGCCGTTTTGGAGCCAGAGGGGAGAGAGGACGTGTTGGGTGAAGTCGAGCCATTCCTGCTGCTGGAGGGGGGGGGCTTGGTCGGGGAAGGCAGAAGGGAGGGGGACCTCGGAATAGGCGGCGTAGTCGGTGCCATGGGCGGCGTTGTATCCGGAGATGTCACGGGAATGGCGCGGCTTGAGATACATCCGGCGGAAGAAGCCCTCGGGGGAAAGGACGGTCTGAGTCCAAGGGGGGGCGGTGAGTTTGAAGGCGTCGAATTCGGCGGCGAGCGGTGTGGCGCCGGGGACGGCATGCGCAAACAGGTAGGCGGGGGGCTGGACAAAGACGGAATACCAGGCATCGAAGTCGGTTCCTAGCGCCGCGTTGAGGTCGGAAAGACGGCCGTAGGTTTCGCGGAGGTGCTTGCGAAATGCGCGGAGCTGGCGGGGGAAGGCACCCGCTTGCGGGGCCCAGTAGTGTCCGAGGGCGATGGCATGCGGGGGCAGTGGATCGGCGGCGAGAAATTCGCGCCAGAGGGGTACGAACTCGGCGCCGGGGGCATCGGCCGGGGGCAGGGGAATGTCTTCGAAGCGGACATAGTCGCTATCGAAGGCGATGTTGAGGGCATCCATCGACTCGTTGAACAGCGCCTCGAGGTGCTTTTGCCAGAGGGCCTGGTCGGAGACGAGGAAGCGGGGGATGAGGTGATTTTCGCGGAGATCGGCGATGGATTTGGTGGAGCCGGCGACCATCAGGCCGAGGGGATAGAGCATGGCGAGGGCGCCGAGGCCAAGCAGGGTGTAGAGGACGGCGATCAGCAGCCGGGTCCGGGGGGCGGTGCGACCGATGGCGGAAAGAATGGGCATGGTCAGTCGGCGGGTCTGCGCGCGGAATCATTTCCACGGCGTGGAAAATCGTTTTCCACGCCATGGAAAACCAGGGGCCGGATTTTCCACGGCATGGAAAAAAACGCGGCGATTTTTCCACGGCATGGAAAACAGTTTTCCACGGCGTGGAAAACCGGGGGTTGTTTTTTCCACGGCATGGAAAAAAACGCGGTGAATTTTCCACAGCATGGAAAACAGTTTTCCACAGCGTGGAAAACGGGGAGGGTTGCCGTGGGGTCGAGGGGGTTCATGCTGGGGGGGATGATAGCAAGGGACGGCGCGGGGGGAAATGGAATATCCTTTTCGCGGGGCGGGGCCTGTGGTTTTGTTTCGGGATCGGGGCGAGAGGACAGGCGATGACGGGCATGAAAAGCGATCGAGGCATGCAGACCAAGCGTCCGCCGGCGTTGCGGCATCTGGAGGGCCGGAAGGCGCCGCCGGTGGTGGAACTGTTTTATGCGTTCACTCATCTGAAGACCTTGTTCCGTCAGGGATGGTTGCGCGCGGGGATTCCGCAGGAGCAGTGCGAGACGGTGGCGGAGCATTCGCTGGGGGTGACGCTGCTGGCGCTGGTGCTGGCCGAAGCGGCACCGGAAAAGCTGGATCGGGAAAAGCTGATCCGGATGGGGCTGCTGCATGACTTCGGTGAAATCCTGGCGGGGGATCTGGTGCCGGGCGAGCGGACGCTGGAGGAGAAGCATGCGCTGGAGCGGGCATCGGTCGAACAGGTGTTTGCGCGGCTGCCACGCGGGGCGGATTACTTGGCGATCTGGGAAGAATTCGAGGCGGGGGCGACGCCCGAGGCGCGGTTCCTGAAGGAGCTCGATCGCCTGGAGATGGGGTTGCAGGCGAGCGTCTATGAGCGGGAGGGGCTGGGAGACTTGTCGACGTTTTTCGATTCCGCCGAAGCCGCGCTGACCACGCCGGCCTTGAAGGACATCCTGGCCAGCGTTCGGGCGATGCGCGGCGCGGGCGAGTCAATCGCCGTCCATGCCCGGGGGGCGCAAGATCAGATTCTTCATACAACCGGATCCCCCCGCGGATGCCAGCGGCGGCCCACGGCTGGGGAAACAATATAATAGTCAGCTTTATTTACTGAAATCTTGTTATTAATACGTGGGTCGCCGCAGGCAACCGTGGAAGA
>CAYNSH010000146.1:0-3734 GCA_964399775.1 uncultured Verrucomicrobiota bacterium
ACCTGCAACCCCATCGTCCTTTCTTAGTTCCACTTGCTGGCGCTTTCCTGTTTTCCTGTGTTTCCTGTGTTCCTGCTTGGCTGTTTCCCCTGCCCCCCGTCTCCTGTCTTCTCCCCGCGAACAGCCACCCGACGAGGGCGTCGGGTCTCCATTCCGATCTGGAGCCGGGACGCCCTCGTCCCGCCCGACCTGCAACCCCATCGTCCTTTCTTAGTTCCACTTGCTGGCGCTTTCCTGTTTTCCTGTGTTTCCTGTGTTCCTGCTTGGCTGTTCATTGATTCGTAGTGACTGGCTCTCCCCTCCGGGTCGGCGCTTGCACCGGACGCGGGCGCTTCGCTACTCTGCCGCCCGATGAATCTCTCGATCATCCTGACCTACCGGTGCAACTCGCGCTGCTCCATGTGCCACATCTGGCAGCATCCGACCCTGCCCGCCGAAGAAATGACTCCGGCCACCCTCGCGCGGCTGCCCTCCGGCCTGGACCGCATCCTGATCACCGGCGGCGAACCCACCCTGCGCCGGGACCTCGAAGAAGTGGTCGACATCCTGCTCCCCAAGGCCCGCCGCCTGGTCATCTCCACCAACGGTCTGCAGGCCGACAAACTCGAACGCATCGCGCGCGCGCATCCCGATGTGGCGTTTCGAATCTCCATGGATGGCCTGGGCCTCAAGAACGACACCCTCCGCGGCGAGCGCAACGGATTCGCCCGCAAACAGGAGACCCTGCGGCGCCTCGCGACCGCCGGCACGCGCCAGGTCGGCCTGGCCACCGTCGTCCAGGACGAAAACTGCGACCAGGTTTTCGAACTCCACCAGCGCGCGAAATCCATCGGGGGCGAGGTCGCCGTCGCCGCCCTGCACAATGGCTTCCAATTCCACAAAATCGACAACGAACCGGCCAATCGCATACGCACGGCTCGTGCCATCCAGCCCCTTCTCGCCGAATGGCTCGGTTCCCGCCGCCCGGGCGATTGGTTTCGCGCCGCCCTTCATCTCGGCTTGATCCGAAAAATCCTCGGCCAGCCCCGGCGGCAGCCGTGTCCTGCCGGACGCGATTTCGCCGTCCTCGATCCCTGGGGGCGCCTCTACGCCTGCCCTATCCGTCCGGATCTCGAGATGGGCGACCTGTCGAAACAAACCTGGAGGCAGATTCTTCGCGGCCCCGGCACCGCCCAGGCGCGAACGCGGGTCCGGCGCTGCACCCACAACTGCTGCCTCGAAGACCACATCGACTCCGCCGCCCGGCGCTTCCGCTTCCCCGGGCTTTCCCGGTGGCAGGCCCTGCGCTGGATCCTGGCCGGCAAGCTCCGTTCCGCCCTCCGCCGCCCGATCGATTTCGACCAGGCCGTCGATTTTCGCGATGTCGCCCATTCCTCCGTCGCCCGCCGGCGCGAAAGCTGGCTGGGCAAGCCCTTTCGCCCCGCCTTCCAGCACCAGACCGACCAGCCCTACGGCAAGTACAACAACGTGATGAACAAATAGGGGGGGGCAGGGAAAAAGAGGGCCCCGAATAGGGTTATGGCGATGCTGGAGAATCCGCGTTGCCAGTTGCCATTTGACGGTAGTGGGCAAGGTAGCGTGCGGCAATGGTGGTCCAGTTAAAGTCGCGGGCGCAGCGCTCGTGCAGGGCAGCCACTTCCGGGCCGGGGCCGTGGTCCAGGAATTGCGCCAGTTTTTCGGCCAGATGCATGGCGTCGCCGCTGCGGAACAGCCAGGGGTAGTCAGGACCGGTGACTTCGGTGTTTTCAGCGATGTTGCTGGCGAGAACGGGCACGCCGCAAGAAATCACTTCGAGCAGCATCATGCTCATGGCCTCAACCTCGGAGGGGAAGACGAAGAGGCGGGCGCCGGCCACCAGTTCAAAAAGCTCGGGCTGCGACAACAGGCGCGGGATTAGGATCAGACGCGGAATGGTGCGGCAGCGGGCGAGCAGTTTTTCGGAATAGGCCTGGTGGTGGCCTTCGAAGCCGCCGACGATGACAAGGGGGGGCTCCGGATTCAGTCGCTCCCAGGCATCCAGAAGATGATGAAGCCCCTTGGTGGGATCCATGCGCCCCGCGGCAAACAGGAGATACTGGCCGGAAACCAGCCCGTACCGTCCAGCCATCCCGGTGTTGGGAATGACCGGATCGGGATCGACGCCGTTTGGAATGAACTCAATGGGCGTGTTGACCCGGGCTTCGACGTCGGCCACTTTGGCCCGGGCAACGGTGGAAAGGCGGTGGCAGGCGCGGATGAAGGCCGCATCGGAAAACCGCAGAAAGGCCTTGGCGAAGCGGCTCCACTTGGCCCTTTCATAAGGGTTGCCGTGGAATGTGCCCAGCAGGGGCAGGCGCGGACACAGCAGGCGAAGAATCCAAGCGAAAGGCCCAAAAGCGGAATCGTGAAGATGGGCCAGGTCCGGGCGCGTGATCAAGGCGCAGTGGAGTGCGCTCAGGAAAAAGTAGGTGGTGGCCTGGCTGTGTTTGCCTGGTAGCGCCGGGATTGGAATGACGCGAAGGTTGGGGGCAGCATCGAAGGGGCAACGCTGACCGGGGGTCCGGACGACATACAGGACGTAGCGGTTCCCGTCATCCGTTGGCAGGTGCCGCAGGATGTTTTCAGCGACGCGGTCGGCCCCGGCAAAGGCGGGAAGGGATTTGCTGCCCAGGACGGCAATCTTCATCTGCGGGCGACGGCTATCGGTTCATGACATCCGTGAACTCCTCATAGGATCGTTCACGTTTCCTTTGGAACGTCGGCCGGAACACCTTGCCGAGCCAGCTCTCGCGCTTCGAACCAACCGGGGTCTGAGCCACCGCTTTGAAGTCCACGAAGCGGTCAAAGTGGATCGGCTGGCCGAACGTGACGCGGAGCTTGTTGACCAACACCCACCAGAGAGGCTTCAAGCGGGGCAGCCGGGCGAAGTGCTTGTTGCGGATCGCGGTTTTGGCGGAACCGACCATCCAGCAGTTGTGATTGCAGCAGGACACCTTGGCACGGGCCTCGGCGGCGCGAGGACCATTGTAGATTTCCTCCCAGGTCTGGGTGGTCAGATCGCCGATTTCGAGATCCGGGCGGACATTACACGCGTAGACCCGGCCCCAGGGATCCACGAAGGCGAAATCGCGGCCGGCGGTGCAGGGAATCAGGCGCGGCTGTCCAAGGATTTTCTTCATCAACCCCAAGTTGAGATAGGCGCGAAACCAGTTCTTGGGTCGGCTGGACTTGAGCATTTCGACGATCAGCGGCTGGACCGCACGGGCGATCTGCACACGGTTGTAGGGCTCGTTATCAATCTTGTGAAACTGGAAGCCGTTGTGAAGGGCGGAAGTGGCCATCTCGCCCCCGAAAGAATGGCAGAGCCGGTAGAGATCGAGAAGTTGATCACAATTGTCATCCTGGAACGTGGTGGCAAAGCCCAAGTCGCAGCCGCCGGCAGCCACCAGGCGCTTCATGGTATCCATCTTGCGCTCGAACCCGTTTTTTTCGCCGCGGATGACGTTGTTTCGCTCGCCGATGCCTTCGAGGGAGATGCGAACTTTGACATCGGGGTGCTTGCGAACAATCGCCTCGAGCTTGTCGGCCTGGAGGCCGTTGGTGGAGATCTCGAGCTGACGGGTTTTGGGATAGAGCCGGTCCACGATGGCTTCCAGGTCGGCGCGCAGAGTGGGTTCGCCTCCGGTGAGATTGAGGTAGTCGAAGCCGCCGGGCAGCTTGGCGTTGAAACAGCGGGCATTGTCGACTTCACAGAA
>CAYNSH010000147.1:0-3729 GCA_964399775.1 uncultured Verrucomicrobiota bacterium
GAAATTTCTCACGCAAAGACGCCAAGAACGCCAAGGGGGTTGGCCCGCTCGGATGGGCCTTGGCGGTCCTCGCGTTCTTCGCGTGAGACAGGCTGTCCGATCCCGATCAAAACCATGTGGCTACGGATGGGGCCGGGGCAGTTGATCCGCCTGCGGCGGGCCCTCGTCCCGCTGTAGCCGCGCTCGCTGAGCGCGGCGGCTGTTCCGATCGGTCTTCGGATCGAATCCGTACCATCCGTATAATCCGTAGCTGGCGGTTCCGGCTGTTCGATCCCGGAAATTTCTCACGCAAAGACGCCAAGAACGCCAAGGGGGTTGGCCCGCTCGGATGGGCCTTGGCGGTCCTCGCGTTCTTCGCGTGAGACAGGCTGTCCGATCCCGATCAAAACCATGTGGCTACGGATGGGGCCGGGGCAGTTGATCCGCCTGCGGCGGGCCCTCGTCCCGCTGTAGCCGCGCTCGCTGAGCGCGGCGGCTGTTCCGATCCCGATCCGCCGCGCCCACCGGGCGCAGCTAGAGACAAGCCGCACTCCAACCCGTTCCCCCTTTCGTGATATTCGGGTCATTCGTGGTTTGGCTGTTTCCCGTCCCGACCTCAATCCTCGGCCTCCCCTATCCCCTTCAAGACCATTTCGCTACGGATGGAGCCGGGATTCGACGGATTCGATCCGAAGAGCCGTGGCCCGCCCCGAGACCCCCACGGGCTTGCCCCGTGGGTGAATCAGGTCGGCCATATCACCCGGCGCTTGTCCGATCTTCTTCACCCATGACACCCGCCTTCGCCAAGGCTACGGCGGGCAAGCAGGTCATGGGGGTCGAAATCCCTGCGTCGAGCCAAAGAAAAACCCGGCCGGAAAATCCGGCCGGGCTGCAGTCGCGCTAGGCGCGACGGATCAGGAACGACGGCGACGCATCGCCATCGCCAACGCCCCAAGCCCCAACAAGCTCATCGTCGCCGGCTCCGGAATCTGCTGGGTCGGCTGGAAGCCCGCGTCAAACGTGTCCGGCGTGAAAATTTGAGCTCCAGCCCCGGGATCGTAATTGGTGTCTAACTCCACAAGGTCGGTTTCATAATACCAACTGCCCAATTGAGGCGCGCCTTGGAATACGCGTTGGAATACATAGCCGGCGGTGTCCCAATCCATGTCTACATGAGTAGTATCACCAGTTTCCCTCAGCATCCAGTTGCTATAGGAGGTGCCATCACCGGCGTCTCCGCCGTACCGAGGAATTTCACGGGACCCCCAGACGACATCGTCGCCACCGACCCAGCCATTGGCACTGTTGCTCAAGTCAATGGGATCGGCCTGATCATTCGCCCCGGCATAGATGAGCTGCCAAGTAACGCTGTAGCTGTCCAAAAGAGGGTTGTCATCGCCCGTGACGTTGAGCGCATCACTGTCATAGGCTCCATAAACTACAAACCAATCAATGCCGACGGCGGCAGAGGCAAACGAGACGGCACAGGCCACAACCATCAAAGCCAGAACGAGCTTTTTCATGATGTCGTATTCTTTCTTACGTATTTTTTGAAACTGTTGAGCGGAGGAAATCTGACCCAACGCTCGGGCGCAAAGATAGCCGAATCCGAAGGCGGATGGCAAGCGGAATATTCGAAATTATTCAAAATATGTAAAAACCGTTTTACCGGCGGAAATGGGGTCTGACGCCTGAAGGCCAGGGCGATGACCTGGCGACTCGAAAACAAAACTACGGTCGGCCAAGAGCGGCAAGGTAGGGCGAACCCTCCGGGTGAGCCGGGCTCTGGCAACCAACCGGCGCGGCGCGACAGAAACCTCCCAAGGCGCCCAGGCAGCTTCGCCCTACCCGAACAGTCGCCAGAAACGAAAAAGGGACGCCTCGGAGCGTCCTTTCGTTCAGCATGTGAACGGTTACGGCCAAGTATAGGGCTTGTCAACCGCCCACTCCGTTGGGCTTCCCGCCTCCCGCAAGAAGAATCCTTCTGTGGCCTTGACCACATAGTTGGACTCCCCTGGCGCCCAGCCTTTAGTGCTCTTGATACCACTATTCCAAACCTGGTTCAACTCGTTCCAAAATGCCACGGATGAACCCGCCGCTGAATTCTTTGCCAACTCTGATGCGCCAAACTTAAAATCGACGGGAAAGGGATTAGCCACAGTACCTAGCATCGATGCGCCCACAACAGTGCGGGAAAGAGTCGTATCCGGAGGAACTTCACCCGTAATGGTGATCTCCGTGGGTTCCACGCTGCTAGCAGGCCCCTTCAGGAAGAACGCCTCCCCGGCCTTGATGACGTAATTGGACTCTCCAGGCGCCCATCCTTTGGTGCTCTTAATGCCACTATTCCAAACCTGACTCACCTCGTTCCAGAATGAAACAGATGAGCCGGCCGGCACCTCTTTAGCAAACGACATCCGCCCAAACACGTTGTCGGCTTCTGACATGTTGAACAGCGGCACGCTGAGGCAGATCAATTTGCCTTCGGCCGGCAGTTCCTTCTTGATATACCCGATGGTATTCAGCGCCATGACTTCCAGTTCCTCCTGGGCCCACGCGGGCAGGAGGCTCATGGACACCAGGACCACCGTCAATATGCAAAGCGCTTTTTTCATGGATGCAACCGCCTTTTGTACAGATATCGGGCCCAAAGATTCACACACCGGGCCACTTTTCCACGCCAACAATATACGAGAATCGAAACGTTGTGCCAACTTCTTTTTTCTGTCATTTTTTAGCGACAGGCCGACCTCCTTCACCCATGACGCAAGGTCCTGGGGGGGGGGCGGGGGCAGCCTTCTTCTCCCCCATCCCCTGTAGCCGCGCTCGTTGAGCGCGGGGCCTTTCGATCTGCCGCGCCCGGCGGGCGGCTGCCGGCACGGATGGAAGCCGAGATGGTACGGATTCGATCCGGAAACCCAGGGTTCCCATCCGTGAAATCCGTGCAATCCGTAGCTGGCTGTCAGGGCTGTCGATCTTGGATCCAACGCGCCCAACGGGCTTGCTTGCCCGCCATAGCGGTTGAAACGGCGGGCCAGACCCCCACGGGCTAGACCCGTGGGTGAATCAGGTCGGCCATATCACCGGACACAAGTCCGACCTCCTTCACCCATGACACAAGGTCATGGGGATCGAAATCCTGTCGCTGCGCTCGCTGAGCGTGGCTCGGGTCTCCATTGGTGGTGGGTGGTGGGCGGGTGTGGGCGGGTGTGAAGAATGGGTAGTGAAGAATGGGTATGGACGACGACACTCTGTCGTGATAGTTTTCCGGCATGGGAAGCCAAGGGAAGCTGTACCATGGCATCGAAGTACGAAATTATTATCTTCTGGAGTGATGAAGACGGCGCCTTCGTTGCGGAAGTGCCGGAGCTTCCCGGCTGCATGGCCGACGGCCAAACGTATCAGGAAGCCCTTTCCAACGCGGAACAAGTGATTCAGGAATGGATTATCACAGCCAAGGATCTTGGACGGACCATTCCTGAACCCAGAGGGCGTCTGGCGTATGCTTGAGCCGCACCATGACACAACGCGCACCTGGGATACCCTGTCCAGCAAGTTCGTATCTTAGTCTTCCCCTCACCCCATTGCGTCTCAACTGGACAAGAGCTCGGGATCCGCAGTTGGGCCGTACCGACTGTTCGATCCCATCGGTCTTCGGATCGAATCCGTACCATCCGTATAATCCGTAGCTTGGCGGTTCCGGCTGTTCGATCCCGGAAATTTCTCACGCCAAGACGCCAAGAACGCCAA
>CAYNSH010000148.1:0-3086 GCA_964399775.1 uncultured Verrucomicrobiota bacterium
TTGTTCAACCCGGGATTGCAGCGTGGCTTCGCACGCTACTAATCCCTACATTGTTGGGCCTTTTCGTTTTGGATGTTAAAGTGGATTTCTCCGCGCCCTCTCTCAGTAATTCGCCATGTACCGGATAGGTGAAGGGTGCGCGTTAGACTCCAGTCTTCGAGTACCTCTGTTAGATCCTGTGAAAAAGTCCTCCTGTATTCTTCCTCTTGGAAACGAGCGATACCGTCAGTGGTTAGTTCCAACTCATACTTCCATTTTATCCGGGAAGGGTCATCAGGTGGGCTGCTTGTCGTCATCCATACACCGACAGGCCAGTTTGCACGGGCTTCTGCTGTAAGCGGTGAAGGGGTGAACCTTTTTCCTATAACACCGATGTGTACATCATCATTATCGGGGGCGATCAGAAGGAAGTCCTGTCCATAGCGATTGGTCAGTATAAACGAATAGGTCAGGTCAACGGGGGAGTCATCGCCGTAAGTTGCAAGTGGCGATAGCATGAGGAGGAATAGGGCTAAAATCTTTATATTCATTGTCATTGGCCCAACGTCAGGGTTCAGGCTCGACCCACGGCTGTACGGTGTAGGTGTGTAGCGAGCGGAAGGGTGTGCATAGCGGCAGCTTGTGGGTCGTAGACTGGAACCCCTTGAATCTCCTCAAAGCCCCTTTCAGGGGAGGCGGGGCCTCTCCTCCAAGGTGCATGATGTAGCGGGCTCACCGCTGGCGCGGGTCCCAATGAATAAACACACTCAAAGAGGAGAGGCACGGATGAAGTATTACACGACGACGACGGAATTCAACTGCGGAATCGACCTGCACTCGAAACAGATGTATGTCTGCATCATGGACCGGCAGGGGAAGATCCTGGTCCACTGCAACGTCAAGGGCAACGACTTCGGGCATTTCCTGAAGCTGGCGAAGCCGTATCTGCACGACCTGACGGTCGTTTGCGAATGCACGTTCAACTGGTACTGGCTGGCGGACGCCTGCTTCGCGGCGGGAATCCGGTTCGTGCTGGCGCATGCGCTGTACCTCGCCCACATCCACGGGGGCAAGAACAAGAACGACCGGCTCGACTCGGAGAAGCTGGCGCACCTGCTGCGGACGAACCTGATCCCGCCGGCCTACGTCTATCCGTCCGAACGGCGACCGATGCGGGCGCTGCTGCGACAGCGGATGAGCTACGTCTGGCGCCGCTCGGAAGTGCTGGCCCACGTGTCGACCAAGCAGTCCGCCGAGGGCCTGGCGCCGGCGGCCAAGAGCGGCCACAACCGCGACGTCTGGGAGGACCGCATCCAGGCTCAGTACGCCAACCCGCTGCACCGGTTCGGGGCGGGCTGCGACCTGGAGATCGTGCGCGCCTACGACCGGCAGATCCACAAGCTCGACAAAGAGACCGAGCGGCTGGCCAAACAACACGAAGACCGCGACTATCGGCTGCTGCTGACCGTGCCGGGAATCGGCCGGGTGCTGGCGCTGACGATCCTCTTCGAAATGGACACCGTCAAACGGTTCCCGACGGTCAAGGACTTCATCAGCTACAGCCGGCTGGCGAAGGGCTCCGTGGCCAGCGCGGGCAAACTCAAGGGCCTCTGCGGCGGCAAGATGGGCAACGCCTACCTGCGCTGGGCCTTCGGGGAGGCCTCCGTCATCGCCAAGCGCAACCATCCGCTGCTCAAGCCGTACGCCGAACGGCTGGTGGCCAAGCACGGCAAGTACCGGGGCAACGCCATCCTGGCCGCCAAGCTGGCCCGCGCCGTCTACCACATGCTCGAAAGCGGCACCGTCTTCGATGCCGAGCGCGTCGTCGCCACCTCCATCTGATCCGGGAACGGACGCAACAGGCATGCACGCGCAACGCGGCGATGGCAAGGATCGGGAAAGGGGCGGGGCCCCGTCCCGACCGGCTCCGACGAGATCGGGGTGGCCCATTCTCGCCGCCCGGGCCGGATCCCCGCCCCTTTCCGGCCGCCGCGCGCATCCGGCCTGCCCCCGTCCGAACCGATTTCGCCCGGACGCGAATGAGCCCGAAGTTCGAACTGGAACGCCCTATGGCCAATCCGTGAAAACGAGAACCCGCATCCTTGGGCCTTCGAGCCCGGTGTTTCTCGTGGATGGCCGGGCCAGCCCAGCGCCTTTGAATGGGCCTTCGCGTCGCGGGCACTTGTTCATAGTCTCCAGCAAGATGGCATCCGCCCCTGGTCCGAGCCCGCAAAAAACTGGGAGTCCCGGCTTCGGCCGGGCCAAGCCCGCCCTCACGCGTGAATGGGTGGCATCAGGGTTGACCGCAGTCGAATTCTTGGCCGCCGCGAGCCCACGGGCCCGCGGCTAGGGACGGCCCGGAGCGCTTCGGCGCCCTGGGCCCATCCCGAGTGAGCCTGCATGGTTGTTTGGTTGAATGCCGCGCCGCGAATGCAAGCCGGAGCCGGTTGCTTGGGAATGGCCAGACGGGTTGAAACAAAATCCGTTTCAGGACCCACTTTGCCCTTGTGCTACCGGGGGCTTAATGGTTGTTGGACCGAATTTTCTTGTTTTCTTGGCTGATTTTCATGCGGTGGGCGCCAAAAATCATCAAAAATGCCCCAAAAATCGCATTTTCGGGCTCGTAGAGCCCGTTTTTGCGTTTTTCTGATTCATTTTTCATATTTTTAGACTCGCGGGGGCGTGTAGCCGTCCGCCTGGCGTAATTTTGTTCGGATAATTGGGTGTCGCGCTTGCCATCGGTAATTTCGCGTAATCCATCATTTTATTGTCTTGGGTCCAACGTCAGGGGTCAGCGGACCCGACACCTTGTGGAGGGTACGCTGGACCCCATTGTTGGGCTCAGAATTCATTCCGTCCCCCTGCCATTACGTAAACTGTACGAAATATTATGAGGCTTATCGGGAAAGATGCATAGGAAAGAATAGCGGATAGGATAGCGACAATAAGAACGCGTACCCATGCGGCTGTTTTATGAAGGATCCTGTAGTTGGCCAGACAGAATAGTGAAAACGCGATGGTAAAGTATATTTGTATTCCATAGCGGGAGGCCTGAAGTGCACCCCGTTGGCTAGACAAAAAAGTGCCTTGGATAAGGTAGAATCCGG
>CAYNSH010000149.1:0-3051 GCA_964399775.1 uncultured Verrucomicrobiota bacterium
TGGTTGTCGCGCTCTCGTCTTGACCTGATTCACCCACGGGGTGAACCCGTGGGGGTCAAAAACCTGCAACCTGCAACTTTCAACCTGAAACCCCATCTCCTGCACCCTTCAACCCGCGTGGAACCCGATCTTGATGCTTTGACATCATATCAGATGATGTTAAAGTGCTTCCATGAGAACAACCCTTCCATTGGATGACGACGTGCTGGAGCGGGCGAGGTCGGCGGCGAAAACACGGCGGCTGCCTTTCCGTCGCGTTGTGAACGAAGCGCTGCGCGCCGGCCTGGAGGTCGTGGAACGGCCGGCCGCCTCTCGGCCCTATCGCACAAGGGCCCGCAAGCTAGGCCTGAAGCCAGGGCGGAACCTGGATAACGTCCGGGATTTGCTGGCTCAGGTCGAGGGGGAGGATTATCGGTGATCCTGGTGGATGCCAACCTCCTGCTGTATGCGGAGGACAACGGAAACCCCTTGCATGCGTCCGCCTGCCGGTGGTGGGATGGTCAGTTATCGGGGAACGACCCCGTGTGTCTGTGCTGGACGGTCCTGAATGCCTTTATCCGGATTGGTACCAACCCGCGTGTTTTCGAAAATCCCTTGACCCTGGAGCAGGCCGTGGCCCGAGTGGAAAGCTGGCTGGCCCAGCCGTGCGTGCGGATCGTCAAGCCCACGGAATCGCACTGGGAGCATTTCAAAACCATGCTGATTGCGGGCCAGGCCGGGGGCAATTTGACGACCGATGCCCATTTGGCGGCCTTGGCGATGGAGCATGGCTGCGAATTGAATTCGACGGATCGGGACTTCAGTCGGTTTCGAGGACTTCGATGGCGGAATCCGCTGATTTGACTGCAGACAGGGGACGGAGGTCGGAGGACGGAGGACATGGTCAGAGGGCAGGGAGGACAGAAGTCAGAAGTCAGTAGTCTGTGGTCAGCGAAACCTTCAACCTGCTGTCTTCCATTCGTGAAGATTCGAGCGATTCGTGGTTGTCGCGGTCTCATCTTGACCTGATTCACCCAAGGGATAAACCCGTGGGGGGCTTGGACAGACTGATTCACCCAACCCGCAACCGGCCGGAAACGACTGAATTATTTCATTTACAATAATAAGCCTTTATGTATCTTATCACGCATGACCTATGAAGCTCTATTCGAGCGGTTGGGCGGGCAGGCGTTTTTCGATCTGGCGATGGTGGCGCAGTTGTTCGGCGAGCCGCGGACCACGCTGCGGGTACAGTTGCATCGATGGGCGACGAAAGGCAAGTTGTGGCCCCTGAAGCGGGGGATGTATGCCTGGCCGGAGAGCCATCGCCGTGAGCCGCTCAACCCGGCGGCGCTGGCCAATGCCCTCCATGCGCCCTCCTACCTGAGCGGGCTCTGGGCGCTGGGGTTGTACGGGCTGATTCCCGAACAAGTGGTCACCTATACCTCCGTGACCTCCCGCGTGCCCCGGCGATTCGCAAATAAGGCGGGAACCTACGAATACCGACACGTCAAGGCGGAGGCGTTTTTTGGCTGTCAGGCGGTCGAGGTGGATGGTGCCAAGGTGCAGGTGGCCACGCCGGAGAAGGCGCTGTTGGATACCTGGCATTTGGCGAAGGGCCCGTGGACGCCGGAGCGCATGGAGGCGATGCGCTTCCAGAATATTGACGTGGTGAGACCGCGCCGGCTGGCGCAGTTCGCCCGCCGGTTCGATTCGCCGCGCTTGCTTGCCGCCGTGCGGGTTTGGCGGAACTTGGCGGCGGAAACCGAAGAGGGGACGGTGGAGTTGTGAGAGACGAAGCCTTGGCCGTGGCGCGCGAAAAGGCCGATCCAGCGCGGAAGCTGAACGTCTTGCGCGAATTTATGCAGGCGTGCGTCCTGCGCTCGCTTCACGAGAGCGAGGCGTTTACCTGCCTCTCGTTCGTCGGAGGCACCGCGCTGCGGTTTCTCTACCACCTGCCGAGGTATTCAGAAGATCTGGATTTTTCCATGGAAGCGGCCGCCGGCTATGATCCGGTGAAATGGCTCGACAAGGCCAAGAAGGATCTGACGGCGGCTGGATTCGACGTCGCCATGACCTGGAACGACCGCAAAACAGTCCACGTGGCGTGGATCCGGTTCGCGGGGCTGCTCCAGGCCGTTGGCCTTTCCGCCATGCCGGATCAGAAGCTCTCGATCAAGCTGGAAGTGGATACGCGTCCACCGGCGGGAGCGGCGACGGCGACGGATATCGTGAACCGGCACCGGGTGTTCGCTCTGCGACACCATGACCTGCCGTCGCTGATGGCCGGGAAAGTCCATGCGCTGCTGGTGCGGGCCTATCCCAAGGGCCGCGACTGGTACGACGCGCTGTGGTACCGGGCCCAACGCCCGCCCGTGGAGCCGAATCTGGTGTTGCTGCAGAATGCCTTGGACCAGACCGAGGGGAGGGGAAAACACGATGCCCAGCGCTGGCGGGAGGCCGTGCAGAGGCGGTTGGAAGCGCTCGACGCCAGGGTCCTTCGCGACGACGTGGCTCCGTTCTTGGAGAATCCGGAAGAGGCCCAATGGATCGAGAAGGACCATTTGCTGGCGGCGTTGGGCCGATAGGTTGAGGAGGGGGGAGGGGGGCGAGGGGGGCGAGGGGCGAATTCCGAGGTCGGAGGTCATCCTCCTTCGCCAAGGCTTCCCCCTTCGCCAAGGCTTCGGAGGACGGGACGGAGGACGGGACGGAGGACGGGACGGAGGACGGGACGGAGGACGGGATGGAGGGCAGGATGGAGGGCAGGATGGAGGGCAGGAATAACCAACATTGAATTTCGAATGTCGAATGATGAAGGGAAGGCGAAGGGGAAGCTGAAAGGCTGAACGGACAGACGGAGCAGCCCGGTAACCACAGAAGGCGCAGAAGACGCAGAAGGGGGAGGGGTGCCGAGGTCCGAGGCAGCCGGTGGCTGAGGGAAAAGCGGAAAGGCTGAAAGGGGCAGCCGGGAGGATTCGCCACAAAGAACGCAGAGAACACAAAGATGGGGCGAGGGGAGGCATCCTCCTTCGCCAAGGCTTCCCCCTTCGCCAAGGCTTCGGAGGACGGGAC
>CAYNSH010000150.1:0-2779 GCA_964399775.1 uncultured Verrucomicrobiota bacterium
TAATTAATGAACTAGGCTGGGCAAATTTAAACAACAGTATTGAAGACTTAGAAACTTCCTTGCCCGTGAAGTGCGCGCCAAGCTGGGAGCGCTTGGCGGGGTCCAATCCGCGCTCGAACAGGGTGCCGAAGATGGAGGGCTCGACCGCGCTCCAATCCAGCCGGGCGGAGGCGGTGATTCGGGTGACTTCATCGGCGGTCAGGTCGGGAACGGTGGCGCTGTCAAACAGATTGCCGTTGAAGTGGCGGATGGTTTCGAGGCCAAATTCGCCGCCCTTGGCCATCGCCTCGAATAGCTGGGCGATGAAGCGGGCGAACTTGGCGGGGTCGCCGCCGGACTTTTCCGTGATGCGCGTGAAAATCTGGTTGGGCAGCAGGCCGATATCCTCCGCGAATAGGCAGAAAACGACTCGGTCGAGGAAATGGGCTACTTCGGCGGAGTCGAGGCCGCGCTTGCGCATGGATTCGGCCATGTCGGCGAAGTGCTGCGCGGCTTCTTGCGTGATGGCGACGCTGGTTTTTCCGGGCCGCAGTTTTTCAGGGTCGAAGAAGACGGCGCGGAGGATTTCGAGGCTGCGCGGGTCGCCGAGGCGTTCGAGCGGGATTTCGTGCGCTACGGATACGGTCTTGGTGAAATTGGTGTGGATGACGATACGGTCCAGATCGCAGGCGACGAGGATGGGCGGACTGGCGAGGGCGTCGCGGTAGAGGAGGAGCTGATTGTAGGCGTTGTCCAGATCCTTGTGCTTTCCCTTGTATTCCAAGCCGAAGAAATCCTTTTTCCAGACATCGGCGAAGCCGTCGCCGCCGCCGTGCTTTTCCGCGCCTTTTTCAAAGCAGAAGGTTTCACCCGTGGGGTCGGCCTCGGCGGGCGTGGGATGCCCGAGCATCCGGCACAGGTCGAGGAAATGCTCCTGCGCGGCGGAGCGTTCTTTGAGCTCTACTTTTCTCCACTTGGCGATGAATTCAGAGGCGTGCAACGGTTCTCCCTTCAGGTTAAGGGGGGGATTTTAGCAGAAACCGGCGGAAAGTCGATGGGGATGCCGGGGCTGCTCATTTTCTCCAGAAGCTGGGGTAGAACACGACGAGGCAGGCGTAGATTTCCAGGCGGCCGAGCAGCATGCAGGCCACCAGCACCATCTTGGCCACGGCCGGGAAATGGGCGAAGGTTTCGGTGGGCCCGGCCGCGGACATGCCGGGGCCGACGCCGCCCAGGCAGGCAATGGCCGATGAGGCGGCGGTCATGAAGTCCGGCGTGTACAGGCTGAGAAGAAGGGTGGCGATGACGAGGGCCACCACATAGGCGCAGATGTAGCCGATGGTTTTCAGGGCGCGGTCGTCGTCGACGATTGCGCCGTCGTATTTGACCGCCAACGCGACCGAGGGTTGCATGAAGATTCGCAGTTGCCGGACCACCAGTTTCCAGGCAACGACGATCCGCGCCGACTTGATCGCACCGGAAGTGGAGCCCGTGCAGGCGCCGAACACCATCAGGGCAAGGAAGGCGATTTTGATGGCGGCGGGCCAGAGGTCGTAGTCCGTGGTGGTGAATCCCGTGGTGGAGAACAGGGAAATGGTCTGGAAGGCCGCCGCTCGCAGGGTGTCCGCCACGCCGCCCCCGAAGCGCTGCAGAAGCAGGAGGGTGGAAACGAGTATCGTCCCCGCGCAAAGCGAGGCAAAGAGGCGGATTTCGCTGCTCTTGAAATAGTATCCGGGTTCGCCTTTGAGGGCGCGGTAGTGCGCGACAAAATTGATCCCCGAAACGAACATGAAGGCGGCGATGATCCACTCCACCCGCGGACTGTGGAAGGCCGCGATGCTGTCGGTGCGGGTGGAGAATCCGCCGGTGGCGATCGTGCCGAACGCATGGCACACCGCATCGTACCAGGACAGACCGGCGAACTTGAGGGCGAGCGCGCAGAGCACATTGAGCAACAGATAGATGCCCACGATGATGCGGGCGGTTCCCGCAATGCGGGCCGTCAGTTTTTCGCCCATGAACCCGGTCGTTTCCGCCTTGTATAGCTGGACGCCGCCCGCGCCGATGAAGGGCAGGATGGCGATGAACATGATGAGAATCCCGACGCCGCCCAGGAAATGCGTGAGCTGCCGCCAAAACAGGACGGCACGGGGCAGCGCCTCCAACCCGGACAATACGGAAGCGCCGGTCGTCGTGAACCCCGAGAAGCTTTCGAATATGGCCGATGCAGGGTCGGCACAGGTGCCAAGCACCAGATATGGAACTGCGCCGATCAGTCCGCAAAACAGCCATGAGAACACAATCGTGGCAATGGCGTCCCGCCTCTTCAACTCGATCTTCACGCGCGAGAAGAACCACGCCACGGCCGATCCGGCCAAGCACGCGAATCCCATCGCCAGAAACAAGGTGCGCACCGTTCCGGGATCGTCGCAAAGGAAAGCCACACCGGCGCAGAGCAGGAATGATGTCCCGATCAGGCTGCCGACCAGCGCCAACGAATGGATTATGTTCTTCATCGCTTCTTGGTGTTTCCAATTTCCATATAGTTTCCCGTGTTTCGCTCGATAGGCAAGTCCATATTCCAATTCGGCGAGAAAACAGGGGGCATGAAAGCGGGAACCGCGCGCGCCCCCACCCGAAGCCCGCAGGGCGGAAGAGCGCGGCAGAACGCCGCGAAGAACCCCGCCGATCTTCACGCCGAGGGCAACGCCCGAGGCGCAGGCGAGCGAGCGCCAGCGAGCGAGTTCCACCCGGAGCCCAGCCGTGGATCCCGACCACGAAGTGTGTCGGGATGACGGCG
>CAYNSH010000151.1:0-2773 GCA_964399775.1 uncultured Verrucomicrobiota bacterium
CGCTGACGTATTCCTGCTTTCCTGAGTTTCCTGTGTTCCTGCTTGGCTGTTTCCCTGACCCCTGTCTTCCGTCCTCTGGCCTCTGACCTCTGGCCTCTGGCCTCTGACTTCCCCTTCGCTTCCGGATTGGTTTTGTCCGGGGGATGGGGCATAGTGCGCCTTCGATGTGGCGCTATGTGGTCAGGCGGCTGATGCAGGCGGTTCCGACGGTGGCCGGAGTCGTCCTGATCACGTTTGTGCTGTTCAATGTGGTGGGCGGAAGCCCCGCGGCGATGGTGCTGGGGCAGAATGCCAGCGCGCGCGCGCTGGCGGAATTCGATGCCGCGCGCGGCTACGACAAGCCATTGTTCCTGGGGCGCTGGACCTCGACCCGCGCGCTCGAAGCCGTGGATTTCGACACCGCCCCGCCCAGCGTTCGCGCGCGCTGGGGCGCGCCCGAATCCGGCGGATTGCGCCTGGAGGACGGCGAAACACTCGTTCTGCCGCTGGCCTTCCCGCTGCCCGAGGGCCAAACCTGGCGGCTGACCCTCGAAGGCCGCGGGGAGGGTTTTCCACGGCATGGAAAAAAATCCGGCCGATTTTCCACGGCATGGAAAAGAGTTTTCCACAGCGTGGAAAAAAACGGGGACCATTTTCCACGGCGTGGAAACAACGGGGCGGAATTTTCCATAGCGTGGAAAACGGTTTTCCACAGCGTGGAAAACGTGGAGTTCCGGGCGGAGGGCGGCGCGGTGGAGATTCGGCGCGTCCGGTTGGAGCGGGCGACGCGGCATGTGTTCGACAGCCAGCTCTGGGACTACGTGGGCCGCATTCTGCGGCTGGATTTCGGGGTCAGCACCAGCCTGAACCAGCCGGTGGGGCGGCTGCTGCGGGCGGGCATCGGGCCCAGCCTGGCCCTGACGGTGCCGATTCTGCTGATCGAGCTGGTGGTGAGTCTGGCCCTGGCGCTGTTGTGCGCGTATCGGCGCGGATCGTGGCTAGACCGCGGACTGGTGGCCGTTTGCGTGGGGCTGATGAGCGTGAACTATCTGATCTGGATCGTGTTCGGCCAGTATGTCCTGGCCTATCGGCTGGGGTGGTTCCCGGTGTGGGGATTCGAATCGTGGCGCCACCTGCTGCTGCCGGTCCTGATCGGCGTGGCGACGGGGCTGGGCGTCAATGTGCGGTTCTACCGGACCATTCTGCTCGAGCAGATGCACAAGGACTACGTGAAGACGGCGTTCGCCAAGGGGCTCAGCGCGGAGAGGGTGTTGTTCAAGCACGTGCTCAAGAATGCGCTCGGCCCGGTCATCACCAACGTGGCCCTGGCGCTGCCGTTCCTCTATACGGGCAGCATTCTGCTCGAAAGTTTCTTCGGCATCCCCGGGCTGGGATATCTCAGCCTGAACGCGATTCATTCCTCGGATGTGGACGTGGTGCGCGCGGTGGTGCTGGTGGGGGCGCTGCTGTTCACCGCGGCCAACATCCTGGCGGATCTTGCGCTGGCGTGGGTGGACCCGAGGGTCAAGCTGTCATGAACGGCGACCCCGACCTTCCGGCGCCGGCCGGCGTTTCGTTTTTCCGCGAGGCGGTGCAACGGGTCTGGGCCGGGCGGGTGTCGCGCGGCTGCCTGGCCGTGCTGGCGGTGTTCGTGCTGGCGGCGCTGTGGGGCGAGGCGGCGAATGCCTGGTACGCCTGGCGCGATGTGACGCCGCCCTGGGAGGCGCAGAACCTGGCCGCGCGCCATCTCGCGCCCGGCGCCGCCCACTGGCTTGGCACCGATGGCCTCGGGCGCGACGTCTTCCTGCGGCTGGTGCAGGGCGCGCGCATCGCCTTCCAGGTCGGCGTGGTCTCCTCGCTGATTGCCATTCCCATCGGCGTGCTGCTGGGCAGCCTGGGTGGCTATTTCGGCGGCAAGGTCGATGACGCCGTGGTGTGGCTCTCCACGACCTTCGCCTCCATTCCGGGGCTCTTGTTCGTGCTGGCCATCGCCATGGTGGTGGGCAAGGGGCTTCTGGGAGTGTTCCTGGCCATTGGCCTGACGACGTGGGTGGGCGTGTGCCGGCTGATTCGCGCCGAAGTGATCCAGCAGAAAAGCCGCGGCTATGTGCGCGCCGCGCGGGCCCTGGGCTTTTCGCACGGGCGCATCCTGTTCCGCCACATTCTGCCCAACGTGATCCATGTGGCGCTGGTGTCGTTTACCTTGCGCTTCCCGGCCTCGATCGGCACGGAGGTGTTCTTGAGCTTCCTCGGCATCGGCGCGCAGGGCCAGCCGAGTTGGGGCACGATGATCGCCTCCGCCCGCCTGCGCCTGTGGCAGGGCATGTGGTGGGAATTGACCGCGGTGACGGTCTCGATCTTCGCCGTCGTCCTGGCGTTCAATCTGCTGGGCGATGCCCTGCGCGACGCGCTCGATCCGCGGCTGCGCATGGCCGCGGAGTGAGGGAAATTCCGCCCAGCAGGAACACAGGAAACACAGGAAAACAGGAAAGCGCCGGCTAATAGAACAAAGAAAGAACGATGGGGTTGCAGGTTGCAGGTTGAAGGTTGAAGGTCGGGCGGGACGAGGGCGTCCCGGCTCCAGGGACAGCGGGACGAGGGCGTCCCGGCTCCAGGCAGGAATGGAGACCCGACGCCCTCGTCGGGTGGCTGTTTGCGGGGAGAGGACAGGAGGCAGGGGGGGCAGGCGGTGGTCGGTGGTCGGTGGGGAGGGGACAGGGAACAGCCAACCACGAATTGCGCGAATTTACACGAATGGGGGGACAGTGGGATCTCAATATCCAATATCCAATTC
>CAYNSH010000152.1:0-2360 GCA_964399775.1 uncultured Verrucomicrobiota bacterium
TGCTGACTCTCGTCATGCTGACGGTGTCCTTCATTTCACTGGTGACCTCCCTGGGCAGTCTGGAGTTCATGCTGCGCAAACTGCCCGGCCGTGCCGTTGCCTATCAGTTCGAAACCCTGCGCACCGTGATGACGGCCTTTGGCCTGCTGACCGGGTTGATCGCCCTGGCCGGAGCCGGAATACTCATCGCTTGGCAACCGGACAAACTCGGCCTGACCCCGGGTCACATCGTGGCCTGCGCGTTGATCCTGATCCTGACCGTCCACCTGATTCAACTGGTCTACTTCCTGATGGGGCGGTCGCAATACGCGCAATCCCGGCTGCTGATGCTGATCTATGCGGATGCCTGGTTCCTGCCGCTGGCCGGCTTCATGTGGTTCATCGACATTCAGGTCGGCTTCATGTTGTGGCTGTGGGTCGTCTGGCTGCTCGGCAGCCTGATCCTGGCGATGGCCTATGTGGGTCCGCGCCCCCTCCTGGCCCAGCGCTTTTCGCGCCGCCGCCTGTCCGACATCTTCGTGTTTGGCATCCCGCTGATGCCCATGGTGATGGGCGAATGGATCTTCCAGATGCAGGACCGCTATGTCCTGCTGGCGTTCACCAACCTGGAAGCCGTCGCCAATTTCACGTTGTGCTTCAACATCGCCTGGGTGGGCGCCACGACGGGCATGTCGCTGCTGGATGTACTCGTCACGGAATTCTACAAGGCTCGCAACCGGGTGCGGTCAACCAACCTCGAAGACTTGCTCGCCGCCGTTCCGCTGCGCACGTCGTTTTCCCTGCTGCTGCGCTACGGGCTCGTGCTGGGCATTCCGATCCTGCTGGCGCTGTGGATTGGGCGCGTGCCGATCATTCTCCTGTTGAGCGACCCCAAATTTGCCGATGCCGCCCCGATCATGCGCTGGGTAGCCCCGCTCCCCTTTCTCTACCTGTTGGTGGTCATCACCGGCCGCACGCTGGTCGCCATGGACCGCAGCGCGGTGGTGGGGGCCGGCACCCTCTGCGCCGCGGGGCTCCATTTGGTCCTCAGCATCCTGCTGGCGCCACGCCTCGCCGAACGCGGCGTGGCGCTGGCCGGCTGCATCGCCTACGCCACCCTGGCCATCTATCTGGGTGTGCGCGGAAAAGTCCACCGCTGGATCGAGTGGCCGCAACTTCGCATTGGCCGGATGCTGCTGTTTATTTTGGCGACGGCGTTCGGACTGCATGGAGCCGTGGTCTGGCTGCCCGGGCGGCACCTGCTGGCGCTGCTGGCCGGCGGCGCCATCAGCCTGGCCGCCATGCTCGGGCTGGGCCTCGTCCATATCGACGACGTCCGCCACCTGATTCAGTCCATGCACGCCCCGATCGAGCCGGAAGACCTGCCGCCCGTTGAAGCCAACGGAACCGGGTAGCGCCTCACCCACATCCTCTCGCCGCCGACGCGGCGGACATAGCGCTCGATCTTCGACTCGAGGTTCTCCGCCCCGGCAAACAGCATCTCGATTTGCGAGGCATATTCCGCGACCGCCGCGCACCGGGCGCGGAGGTTCTCCGGCGAGAGCGCCATCGTGCGCGACCGCCAGCGCCACGGGGGCCAGACCAATTTGCGAATCGCCAGCCCTTTGCCGGCATAGGGGTAATCCTCGTAATAGACCACCGAACGCCCAAACACCACCTCGGCGGCCTGTCGCACCAGCCGGTGGTCGACATGCCCGCCCGCCCCCAGCGGCGCCACCACCACATCCGCAGGCGGCAGACTCTTCATCGCTGTCGTCAACGCCGGAAGGAAGGCATCTTGGGCATGGATCGGGCCAAAGACCGACTCGCGCGTCGAATACAACGGCTGGCCGGTCTCGGGATCGAGTCGATACATCGCCTCCTGCCGGTCGACATGATGGACAGCCGCCCCGAGACGGACACAGGCCCGCCGATCCTCTTCGCGCCGCGCCGCGCAGGAGCCGCCCAGTCCCCAGGCCGCGTGCAATTCCTGCGCCAGCGGCGAGAGCGGGCCGGTCGGATCCCCCGTCGCCAGCGTGGCCACCAACACGGACTCCCCGCGCCTCGCCCGGGCCGCGATCTGCCCGCCGCACGACAGCACCGCGTCATCCAGGTGCGGCGAAAGGTACAGAGCCTGATAGGTCGATCGCATCGTGTCCTGCAAGAAGTTCTGATTCCAAGTGTTCCACGCTGTGGAAACACCTTTTCCACGCCATGGAAAACTTCACCCCCAGTCTTCCACGCCATGGAAAATTTTGCGACTGATTTTCCACGGCATGGAAAAATACTTTCCACCGCGTGGAACATCCGCACGGCGACCAGGGGTCAGGGCTGTGTCTTTAATGCCGACAATCAGAAGAGAGAGAGGGGATTAGGAGGAA
>CAYNSH010000153.1:0-2245 GCA_964399775.1 uncultured Verrucomicrobiota bacterium
TGAGGAAAATTCCTTCAGGTGCCCGCCCGCCGCGGGCGGGTACCTGAGTAGTTACAAACATTTTATGATCTGGGAGAGGTTGAGAGTGCTGATTTGTTGGAAGAAACGACTCGCTGGTGTCGTTCGTGCGATAATGGGGGATGGAGGCCTGTTTGGTTTCGGTGGGGCGAGGCGTCTTTTGCCAAGCCGGGCTGTTGGATATTGGATTGAATGGCATACCAAGTCGTAGATCCGTCACGCATCACGGGCGATGACGGGCGATGACGGGTTTTTCTGGACGGAAAGAGGGGGGTGGGGATAGCATGAACGGTCTATGGAGTTGTTGATCCAGCGTGCAAAGGCTTATGGCGGCAGTGTGGTGCTGCCGGAGGGACAGGACCCGCGCGTGATGAAGGCGGCGGCGGAAATTGTGCGCCTGGGCTTTGCGCGGGTGTCGGTTCTGGCCACGCCGGAAGAGGCCCGCCAGGCTTGCGCGGCGGCGGGTGTGAGTTCGTCAGGCTTCGAGGTGATTGATCCGACGGCCCCGCCTTGCTTTGAGGAGTTGGTGGCGGCCTATCACCGCAAGCGGGCCTCCAAAGGGCTGACCGAGGACCAGGCGCGGCAGGCGCTGAAGAACCGCCTGTATGTGGGCGCCATCATGATTGAAACGGGCTATGCGTGCGGCATGGTGGCCGGCAGCATCGCCTCCACGCCCGACATGCTGCGGGCCGCCTTCCATTGCGTAGGGACGGCCCCGGGCATCCAGACCGCGAGTAGTTGCTTTCTCCTGCGGCTGAAGAATCCCACCATGGCCGGCGAGAGCACCCTGCTGTTCGCGGATTGCGGCGTCAATCCCAATCCCACCGCCGAACAATTGGCGGAAATTGCGATGTCGACGGCCCAGACCCACCGTGCACTGATTGGCACCCCGCCGCGGATTGCCCTGTTGAGCTTCTCGACCCGCGGCAGCGCCAAGCACGAGCTGGTGGACAAGGTGGCCCGCGCCACCCGGCTGGCACAGGGGCTGGCGGCAACCTTTGATCCCGAGGCCATGATCGATGGCGAGTTGCAAACCGATGCCGCCATCGTGCCGCCGGTGGCGATGCAGAAGGCGCCTGACAGTCCGCTGAAGGGCGCGGCCAACATCCTGGTTTTTCCGGACCTGCAGGCCGGCAACATCTCCGTGAAGCTGGTGGAGCGCTTGGCCGGCGCCCTGGCCTTGGGGCCGGTGCTGCAGGGATTGGCCAAGCCGGTCAATGATTTGTCGCGGGGATGCAGCGCCCAGGACATTGTGGGCGTGGCAGCGGTGACCCTGTGCCAGGCGGCCGCCATGGGCGTGCCGGCGGACGTCAAGTCCGGCCTCTTCCCGGGGGAACCGCTCCCGCCGCCGGAGCCTTGTGCCGCCGGGATTTTGTCTGATGACGAAATCGAAGCGATCGCGCGCCGGGTCGCCCAGGATTTAATGGCCACGCCATCGTTGGCGGTGGCCTTGCAGACCAGATGAAAGGAGCCCCCGAATGGCCCAGATCGATTGGAACAGCCTTGGATTTGCCTACATGGAGACGAATGGCCACGTGCAATACACCTGGCGCGACGGAGCGTGGAGCACAGGCGAATGGGTGGAATCGCCGCATCTGAACATTCACATTGCGGCGACGGCCCTACACTACGGGCAGTCGGCGTTCGAAGGGCTCAAGGCGTTCCGCCGCCAGGATGGCAAGGTCAGCCTGTTCCGTCCGGAGGAAAATGCGAAGCGAATGCAAACCAGCGCCCAGCGCACCTGCATGGCGGAGGTGCCGGTGGAATTGTTCGTGGATGCGTGCACGCGGGCGGTGAAGGGCAATCTGGAGTTTGTTCCGCCGTATGGCACGGGTGGTTCGCTGTACGTGCGGCCTTTACTGTTCGGCAGCGGGCCTCAGATTGGCGTGGCCCCGGCGGAGGAGTATACCTTCCTGGTGCTGGTGACGCCCGTGGGCCCCTACTACAAGGGCGGTCTGCAGGCCGTGAAGGCGATCGTGCTGGACGACTACGACCGCGCCGCGCCCCAGGGCGTCGGCCATGTGAAGGTCGCCGGCAACTATGCCGTCAGCATGTATCCGCATCTGATGGCCAAGGATGCGGGATATGCCGTCGAGCTTTACCTGGACGCCAAGGAGCACAAGTGGATCGATGAGTTTTCGACCAGCAATTTCCTGGCGGTGACCCAGGAGGGGACCTATGTCACGGTGAAATCCACGTCGATCCTGCCCAGCATCACGAACATGAC
>CAYNSH010000154.1:0-2064 GCA_964399775.1 uncultured Verrucomicrobiota bacterium
CCTTCAGGGCGGGAGTCGATGCGGGTAGTTTCGCCCTTCGCTAAGGATTCGGGATCAGAAACGATTCTTCCGCTTCGGATTTGACAGGGGAGGGGTGAATCCATACCCTCCCGGCGACGATCAAACATACAACCGGTAAGGAGCACATTCCGATGAGCATAAACACTCTTCCGTATATCGCCTTGGCCTCGGGGCTGATTGCCCTGTTGTTCGCGTGGTGGAAAACGCAGTGGATCAACCGCCAGGATCCGGGAACGCCCCGGATGCTGGAAATCGGTGCGGCGGTCCGCGAAGGCGCGATGGCCTTCCTGCGGCGCGAATACAAGGTGCTTTCGCTGGTGGTGGTGCTGGTGGCCGTGCTGCTGTGGGTCATCAACTCGGGCCCGGTGAAGCTGGTGGCGGTGGCCTTCATATTCGGCGCCTTCTGCTCGGCGTTGTCGGGATTTTTTGGAATGCGGGTGGCCACGGCGGCGAACATGCGCACGACCCATGCGGCGCGCACGGGTTTGCCGGCGGCCCTCCAGGTGGCTTTTTCCGGCGGTTCGGTGATGGGCATGAGCGTGGTGGGGTTGGGGCTCACGGGGTTGACCCTGACCCTGCTGGTTCTCTTGAAGCGCTATGGCGTCGAGGTCGATGGCGTATTGGGGCTGGAGGGCGTGAAGGACACGATTCTGCCGATTCTGGCGGGCTTCTCGATGGGCGCCAGCTCGATCGCGTTGTTTGCGCGGGTAGGCGGCGGGATCTACACCAAGGCGGCCGATGTCGGCGCGGACCTGGTGGGCAAGGTCGAGGCGGGCATTCCCGAAGATGATCCGCGCAATCCGGCGGTGATTGCGGACAACGTGGGGGACAACGTCGGCGACGTGGCGGGCATGGGCGCGGACCTGTTCGAGTCGTACGTGGGCGCGATCGTGGCGGCCATGGTGCTGGGCGCGACCATCAAGGTGGGCGGCGCCTGGGATGTCAAGTTCGTGCTGCTGCCGCTGGTGATTGCCGGGGCGGGCATTCTGTTTTCCATTGCCGGCACGTTTTTCGTCAAGACGCAGGAGGGGGGCAATCCGCAGGCGGCCTTGAACAAGGGCACCTTCGGCGCGTGCGGCATCATGGCGGTGGCGACGTTCTTCATCTGCCGTGGGATGCTGCCGCGGGAGTTCACCATTCCGTCGGCGACGGGTGTGGTGCCGTTGGCGTTGACCAGCAACGGCGTCTTCCTGGCCACGGTGGTTGGCCTGATTGCCGGTGCGATTATCGGCCTCTTGGCGGAGTACTACACCGCCGAAGGCAAGGGCCCCTCCAACAGCGTGGCGGACGCCTCCGAAACGGGCGCGGCGACGAACATCATCGCGGGTCTGGGCGTGGGCATGGTCTCCACGGCGGCGCCGGTGCTGGTGCTGGCGGTGGCGGTGATCGCCTGCTACTACTTCGCGGGGCTCTACGGCATCGCGCTGGGCGGCCTGGGCATGCTGGCGACGACGGGCATCCAATTGGCGGTCGATGCCTATGGGCCGATCGCCGACAACGCCGGCGGCCTGGCCGAAATGGCCCAACTTCCGCCGGAGGTTCGCCAGCGGACGGACAAACTCGACGCGGTCGGCAACACCACCGCCGCCATCGGGAAAGGGTTCGCCATCGGTTCGGCCGCGCTGACCGCGCTGGCGCTGTTCGCGGCGTTCCGCGAGACGGTCGACCTGCCGGTGATTGACGTGACCGATCCGAAAGTGATGGCCGGCCTGCTGGTCGGCTCGATGATGCCGTTTCTGTTCTCGGCCTTTGCGATGAAGGCGGTGGGAGAGGCGGCCTTTGCGATGGTCGAAGAAGTCCGCCGCCAGTTCCGGGAGATTCCGGGCCTGCTGGAAGGCAAGGAAGGCGCCAAGGCGGATTATGCGCGCTGCGTGGATATTTCGACGGCGGCGGCGATCCGGAAGATGACGGTGCCGGCCCTGCTGGGCATTCTGACGCCGGTGGTCATCGGGTTCATCTTCGGCAAGCAGATGCTGGGCGGCCTGTTGGCGGGCGTGACGGCCTCGGGGGTGCTGATGGCGCTGTTCATGAGCAACGCGGGCG
>CAYNSH010000155.1:0-2045 GCA_964399775.1 uncultured Verrucomicrobiota bacterium
CAGAGTGCCTTCTACGAGGCAAGTGATTTTTTGAAAAAGTGATCGGGGCAGAGTCCGGGGGTGCCGCGGGGCGGCCGCGGCTTGCGGGATCGTCCGCAAGGGACAGACGGGAAGCCAAACCTCTCAGGCGGCCGGGATCGTCGTGGCGGCGTCCGGCCCCGCCCTCCGCATCCTAATATGAAGCCGTCTCCCGAACGGGCGGGAGCGACGCGGTGCCTCCAGCGGTAGCCGCCCCGGCTGGGGCCGGGGACGATAGAGGCGGGCCGGACGCGTGGCATTCTGCAACAGAGCCATCCCCGCGACAGGCGCGGGGTGACAGGGTACGACAAGCCATCGCGCCGGCCGCCCGAAAGAGGTTCACGGGATTTCCGTGCGTCCGGTGTACGGCGACGTTTTGGAGAGATTCAGTCCGTAGATTTCATTGAGGGTGATGCGCCAGCCTTCCAGCGGAGCGCCGTCGGCGAAGGCCTCGCGGATGGCGCCGGTGTCGCGCCACTTGATCAGCATCTTGTCCCAGGCGCGCAGGATGTACTCCCGGCGGACGTCCGGATCCGTCGCTTCGCGCACCGAGGGCGGCAGGAAGAAGTCCTGGTGCCGGATCAAATGGCGGCAGATGCGCAGCATGCGCCGGCCCAGGGTCAGGCGCGGGTCCTGATGCGCGTTGACGCGCCGCTCGAAGTCGGCCTTGAGCTCGGGGTGGCCGTACTGGCCCATTTTGAGGGCGATGTCCATCACGCAGCGTTTCAGGGGCACGCAGGCCCGGCGGCTGCGGCCATGGGTGCGGGCCTCCTGGTCCGGCCCGCCGCTCTGCTTGAGCCGCGCCACGATCCCGGCATAGGAGACCAGCCGGCCCAGGCCGCGGTCGCGGGCGGGATCGCCGATCTCGACAAAGAGGGCCGCGGCCAGCGTCAGGGCGATGCCGGGCACGGTGGTCAGCATGGCGCCGGGCGTCGCCGCCAGGCGGCGGGCGATGTCCTGCTCGGCCGCATGGATGCACGTGTCCAGATGCGCATAGACGGTGACTTCATGATCCAGGTTGGCCTGCAGCGTGTCGCACAGGCCGGCGGGCGGGGGCAGGACCGCGCGGGCCAGCTCCTTGAGCTTGCGCGCCTTTTCCGCCGGCTGCCGGACCATGAAGCGTTCCAGCCCCGCCGTCAGCGATTCCAGCTTGCGCGCCAGGATCCGGCGCGGAGCCAGGCCGCGACTCATCACCCACAGCGAAGGCTTCGTGAACGGCGTCAGCCCGCTTTGCTTCTCGTCGAGGAACCCCGGCAGGAGCTGGTCGGCCAGGTGATGAAGCCGCTGCGCGCTCGCCGAGCGGGCCCGCACCAGCGAGGCGCGGTGGTGCACCAGATTCCGCAGCACCCGCGCCGGCGAGCACTCGGAGGCAAGCGTCCGCCCCCACTTCTTGTTGATCAGCACCGCCGCGATCCCCAGCAGGTCGAGGTTGTCCGTGCTCGCCACCAGGTTCTGGCGCTCCCGGGCGGCGTCCCGGGCGTGGATGCCGATCCCCAGCCAGCCCTTCTGCACCAAGGCATGGGCGAAGTTGAAGGTGAAGGACGCGCCATCCTCGCCGCCGAAGAACACGTGCTCCCGGCGGATGGCGTGCTTCCGGCACAGCCCCGCCACCACCTTCTCCAGGAAGTCCACCCCCGCCGGGGTGTTGTGCAGGGTGAACGGCCCCCGCAGCTGCAGCCCCGCCCCGTTGCAGGCCAGGGCCGTATGCTCCCGCTTGGCGTAGTCGATCGGGACGCACAGGACTTTCTCCGGGGAACCGGCTTTTTCGAACAATTCCAGGATTGCGGGATTCGCGCGTTGGAATATACTTTTCATTGGATGATCTCCTCATTCTTACTCATGGGGCGTCACCGTGCCGACCCCGCCGATGAGCCTAAGGCTCGTGTCATCCCGCGAAAACGGGAATGGCGGGGAGATCATCCCTTCGCTTTGGAAGGCAGACCTCCCGGCGAAGAGGGGGAAGCGGGCGGAGCGGAGCGCAAGCGCTCCTCCCGCCTCCCCCTCATTCACCGGGGACAAAGGATATT
>CAYNSH010000156.1:0-2012 GCA_964399775.1 uncultured Verrucomicrobiota bacterium
CACGGCTGCGTCAAGAAAGCGTAAGCGACGGGAAGCGGCGCAAGAAGAGCGGGGCCATCGGCGGGGGCGAGTGGGCGGCGGGCCGTTGCATGGGTCTGGAGCAGCGATTTTCCCGCTGGGAGCGCAGTTTTCGCGCGTACGGAGCCGGGAGGGATCCGCGTTGGCCCGGCGCGGTGGATTCAGAACGATGGGTTGGGCGAAGTGAGCCAGCGAATCGCCGCGTTTCGGTGCGCGCAGCAGAAACGATTCAGGGCCGGGGTGGTCCGTTGATGCTCGCCGCGGGGTTTGTGCACGCCGCGTTTGGCGAGGAAGCGGGCCAGGGAACGCAAGGTGGCCAGGATTTGGGCGCTGTTAGGGTCCCGCACTTGGCAGCGGTCCTCGTCGTAGGAGCGATCCCGCGCGTAATGGTTGCCGTTTTCGATGGCCCACTGGCTGCGGGCCACCTCGAGCAAGGCCTCGCCGTTGGCGCGTTCGCCGGCCACCGGCGCCAGACTGGTGATGCCCAAGACGCTTTCGTCGGTTTCCCGGCCGCTCTTCAGATGCTGGAAGCGCCGATGGATGCGCACGACCTGGGCCGCCGCGCAGAACCCCACCTCGTCGGGTTCGACGGCCAGCGCCCAGATCTCACGGAGTTCTAAGCGGCCGTGGTGTTTCTCCTCGCTGCGGGCCTGGGCGGGCGCCCCCGGAAAAAAAAACGCCGTCGAGCCGGCGGGCGGCCTGCGCCTGCACGGAGGGCTGGTTGCCCTTGAGGCTGAAGAAGTACTCCGCGCCTTTCTCCTGCACCAGGAAACGGGCGGCGTCTTGCTGGGCCTGCATGGCGTCGGCGGTCACCACCACCCCGTCCAGAGGCACCGCGTCCAGCATGGGCCTCAGCGCCGTGATCTCGTTGCTTTTCTCGTCGACCGGCCGCTGGGCCACCAGGCGCAGCGAATCGGGCGAAACCCCCGCCACCAAATGCACCGGACGGCCATCGGCCCGCCGCGAACCCTTCACCGTTTTGCCGTCCACGGCCAAACGACGCAGGGGCCGGGGATCGTGGGCCTGCATCCACGCCATCACTTCGGCGTCGAAGTCCGCCGCCGGCACCTGCTTGAGCATCCGGCGGATCGTGGGCTCGCTGGGCGGTTCATACCGCCCGGTCTTGGGATTCAGATAGGCGTGCAGCAAGCGCAACTGGGTCTGGTTCAGGTAACTCGCGAAGTCGGCGATGGCCCGCGTGCCCCGGGCCCCGCACAACGTGCCCAACGCGCAGATGGTCAGCGTGGAGGCCAGCCGGTGGCGCCGGCCTTTGCGCCGGCGCACGTCCTTCAGCCGGTTCAGCCGCTCCCACAGCGAACGGTACTGCGGCTCCGTGTACGGACAATACTGGGCCGGGTCCTCGTGCCGCGCCCACCGCCCGGGCAGCGTCGCGCGCCTCAGCCAGGTCCGCGCCTTCGGATGCAGGGCGCGCAGCCACAACTCCTTGGGATGGCCATCGGCCTGGTAAAAGTCGCGATGGTGGCGCCGAAATCCCCGGGTCGCGCCCGCCACGTCCCAGCCCGCCGCCCGGTAGCACGCGCCCGAAAACCGCTGCGGATCGACGAAGCTCTCCGCCACCAGCACCGGATAGCCGAACGCCGCCTCCCAGTCCGCGCTCAACCGGCGCGTGCACAGCGCCAACACCCGGCTGGCCAGGTTCGGCCATTGCCTCCGGTCCGTCAGCAGCAGAAACCGGCTGTTCTGCACCACGAACTTGCGCCGCTTCAAACGCTGCTCGATCGTCCAGCCGATCCACGCCTCGCGCGCCTGCAAGTGATAGGCCGCCACGTTCCATCCCAACAAGGCCACCCACTGCCCGTCCACTTCCGCCACGTACCGCAGTTGACGCCCCACCAGATCGGCGTTGCCCAAGTAATGCCGCGTACAGATCAACTCATCCCATCGCGCTTTCTCTTCCGGCTCGATCAGCCGCACCCTCACCCGGCCCAGCACCTCGGCGTCCGCGTAACCTGCCCAAGCTTGTGTGTTCATGG
>CAYNSH010000157.1:0-2012 GCA_964399775.1 uncultured Verrucomicrobiota bacterium
TCCGTACCATCCGTATCATCCGTAGCTTGGCGGTTCCGGCTGTTCGATCCCGGAATATTCTCACGCAAAGACGCCAAGAACGCCAAGCGGGTTGCTGTCCGATCCCCCTCAAAACCATCTGGCTACGGATGGAGCCGAGATTGGACGGATTCGATCCGAAGGGCCTTGGTTCGGATCCGTTCAATCCGTGAAATCCGTAGCTTGGCTGTTCCGGCGCTTTTCCGCTGGAATCCACGGGCGGTTTAGACCATAACAGCGTCCATGAAGAAGACTCGTCCGATCGTCGTGGCCCCTTCGCGTCGCGTATATGCCTTGCTGCTCGTGGTGGCGGCCGGCTTGCTGTGGCTGCTGGCCCAGCCGCGCCCCGGTGTGCGCATCGTCCACCTCAAGCCGGCTGTGGCGCCGGCGGCCGGCGCCGAGGCCCGCCCGGTCCCGGACCGCATCCGCATCGCCAGCTACAATCTCGAGAATTTCACCGACGGACGCGGGGACGGCCCCGAACGCACCCCCGAGCGGTTTGTCGCCCAGGCGCGCGGCGCCGCCGAGATCGTCGCCGAGGCCCAGCCGGACATTCTCCTGCTGCAGGAGGTCGAGAATGCGCGCGTGCTGGTCTTTCTCAACGACCAGTTGGACGATCCCTTTGACTACATCTATGTGACCGACTTCCGCCGCAGTTCCGGCGCGCGCGACAAGCTCAATTTGGGCGTCCTGTCGCGGCTGAAGCCCAAGCGCGTCCGCCAACTGGGCTTCCAGGCCCTGCGGGGCGCCGGACGGCCGGCCCGCGGCATTCTCAGCGCCTCGTTCGACCTGGGCAACGACACCACGCTGCTGACCTACAACATCCACCTGAAGTCCAACTTCGGCCTGGCGGAACGCAACCATGCCCAGCGCGGCATCGCCCTGCATTTGCTCGGAGCCGACTTCTTCTCCGAAGTCTACCGCAGTTATCCGCGCACTACCGCGACCCTGGTCCTGGGCGACACCAATGTGGATCCCGACAGCGAATCGTTTGCCGCCGATCCGTCGCTCGAGCCCCTGGCCGGATCGTTTGCCGACCTGTGGCTGGGGCGCCCCATCGAGGAGCGCACCACGATCCCGACCCGGCAGGCCGGCAACACCAATCTGGTGTTTCCGCCGTCGGCATTCGACCGGGCATTCGCCTCGAAAAACCTGGTGGACAGCGGCCCATGGCGGGTCACCGATCCGGTCTCGATCCAACGCGGCACCGCCACGCACGACAATACCCTCCTCCCCGGCGTGGACGGCCACGTCTCCGACCACTACCTGGTCCATCTGGATCTTATCCGCGTGGCCGAGGATGCCCCCGCTCCGATCCCGGAGACCGGGGAAGAAGAATAAGGCGGCCGAAGCGGGCGACGGATCGGGTGGAACCGCGCTCAACGAGCGCGGCGACAGAGGAGGCCCTGTCCCCTGTCTCCTGTCCCCTGTCCCCTGATTCCCGACCTTGCGGCAAAAAAGAAGCCGGCCCGACAAGCGGACCGGCTTCAAAAAAAATCCTGGCAGCGTGCTACTCTCCCGCCCCCTAGCGAGGCAGTACCATCGCCGCAGCGAGTCTTGACTTCTGTGTTCGGAAAGGGAACAGGTATTACCCTCGCGCCATGGCCACCAGGAAAAAAAGGATTTGCATAGGATATACCGAATCATGAAAACCATTCATGAAAGAGTCCGTCGGCACCGCCCCGCCGAAACGGGGCGGTGCCGGGGACAAAGAAATGGTCAAGCCTCACGGCTGATTAGTAGCGGTTAGCTAAACACATCGCTGTGCGTACACATCCGCCCTATCGAGGTTGTAGTCTTCAACCTGCCTTTAGTCCCGACGCGCTTGCGCGGTCGGGAAGGGAGATCCAATCTTGGAGTCGGCTTGGCTCTTAGATGCATTCAGAGCTTATCCATTCCGCACATAGCTACTCGGCCATGCCGCTGGCGCGACAACCGAAACACCAGAGGTGCGTCATTCCCGGTCCTCTCGTACTAAGGAATGTTCTCCTCAA
>CAYNSH010000158.1:0-1932 GCA_964399775.1 uncultured Verrucomicrobiota bacterium
TTGTGTGATTGTGATAGTATGATTCAGGTGTGTTTGAGTGTTGCAGAACTGATTGAAAAACTGGATAACGAAATCGGATAGAAACCAGGAGAATCACCATGGAAATCCAACGCAACGCCCCAACGCTTGCCGGCGTAAAGGCCTGCCCCTCCTGCAAGGCCCAGATCGAAAAAGACGCCGTGCTGTGCATTCACTGCGGCTACAATCTGGCCACCGGCGAAAAAGTCGGGGGATCCTCGTTCGCGAACAACAAAAAAATCGTCTGGTTGGGCGCCGGCGCGGGCCTGCTCGTAGTGGCGGCACTGGCGGCATCCATGCTGCTGCGAAGCGAGCCCCCGCCCCCACCGCCATTCGTGCCGGACGTTCAGGCCCCGGCCGCTACGCCCCCGCCGGCAGCGGCGGTGGAAGGCGAACCAGAAGTCCTCGAAGTCGCGGCCGAGCCCGAACCCGCCGACGAGCCCGAAGAACCCGCGAGACCTACCCCCGAGGAACTGGCCGCGGCGGAGGCCGAAGCCCAGCGAATCGAATTCCAGGCCCGCAAGGTCCAAGCCCAAGCGACCCTTCGCCAGCAAATGGAAGAACGCGAGCCCATGTTTACCGTCGGCGAAACCATCGAAGTTCGCCGACGGAATGGCCTCGTCCACACGGGCGAACTTCAGGGCTATGCCGGATCGGGAACCAACCGCGTGGCCGTCATCACCACCTCCACCGGCGAAATCGGCGTCCCCCTCCTGGCCCTGGATCCCCCCTCCCGCCGCCGCCTGGATGCCGAATTCCGCGAAGCCTTCATGGACAACCTCATCCGCACCCGCTTCCCAGAAGGGGTCAGCCCGTGAATTGTAGCATTTTTTTCTTGAGAGCTTCCGCTTTCGAACCGGACGCGCGATCATAGGCGCTTACCGCACGCGATGCATTGGTTCGGTGCCCCATGCCAAGCCGAGCCGCCAACCATGTGACCGATACCGTGGTGTGCTTTTTCAACAACCAGCACACCGCTTGCTTCTCCAACTGAGTGCATTTCATCCCGGCCAATTGGTCTTCGCTCAACCCCAGCGCCACAAGGGCGCTCGCAAGCAAGCGTTCAGCCTCCGCCTCGTCATGGGCGCGACGTTGAAGTCCGCGCAAATTGTCGGAGCGCTTTCCAATCATTCCCGCTAATTTCTTCCGGAACGATTCACCACCAACATACCAGCCCCGCTTCAACTGCTTCCCGACCTCCCCGCAAACGGCATCGGGTTCGGCCGTACGGGATTCCTGCATCCGGGCCGCGATCAGTCGGCGGTATTTGGATGCGGCTCCCGGCGAATTCTGATCAAGTCCACATGCGCGCAGAAGGCGATCCCGCCGAAGCCATTGTTGGCGGGCCGGACCAGCGGACACATAGTCCGGATAGCTGCTCCACACATAGCTCTCCAACGCATGCGGGGTCCCGGCACCCGCCAAGCCTGCCCGAAACGGATTCAGGTGGATGTACTGTCCCACTTCCCTGAAATACGACGCCTCTTTCCCCGCCTCAACCGGCAGGGCCTTGTAGCGCCCCTGAAACAGATGGCCCCGCCTTTGGGTCATGGCATTGAAGCGCTGGGTATAGGTTCCCTGGAACCATTTCATGCCGGCCACGAGATTGGGCTCAGGGGTTTCCAACAGCAAGTGGTAGTGATTGTGCATCAACACATACGCATGGATGATCCACCCGGTCTGCTCGCAAACCTCCTTGACCGTGGCCAGAAAAAGCCTTCGCCCGTCGTCGCCCAGAAAAATATCCCGCCCGTCATTTCCACGGCTCATCGCGTGGTACACGGCCCCCGGGTATTCATGTCGCACCGCTCTTGGCATGGACGAAAGAGTACCCCTCTCCGACAGAGGCGCACAACCCCAAAAGGTCAATGGACAAAGTAAATGCGCCTTTGGCAGGGTGAATGCGCCTGAGGC
>CAYNSH010000159.1:0-1735 GCA_964399775.1 uncultured Verrucomicrobiota bacterium
TTTTTCAATCAGTTCTGCAACGCTCAAGCGCACCTGGGTCATGCTGTCGCGGTCGCGCAGGGTGACCGTGCCGTCCTCGAGGGTTTGGAAATCGATGGTGGCGCACCAGGGCGTCCCCGCCTCGTCCATTCGGCGGTAGCGGCGGCCGATGGCGCCGGATTCATCCCAGAAGCAGTTCCAGCGTCGCTGCAACCGGGCGAAGATCTCGCGGGCCTTGGCATACAATTCGGGCTTGTTCTTCACCAGGGGAAAGACGCCGAGCTTGATGGGCGCAATGGCCGGATGGAAGCGCAACACCGTTCGTGTATCGGTCTTGCCCTTGTCGTCGGTGAGGGTTTCCTCGTCGTAGGCGTTGCAGAGGAGGGCGAGGGCCAGGCGGTCAGTGCCCGCGGACGGTTCGATGACGTGGGGGACGTATTTGCCGGCGAACAGCATGGTCACAAAGGCCTGGGCGTCGTCTGCCGACTTCCCGCGGGCGGTCCATTCCGTGACGACTTTTTGGGTGAAGGAGTCCCGGGCGGCATCGTCCAGTTTGGCGGCGGCCTGTTTCAGCGCTTCGTCGAACACATCCATCGGCCTTCCGGAGTGGGTTTGGTGCTGGCGGAGATCGAAGTCGGATCGGGCGGCGATGCCTTCGAGTTCCTGAACGCCGAAGGGGAAGGCATATTCGATGTCGACGCAGGCGCGGGCATAGTGGGCGAGTTCGTCGCCGACCTGCCAGTACTGTTCCAGGTCGGCATCGGGCAGGCCGATGGCGCGGTACCAGGTTAGGCGCTGCTCCACCCAGTAGCGGTGCCAGACTTCCCAGCCCCAGCTTTCCTGCGGTTCGCCGGCGAGATCGGGATGGTCCGCAAGAGTGGTGACCCTGCCGCATATCAGTTCAATGGCCTCGTCGGGCCGGATGAAGTATTCCAGTTCCATCTGCTCGAATTCGCGCGAACGGAAGGTGTAGTTGCGCGGATTGATCTCGTTGCGGAAGCTTTTGCCCATTTGGGCGACGCCAAACGGGATTTGCTGCCGGGCGGTGGCCACAATGTTGTTGAACTGGGCGAAGATGGCCTGGGCGGTTTCCGGTCGCAGCCAGGCAGCGTTGGATTCATCCTCGACCGGGCCAACGAAGGTCTTGAACATCAGGTTGAAGCTGCGCGGCTCGGTGAGGTGTTTCGCGCCACAGGCGGGGCATTGGGCGCCTTCTGGGAGGACGAAGGCGGAGCCGTTTTTGATGAGTTCAAGCCCCTGCTCCTCGCAGAGCTGGTCGGCGCGGAAGCGTTTGCGGCAGACGCGGCAGTCGACCATGGGATCGGCAAAGCCATCCGCATGGCCGGAGGCCTTCCAGATGGCGGGGTGCATGATGATCGACGCGTCGAGGCCGACAACATCTTCCCGGTTGCGCACGACGGCTTTCCACCACGCCTCGCGGATATTGCGTTTCAGCTCGCACCCCAGGGGGCCGTAGTCCCAGAACCCATTGATTCCGCCATACAGCTCGGACGATTGAAAAATAAAGCCGCGGCGCTTGCACAGCGACGCCAAGGTTTCCATCGGAATTTCTTTGCTCATGTTGCACGGCATCGTGCGTCAGTCGGGCGGGCACTGTCAAGCGGCGGAGCTGCGCTCACAGGGAGCCACGTCCGGATTATACTATTTATAAATAGTATATATATGGTATTTATAAATAGTATACACCGTTTTGAGGTTTGTCGGGCGTGGGCGGGGAGTGATAGTGTGCCGTGTT
>CAYNSH010000160.1:0-1724 GCA_964399775.1 uncultured Verrucomicrobiota bacterium
GTTCGGATTCGCCTCCGCCGTCGCCACGCTGCTGTTCATCGTGGTGGCCCTGCTGGCCTGGCAGCAACTGCGGCTGTCCACCCCACAGGCCGCCCCCGCACCGAAAGGAGTCCGCCGTGGTTGAAGGACGCGGCCATCGCGGACGCCTGGTCCTGGCACACGCCGTTCTGGTCGGCTTCATCGCCCTGGTGATGATCCCGCTGTTCATGGTGGTCTCCATCTCCTTCCGCAAGGGCAACTTCGCCATCGGCGGCATCCTGCCCACGCCCGAAACCTTCAGCTTGGAGCACTGGCGAATGGTCCTGGGCCTGCCGGTATCGCAACCCGACGGCACATGGCTGGAGCCTTCCGTCTCCGTTCTGCGCTGGTTCTGGAACTCCGTAACCATCGCCGCCACGAGCGCATTCCTGGTCCTGCTGCTGTCCTCCACCTGCGCCTATGCCTTCGCCCGGATGCGATTCCGCGGACGCGAGACCATCCTGGGCGGACTGCTCATTCTCCAGATGTTCCCGATGGTGCTGGCCATTATCGCCATCTATTCCATCCTCGAAGCCGTCGGCCGGTGGGTTCCGGCGATCGGACTCGACACCCATCCCGGCTTGATCCTTGCCTACCTCGGCGGCATCGCCACCCACATCTGGATGATCAAAGGCTACTTCGATTCCCTGCCCGTCTCGCTGGAAGAATCCGCCTCCATCGATGGCGCCACGCCCTGGCAGACCTTCCGCCTCATCATGCTGCCCACGTCCCTCCCCATCTTCGCGATCATGTTCATCCTCGCCTTCATCGGACTCATCGGCGAATACCCCCTCGCCAGCGTCATTCTCCAGCGCACGGACCAGTGGACGCTCGCCGTCGGCGCCAACAGCTTCCTCTACGAGCAAAACTACCTCTGGGGCGACTTCGCGGCCACGGCCGTCCTCTCCGGCCTGCCCATCACCCTCCTCTTCCTGGCCTGCCAGCGCCTGCTGGTTTCCGGCCTCACCTCCGGCGGAGTCAAGGAATGAGATCCGCTTGCCCAACTCACACCTCTCCCATAACCCCACAGGATCAACCCGCCATGAAAACTCCCCTGCACAGAACCCGGACACGCCTGCTCCTTCTGGTGCCCGCCATCGCCATGGCCGCCTGGACCGGCTGCCGCCAAACCGACAGCAGCGATCCGGCCCCGGACACCGTCAACGACAACGCCGCGCCGCCGGCTCCCGAAGCGCCTGCGCCGATCGCCCTGCGATCCGGAACCGTCCGCGTGACCGGCCTGGGCACCAGCCAGGTCGACGCCGGCGCCATGTCCGCGGCCGGCAACCTGATCGCCATGGCCACCTGGCAGGGCGGCGGAACCGTGAGCGCCTCCCTCCAACCGGCCGGGGCCCCCGCCCCCCTGGCTACCCGCCAGGGAGAAAGCCCCCTGACCCTCTCCGCCGACGTGACCGCCGGAACTCGCATCGGACTGCTTCTGTCCAACGACGACTCCGCCGACAAAATGGTGCGCTATTCACTGACCCTGGACCCGCGGTAGCGCCCTATGAACCGGGCCCTGTTCCCGGCCCGCCCAACGGTCGCCATCCAGAGTTTCGATTCCCTGCCCCGCCGGTTTTCCACCGCGTGGGAAAAAGCCGGTCCCGCTTCAGCGGGATTTTCCATGCCGTGGAAGAATCAGCCCGAAATGGTAACTACTCAGGTACCCGCCCGCGGCGGGCGGGCACCTGAAGGAATTTTCCTCA
>CAYNSH010000161.1:0-1692 GCA_964399775.1 uncultured Verrucomicrobiota bacterium
CCCGAATCCTTAGCCAAGCTGGGAAAAATCGTCCGAAGGGTTAAAAAAAGCCCTTGACACAACAACCTTATAGGTTATAGTGGAAACCATGAAATCCCACTATCGAAAACGCAAGACGCAGTACGCCTTCGAACTCGGCGGAACAGGCAAAAGCACGTCCCATGGCGGTCAGGTGCTGGTGGACGCCCTGTGCCGGCGCTTCGGGCTTTGGGAGCGCCTGTCCCGCGTGGAGGGCATCGATCCGCGGCGGCGCAAGGGGGCCGGCTTCGACCCGGAGTCGTTGTGCGCGCAGGTGATCCTGACCTTGACGAGCGGAGGGGTATGCCTGGCGGATGCGGAGCGGCTAGGCGCGGACAAGGTCCTGCTCGAATCGGTGGGGTTGGAGAAAGCGGCCGACCAGACGACGCTGGCGGAATGGCTGAGGGCCCAGGACGAGGAGAGCATCCAGGGGCTGTGCGCGGTGAACTCGTGGTTTGTGAAGCGGGTCCTGGGGCAAGCGGCGGCCGGGCGGGTCCGCCATGCCGGGGCCTTGGAGCTGTTCTTCGACGATACGGAGATCGAGGTGTATGGCAAGAAGATCGAGGGGGCGCGGCTGAACTACAACGGGGACCTGGCGCTGTCCTGGCAGACGCTCTGGGCGGGCCCGTTCCTGCTGGATCAGGAGCTGGGGTCCTTCGGCGCGGTAGCGCAGTGCCAGAAGGAGCTGCTGGATGCGCACCGCGAGCTCTGGGAGCCGGGCCGGTCCTACTTCTTCGCCGACAGCGGCTCGAGCGAAGGCGCGTTGCTGGCGCACACGGCGGCGGCAGGCTTTTCCCAGTGGAGCGTCAGCTACAACAAGTGGACGGGGCCGCTGGAGCGGATGGCCGGGGAACTGCCTGAGAGCGCCTGGGGCGAGACGCGGATCCGTAACGAGGTCGAGGAATCCTTCGCATGGCTCAAGCACATGCCCGAGGGGATGAAAGAGCCACAGGCCTTCGCAGTCTGCCGCTGGAAGGCCGCCGGGGAGATGTTCTGGCGGTATGCGTTCGTGGCTTGCGAACCGGATGCGGCGCGCACCCCCCGGGCGGTCTTCGAGCGGCATCGACTGAAGGGCGCGTGCGAGCAGCGCTTCAGCGAAGTGCTTTCGGACCTGGATCTGCACCATCCGCCATGCCTGTCGCTCACGGCGAACCGGGCCTTTTACGCGCTGGCTACGCTGGCCTACAACGTATTGACGGCCTTGAAGGTGCTGGACCTGGAGGACGAGCACCAGGGGTGGCGGGTCCGGACGATCATCCGCCACCTGTTGACGATCCCGGCCACGGTGGTCAGCCATGCAAACCGCCGCCGGCTGAAGATCTGTGTCCCGGCCGGCTGGTTGCGCTGGTGGCGGCTGTTCCTTTCCCGGTTCGTGCCCCGGCGCAAACGAGGGGAAGGCACGGACGAGGCGTATTGGCCGCGGCCACCGCTCGAATGAGCGGCCACCGGCCGCCTCCACCGGGAGCCCCGCCCGGGCCGATTCGGATGCGGCCCCGGCCCCGGTGTGCACCCATGGGGCGATTCCGGGGGCGGCCGCACGTATCCGCGACTTGACCGACCCTCCAAACGAGGGGTTCTCGCACTTCTGCGCCGACTCGACGGCGCCGCAAAGGGACGTCTGCCTTCAGGGCGGGAGTCGATGCGGGTAGTTTCGCCCTTCGCTAAGGATTCGGG
>CAYNSH010000162.1:0-1664 GCA_964399775.1 uncultured Verrucomicrobiota bacterium
GCCCCCTTATAGGTACTCCAGAGTTATGGACAGGCGGGGAGGAGAGCCCCGCGAAGCTCCCCGCACCCGCCTGTTCGTAACTCTGCCGAACCGCCGCCGGGTTTGGAGGGTGCGGACCTATTGGGATAGTTTGATGAAAGAGGAAACACGCGTCGGCCCGTTACGAACATTGCCCCCTGACCGGCTCAGGTCTACGCAAAGAATATCGAACGGGACGATGCGCCAGCGGCTGAAACGAACACTCCAGAGGTGGGCCGGGTTCAGGCCTCCACTATAAGGCTTTCGCAGGTCGCGGGCTCGCGTGTCTCCGGACACAACCCTACAAGAGGAGCAGAGCATGGACAAGATGGAATCGACGGAATACGCGGCGCTGATCGGGCTGGACTGGGCGTCGGAGAAGCATGATGCGTGGGTCTGGGATGCGGCCACGGGCGAAGGCCGGCACCGGGTGGTGGAGCACACCCCGGAAGCCTTGGCCGCGTGGCTGGGCGAGTTGCAGGCGCGCTATCCGGGCCGGCGGCTGGCGCTGTGCCTCGAACAGAGCCGGGGCGCGCTGATCTACGCCCTGATGGGCCATGAGTTCCTGGACCTGTATCCGGTCAATCCGGTGACCTTGGCCCGGTATCGCGGAGCGTTCACCCCCAGCCGGGCCAAGGACGATCCCGGCGACGCGCGGCTGCTGTCGGAGATCCTGCGCCTGCACCGCGACAAGCTGGCCGTCTGGAGGCCCGACGACGAGCAGACGCGGACGCTGGGCTTCCTGAACGAGGAGCGGCGCAAGGCCGTGAACCTGCGCACCAAGCTCGTCTTGCGCATGCAGGCCGCGCTGAAACTGTACTTTCCGCAGGCGCTGGCCTGGTTGGGCACAGACCTCGGCACGCCCATGGCCTGCGACTGGCTGTTGAAATGGCCCACGCTGGAGGCCGCCCAACGCGCCCGGCCGCAAACCATCCGCGCGTTCTTCTACGCCCACAACAGCCGCAGCGCCGTTCACATCGAAAGCGTTCTCGCCGCCATCGCCGAAGCAAGGCCGTTGACGAGGGATGCCGCCGTGCTCGCCGTCCATCCGCTGACCGTGCAGATGCTGGCCAAGCAGCTGCGCCTTCTGCATGGCTCCATCGTGGAGTACGAGCGGCAGATCGCGGCGTTGTTTCGGCCGCACCCCGACGCGTTCCTCTTCGAAAGCCTGCCCGGCGCCGGGGCGGTCATCGCGCCGCGCCTGCTCACCGCGTTTGGCTCGGACCGGTCCCGGCACCCCACGGCCCAGGACATGCAGGCCTATGCCGGGATCGCGCCGGTCGTCGAACGCAGCGGCAAGAGTTGTTGGACGCACTGGCGGTGGAACTGCCCGAAGTTCCTCCGCCAAACCTTCCACGAGTTCGCTCGTTGCTCCCTCGCACACTCGGCCTGGGCGCACGCCTACTACGAGCTGCAAAAGAGCCGGGGCAAGGGCCACAACGCCGCCATTCGCTCCCTGGCATTCAAATGGATCCGGATCATCCACCGCTGCTGGCTGACCCGCATCCCCTACGACGAAGGACTCTATCTCCAGGCCCTCGAACGGCGCGGATCGCCCCTGCTTGCGCTCATCGCCGCGCCTGCCCGGGAGGCTTGAAAAAAGAAGAAATATGGTTGACGGACATCCTCAGAGGTCTTTGCGCGGC